>CAZPWB010000004.1:0-74752 GCA_964590425.1 uncultured Lishizhenia sp. | reverse complement strand
GCGACATCACGATAATGGTCTGACGCATTAAAAACAAAAAAAAGCCTTTCAGCAAGGAAAGCCCCATATAGATACCGCCGAGTTCGAGTGCAAGGTAGAAGTAGTCGGCTTTTGTTTGTAAACTTAAGTGATTCTGAAAACGGTCAATCGACTCGCTAAAATAGGCAGGCATTTGTACTCCAAAATAGTTGCTAATAATGGTGAAAATGATGCCGAGTAGAAATCGCCATTTATACTTCTTAAAGTATTTATTGATGTATCGAAGGGACTTCATGGTTTTTTTCTACTTTTGCCAAGCTATTTGACTTGCAAATTTACGTCAAATAAGAATTAGTGAACGAACTCATTTCAAAAACATGTCTGATTTGACAATCTCTCCGTTGGCAGATTCCTCTCTGAATCCCATCCTTCAACCCATGGCTGCCATGGGACACGAACAAATTCTATTCTGTAACGACAAAGCAACGGGTTTAAAAGCCATCATCGCTGTGCACAACACCGTACTTGGCCCTGCTCTTGGCGGTACCCGTATGTGGATGTATCAAAACGAGCAAGAAGCGCTTACTGACGTTTTGCGTTTGTCACGCGGCATGACCTATAAAAACGCCATTTCTAACCTTAATTTGGGTGGAGGTAAGGCAGTCATCATCGGTGACTCCAAATCCATGAAATCTGAAGCATTATTTAGAAGATTTGGTCGTTTTGTAAATTCATTGGCAGGTTCTTACATTACAGCTGAAGATGTAGGTATTTCTCCTGAAGACATGGTTCATGTCAGTAAAGAAACCAATTATGTAGTTGGCTTACCAGGTAAAAGTGGTGACCCATCACCTGTAACTGCTTTTGGTGTTTATATGGGGATGAAAGCCGCTGCCAAACACCAATTTGGTTCTGATAGCTTAGCTGGTAAAAAAGTAGCAGTTCAAGGAATCGGACACGTTGGTGCTTACCTTGTTGAGTATTTGGTAGCTGAAGGTGCTGATGTCACAATTACAGACATCAATCAGGATGCCTTGCAAAAACTCAGTGCACAACATGGCGTAAAAGTGGTTGCTCCAGATCTTATTTATGGTATTGACATGGATATCTATGCGCCTTGTGCATTAGGAGCTACTGTCAATGATGAAACCTTGAGTCAGCTCAAATGCGCTATCATTGCTGGTGCAGCCAACAATCAATTAAAAGAAGAAGCCAAACATGGTCAAATCTTAATGGATCGCGGCATCATTTATGCCCCTGACTTCGCACTGAATGCAGGTGGGGTTATTAATTGTTTTTCAGAAGTGGAAGGTTTGTCTTTAGAATGGGCCAAACAAAAAGCTGAAGAAATATATACTACCATTGACAACATTTTAATTCGTTCTAAGCAAGAAGGTTTGCCAAGTTACCAGGTAGCCAACAGAATTGCTGAAGAGCGCGTACAAGCAAAAGGCAGTCTTAATATCTAATTATGCTCAATAGAAGACACTTAAGAATCAAAGTATTGCAGGTGCTTTATGCCTTTTTTCAGAGTTCAGATGCTGATCGGTCTAAGGCTGAAAAGGAGTTGCTGCTTTCCATTGAGCGCATGTATGATATGTATTTATTTTTGATGTTGGCCTTACCTGAAATGAAGCGCGCTGCTTTGAACAGACAAGCTGAACTCAAGAAAAAAATGCGTCCTACTCCTGAGGAACTCAACCCGAATACCAAGTGGGTTGATAACACTTTGGTGTTGGCAATTGAAAACTCTAAAGAACTTTATAAAGTTTCAGAGGCGCGCAAAGTGAATTGGTTAGGCGCTGAAAATCAAGAGATTTTTAGAAAGATGCACCTCAATCTTTTAGAAACTGAACTGTATTTTGAGCACATGAACAATGGTCAATCAGGAGATGAAGAAGATCTTAATTTTGCCCTTCAGGTGTTCAAGCAAGAAGTCGCTAATTCAACCCTGATGCAGCACTTTTTTGATGAAAAATCCATTTATTGGGCCGATGACCTCGATTTGTGCGCTTCAATGGCCATCAAAACCATGAAAGCTTGGAAGCCCGGATCTGCGTTTGAAATCATGCCGCTTTTCAAAGAAAATGATGACGAAAGAGATTACATCTTGACCTTGTTGCACGAAACCATCAAACGTGACGAAGCACATGAAAAGGATATTCTTACCCTTGCAGAGAACTGGGAACTTGATCGCATCGCCAAAATGGATATGCTGCTTTTAAAAATGGGCTTAACTGAACTTCAGGCTTGCCCAAGTATACCAACAAAGGTGACGCTAAATGAATACATTGAAATCTCTAAATTCTACAGCACACCAAAAAGCAATGTCTTTATCAATGGCATTTTGGATAAAGCCATTGAAAAACTGACCCAAGAAAAGCGTATTCAAAAAACGGGTAGAGGTTTAATGAACTAATTGTTAAAGAAATTACTATGAGCGCCATTCGTCTGTTTTCATTCACCAGTTTACTTTCAATTTTCTTACTGAGTTGTCAAGATAATCGCAGCATTGAGGTAGGGCAGCCAACAACAATGGAAATTCCTCAAAAAGTGTTTTACGCTGGCACGGTCATGAAAGGTGAGCGTATCAAGGCTTCATTTAAAGTGATCAATACGGGTTCGTATCCATTGGTATTCGGAGAAGTAAAGCCCTCTTGTTCTTGTACAGTTGTAGGAAAGCCTAGCAAGCCTATTCAGCCCGGTGATTTTACAATTATCAAAGCGGAAATCAACACTGACGAGTTACATACCAAGAATATTCATAAGGCAATCACGCTCATGACCAACACGGAGCCGAATATTACCATCTTGGAAATAAAGGGTCGAATAAAATAACTACATTTGTACGCAAATTAAAAAAGAAACTATGGGAGCTGGAGCTAATCAATTGGTCATGATCGTCTTAATGATCGGCGTATTTTATTTTTTCATGATCAGACCACAAATGAAAAAGCAAAAAGAGCTCAAAAAATTCCGTGAAGCGCTCAAGCCAGGTGACAAAGTGGTCACTATCGGCGGTATTCACGGTAAAATCCTAGAAATTTCAGATGCTACGGTACTTATTCAGTCAGAAGGCACCAAAATCAGACTAGACAAAGCGGCTATTTCTTCTTCTATGGAAGATACGCTGCAAGCGAAATAATAAATCTTTGGGGATGTAGCTCAGTTGGCTAGAGCGCTTGACTGGCAGTCAAGAGGTCGTCGGTTCGAGCCCGATCTTCTCCACAACAAAAGTCCTCATCTTGGGGGCTTTTGTTATTTTAGCACCATGCAAATCACGAAAATCAATGAAGACAGCACTTGGTTGCTCCATTTGGATGGGCTCAAAGTCCTTATTGATCCTTGGTTAAGTCCATCTCAAATAGATTTTCATCCGTGGTTCAGTCGGCAGTTTCACAATCAGCCACAAGTTGCTATTGAAACGCTTCCGCAGCCAGATTTCATTTTCATTTCTCATCCATTTACAGATCACTGCAATAAGGAAACACTTTTGCAGTTCGCTGCCGATACTCCTATTGTGGCACTGACGCCGATATTAAAGAAAATTCAAAAGTGGCAACACTTCAAAACCTTACTTGGTTTAGATGAGGCGCCATTTACACTCCGACAACTGAAAACCAAGCGAGCCTTAGTCCATAAGGCTTTTCAAATCAGTTCCAAGGAAAAGTCCTTGATTTACGCACCTCACGGAGCAGTTTTATCAGAAGACAGCCATGCCAATGTATTGATCACAACGACCTTAAGTTACCGCCTGCCATTTTTTATAGGTGGCACCATCAACATGGGTTTGCAAAAAGCATTGGACTTGAAACAAAAAATAGGCGCAAGCTATCTTTTAGCCACTCACGACGAACAAAAACAAGCAGAGGGCTTCGTTTCAAAAGTTGCGCGTGTCAAATTCGAAGCGCATCCGGAGGTTCTTTCTTTGGAGGTGGGTGCTACTTTTATTGTTGAATGATGTTATCAATCAATCTTTAGAATAAGATAACTCCCAGTGGCTAAGCTCACATAAAGGGTGTTTTCGATTGTTGTCATGCTGAGGCAATTGCCGTTGTAGATTTTCTTCCAGGTTTTGCCGCCATTTTTACTGCAGTCAATGCCATTGGTGCCGCAAGTGTAATAGCGTTCCTTGACCTTGATTACGCAAGATCGATAGCCACTCGGGCCTTTTTTGGGTGCTTGCCAGGTTTTGCCAGCGTCTGTCGAATAATAGCAGGTGTTTTTTGCTTCGTGAGGAGCTAAGTAGTTTCCGCCCACGGTTACGATTTCATTTTTGTCAGAAAGTGCCATGGCATAAGGGCCACAAGTAGGGCAGGAAGGATAGGGAAGTGCTGAAATTTCCCATGTTGATCCTTGGTCAGGGGAATGAAAGAAGCGGGCGCTTAGGCCTCCTGAAACAAAGTAAAAATGCCCATCCAAAACTTGATTGGTTTGTCCGCTGGCTGCATACGCCGCTTCGCCCTGATTGGCTTGTATTTTAGTAGGTGTGGGTTCCCAGTTGAGGCCTCCGTCCAAGGATCGAAAAGTACAAAACTCATTGGCTACAGGGTCTCCGATAAGGAATAAGGTGTCATTGTCAAAGGCAAGCCCGTCAAAGAAGATGGGTTGATCTTGCCATTTCAAGTGGACTACTTCTGGTTGGCTGGCTCCGCGTGCAATTCTAATCAGATGGCTTGTGTCGTTGCTTTGCATGGCTAGCAGAAATTTAGAGCTATAGGCAAGATCCCTGATATCCCTATAATTGCTATCGAGCTGAAAGGTTTGGATGGTTTTTAAGGACGGGCTCAAAACACGAATGTTCGCCAAGTTTGATCCGACTACTATATTTCCAGTGGGTAGCGTCATTAAAGCCCTTTCATGTTCTTTTTTAGCGCTAGGGGTTCTTGGAATGTAAACCTCTATCTGTGCTACCGCATCAAAAGAGAGCAGTAAAAAAAGAAAACAAAGTGTTAGGGTTTTCATAAGCTAAATGATTAAATAAATGATCATGAGAATTGTGATGTTCCTAGAGCTAACTACTTTCTGAATCGCTCCTCAAAACGCGCTTTGGATTGCGTCTTTAAAGTGTTTAAGTCTGCAGGTGCTTGGCGCTTCCAGCGTTTGTGAGACCACAGCCATCTGCTTGGGTCTTGCGCAATGGCAGTTTCAAGAAACGACGCATGTTTTTCGGTAATATGGCCGTAATCAAGGCTTTTTGCATCTTGAGTAATTACTTCAAATGAAACCTTATAAAAACCTCTTTTAGAATTTGTTATGTTTACATATACAACTGCGCAGTCATAGGCATTGGCGAGATACTCTGGGCCAAAAATAATAGGGCTTTCTACGCCTAAAAAGTTCGTCCAGTAGGCTTTTTCTGCGCTAGCAGGTGCTTGATCAGCTAAAACCAAAAGTACAGGATTCTTCTTTTCAAAAGCCATTTTATAGTTATCCTGATGAACAACTGTAAGACCAAATCTTTCTCTTTTTTGGGTGAGTTTTTTGTCCCAGAAAGCAGCGCTTAGGGGCATCCCAATACCATAGCAAGGTTTGTCGAACCAGAGCGCCGTTGCACTGATGAGCCACTCCCAATTGTTGAGATGGCTTGAAACTAAAATGATGGGTTTGTCGATTGCCTTCAGATGTGCTAACGCTGAGACATCTGAAGGTGAAAAATGCTGATGGAGGTCTTGAGCAGAAAAACTGAAGTTTTTGATGGATTCAATCAAGACGTCAGCTAAAAAATCGTAGTAGTCATTGCATAATGCTTTGATTTCAGATTCAGGTTTCTCAGGAAAGGCCAAGCGAAGGTTATCCATGATGACTTTTCTGCGATAAGGAAGTATGTTTTTAAAGAGAAAACTGATTGCATCCGATAGTAAATAAAGCCAGCGTAGCGGGAGCAAGGACAGGGGGTAGGCCAATAAGTAATAAACCACAGCTGCCATCAGAATTGGTATTTATCTTTCCACCACACTTGAATTTGCTTAGCTAATTCTTGTTCTTTAGCACTGCTGCCCGGATGAATGAAGTTGGTGCCAGCAATTTCTGAAGGTAAAAATTCTTGGTCATAGAAATTTCCCGGATGATCGTGGCTGTAGTTGTAGGCTTGTCCGTAACCCAATTCTTTCATGAGTTTTGATGGGGCGTTGCGCAGGTGCAAAGGCACTGAGAGGTCACCAGTTTCTTGGACCAATGCTTGTGCTTGATTGATGGCCATGTAACACGCATTGCCTTTTGGTGAGCCTGCTAAGTAAATGGTGCATTGGCTCAGGATGATTCTGGATTCTGGCCAGCCCACATTTTCAACTGCTGAAAAACAGGTGTTGGCAATGAGTAAGGCATTGGGGTTGGCAAGGCCGATATCTTCTGCCGCTAGAATAACGAGTCGGCGTGCAATAAATTTGGGGTCTTCTCCGCCTTCTACCATTCTGGCGAGCCAATAAACAGCTGCATTTGGATCTGAACCGCGCACAGATTTGATAAAAGCTGAAATGATGTCGTAGTGCTGCTCGCCGTCTTTGTCATAGCGTGCAAGGCTTTGCTGGGCATTTTGCAAGACGACTTCATCAGTGATTTCAATTTTTGCCTGCCCTTGAAAAGTACCGATAATAATTTCAAAAACGTTGAGTAATTTGCGGGCGTCTCCACCGGAAATTCTGAGTAAGGCGGTGGTTTCAGAAAGTATAATTTCTTTCTGCTGTAAGATGCTGTCTTCTTTTAACGCTCGATTTAAAAGCGAGAGCAAATCTGCTTTGCTGTGCTGTTCTAGGGTATACACTTGGCAGCGCGAAAGTAGGGCTGAAATGACCTCGAAGGAAGGGTTTTCAGTGGTGGCGCCAATGAGGGTGACGATTCCTTTTTCAACGGCGCCTAACAAGGAATCTTGCTGCGCTTTGGAAAAGCGATGAATTTCATCAATAAAAAGAATGGTGCCTTTGGGCTGAAACATCCCGCCGCCTTGTACTTGAGCGATGACATCGCGCACGTCTTTGACGCCTGAAGAAATGGCAGAAAGCGTATGGATGGGTCTTTGTAAATGAGCCGCAATTAAAGTGGCAAGCGTAGTTTTTCCAACCCCGGGAGGTCCCCAAAAAATCATGGAAGGAATAACTCCGGCTTCAATAGCCCTGCGCAATGCTGCGTTGGGGCCAAGTAAATGCTGCTGACCAATGTAGTGGTCGAGCGTTTTGGGCCGCATGCGTTCAGCTAATGGAGCATTCATTACTCAAAGATAAGCAAACTAATTTTAGTATCTTCGTGGCAAAACACGATTCAATGAATGTCTACCTCGACAACGCAGCCACTACGCCTGTAGCCCCAGAAGTAGTGGAGGCAATGGTTCCGGTTCTTTTACAAACTTTTGGTAATCCATCCTCGACGCATGCTTTTGGCCGTCAAGCCAAGGCCCTTCTTGAAAATTCAAGACGTCAAATTGCCAAATATTTAAACTGTGCACCTTCAGAACTCATTTTTACTTCTGGAGGCACCGAAGCAGATAACATGGCCTTGCATGCGGCCGTTACCCAAATGGGCGTGAAGCGCATTATTACATCTGCCGCTGAACATCATGCTGTTGGGCATACTGCTGATGCCTTAAAAGACCACGAGCACATCGAAGTAGTAAATTTAACACTCGACTCAAAAGGAAATATTGACCTCAAAGAACTCGAGGCTTTATTACAAGCATCTCAAAAAACAATTGTATCCTTGATGCATGCCAATAATGAAATTGCCACCTTGTTGCCGCTTGAAAAAGTTTCTAAGTTATGTCGTCAGTACGGTGCGCTGTTTCATTCTGATACAGTTCAAACCATGGGGCATTACGCTTTTGATTTACAGTCTTTAGACATCGATTTCATTACCTGTGCAGCACACAAATTTCATGGCCCAAAAGGCATTGGATTTTTGTATGTGAACAAGCAAACAAAAGTGGTTCCGCTCATTCATGGTGGGTCTCAAGAAAGAGGTTTGCGCGGAGGTACTGAAAATATTGCAGGTATTGTAGGACTGGCCAAAGCCATGGAATTAGCCTACACCGATCTTGAAGCGCATCAAAAACACGTTTTTGGGCTGAAGTCTCACATGATGGGGCGTCTCAAAGCTTTGTTTCCGGAGGTTGCATTTCATGGAGAAACCAGTTATGAAAATGCGCTTTACACCGTATTAAACGTTTGTTTGCCGGCTACTTCAAAGGCTGGACTTTTGTTATTTACGCTTGATTTGAAAGGGGTTGCGGTAAGTGGTGGCTCAGCTTGCACCTCAGGCGCTACCAAAGGATCGCATGTTTTGGAGGCCATCGGCGCAGACATGAGTAGACCTAATGCACGCTTTTCGTTTTCGAGGTATACAACGCGTCATGAGATTGACTACGCGCTAGAACAATTGGAGGCAGTTTATCAAAAAAATCTGTAACTTCAGCTTATGCAGCAGCGCCCCAAAGTACTTTGTTTATCGAGTTGGTACCCCAATCAACTCAAACCTACTGAAGGAAATTTTGTAGAGCAGCATCTCAAGGCCGCTAGCCAAATTGCCGATGTGGCACTCATTCATGTGGTGCTCTCTGATCAGCATCAAACCATCACTATTCAAGAAAAAACAGCGCCATACTACCAAAAGGTGATTTACATCCCGCGCAGTAAAGTCTTCTTAGTCGGGAAACTCATTTCGTATTTCCAAGTGTTCGTGGCTTATTGGAAACATGCGCTTTTGACACCCATTGGTAAGCCAGATCTGATTCACGGTGCAGTGTTGTATCCGATTGGCATCATTGGCTTGTTGCTAAAACTGCGTTTCAGAAAGCCTTTGCTTTTTACAGAACACTGGACTTGTTATCATGAATATACCCAGCCGCAACCGAGTCTTTGGCAAAAAATCATGCTAAAATTCATTGGAAACCGCAGTCAATTGATCTTGCCTGTTTCTCTAGATTTAGCTGCTGCTATGCAGCGTTTTGGCATCAAAAGGCCAATGAAGGTGATTGCTAACGTGGTCAATACGGACCTTTTTATTCCGCAAGCTCAAAAAGCGCATGCCAACTTTCGTTTTGTGCATGTGTCCTCTCTAGACCCAATTCAAAAAAACTTTCATTTGTTGGTCAATGCTTTTTACGAACTCAAAAAGCAGCAAAACAATGTGGAACTTCATGTCGTTTCAGACGGAGACTTCGAGCCCTACAGAAAAGCACTTGATGGTTTAGATTTTACTTCATCTATTCATTTTCATGGCCCACAAGACCCTGAGGGCGTAGCGGCTATTATGCAGTTTGCCGATGCTTTTGTGCTCAGTAGTCGCTATGAAAATCTACCTTGCGTGCTTCTTGAGGCGCTGGCCACTGGCACGCCTCTGATCGCAACTAATGTGGGTGGTGTAGCTGAAATCATCAATCCAGGAAATGGGATTTTAGTACCCTCTGAAGATAAAAATGCACTTCTAGCAGCGATGCTCGAAATACAACAGAAATCCTATGATGCAGACCAAATGCATCAAGAAGCGGTCTTGAAATATAGCCAAAACGCAATTGCTGCGCAGTTAGCAGCGGCTTACCAACAAGTGCTCTCTTAAGATGTTTCGTAAAATAGCTGCAAATTTTGGGGTGCGCGTTGGTTCAGCGCTGCTCAATCTTTTATTAGCTATTTTATTTTCTCAAGTTTTAGGCCCTGAAGGCAAAGGCGAACAAAGCCTGTTGCTCACAACCGTTGCGATCATCATCATATTTGATGGATTAATTGGTGGTGCTTCTTTGGTTTATTTGTCTTCGCGTTTATCATGGAAGCGCCTGATCATTGCCGCCTATGTCTGGTGCGTGCTGGTTTCTGGCCTTACTTTTTTGGCATTAGTGAGCGTGTTTCATTTTTCAGCACAATCAGCGCTGAATATCGTTATTTTGAGTGCACTGAGTTCATTTACATCTGTCAATGCTTCTTTATTGTTAGGAAAAGAAAAACTAAAAGCCTACAATGCCATACAGCTGATTGTTCCGATCTTAACGTTGCTTGTTGTCTTGATTCAATATTACATTTTGCAGTCTATTTTTTATGAATGGGCGCTATTTACAGCCTACATGAGTTCTTTACTGCTAAGTATTCTGTTGTTGGATCTGCATTGGTCTAAGCAAGAGGATGTTTCAAAATGGTCTATTATTTGGCAGCAATTGTTTCAGTTCGGATTCATGAATCAGTTGGCTCATGTGCTGCAGCTTTTAAGTTTTAGACTAACCTTTTATTTGTTAGATGCACAAGGCGCACATGCTGGGGTAGGCCTGATGTCAAATGCTAGTTCAATTACTGAATCAATTTGGTTGGTGGCATCTAGTATATCACTTTGGCAATATGCCGTTATTTCTAATTCTTCTGATGTTCAATATAACCAGCAAATTACTGAAAAGCTCGCTCGTTTTGGCATGTTGGTTTCTTTGCTTGTATTAATTGTATTCTTATTGTTACCTACTGAATTCTACAGTTTTGTATTTGGCAAGTCATTTGGCGGCATTCGTATACTCATGTTTACATTGGCGCCTGGTGTATGGGTATTTACCTATGCACTTATTGTTGGGCATTATTTTTCCGGAATCGGTAAATACAGCGTCAATGCATTTGCTTCTGGTGTTGGGCTTGTAGTATGTTATTTTAGTTCTTTGTTTTTAATTCCTAGATATTTTGAGGCTGGGGCTGGTTTGGCCATGAGCATTTCCTATATCTCAACAAGTATAGTGGTGGCCTACTTTTTTTTCAAAGCGGGTGGCAAACTATCCATTTTTCCGAATTTTACAGAAATAAAAGTGCTGTTCACGCGTTTGTTTCGGGTCGTAATCAAAGATACCAATGTCTAAAGTTTTTAAATTCCTCAAGGGTTTATCCTTACTCGTTCAGAAGCCTTACTTGATCAATTTGATTCTGAAGGAAGAAGGGCTTTTGTCCGCGGCGTTTAAAAAGCGTTTTCCCAATTTAGAATTGCAGGAAATAGATGTCTTTGCATGGCCAGAAATCCAGCAAATTCAGTTAAAAACGATGTCTTTTTTATCGGGTTCATCCTTGCCAACAGATTTTGCCTTATTACAAGTGCTGTGCTCGAAATATCAGGTTGAAAATTACTTTGAAATTGGTACTTGGCGCGGAGAAAGCGCTGCCAATGTAGCTCCTTATGTTAAGCAGGTTTATACGCTCAATCTTTCAGATGCCCAATTAAAAAACTTGGGTTGCGAGGATGCTTACATTCAAGCGCATCGTACATTTTCTAAAGACCTTCAAAATGTCGACCATTTATATGGTGATTCAGCAAGCTTTGATTTAAGCCCCTACAAAAATAAGATGGATCTTATTTTTATTGACGGAGATCACTCTTTGGAGGCGGTAAGGCGAGATACGCAAAGAATGCTGCAACTTAGAAAAGACCAAAAAAGTATTTTGGTATGGCATGATGCAAAATCAGATACTGAATATCCGCGTTATGATGTCCTACAAGGTATTTTCGAGGGCTTGCCTCAAGAAATGCACGCGAACGTGTATTTAGTGAAACACGCTTTATGTGCGGTCTATTTGCCAGAAGGGCACCCCAGTGCCAAGCTTAGTTTACACGAAAAGCCTAACAAAGTTTTTGCTGTTACTTTGAATCGGGAAGCTTTCCCAAATTAAAGATCTCTAGCCAAATTAGGTAAGAGCAGCAACGAAAAACAAAGGCTTGCGCTTCGTTTTCTGTTCCATGATCAAGTATCATCGGAGCTTCTTTTTGAAGCTTTGTCCAGTCAACAAAATCAAAAGGATCCAAAACGTATTTTGTGTGGAGTAGTTCGATCCAATAGTTTTTGGTTTCCTTCAGCCACGTGCCTTGGGGCACAGAAAATCCTTTTTTATCTTTTCTCCAGGTAATGCTTTCAGGTAAAACGTCTTGCATGCTTTGACGGAGCGCATGTTTAGACCAGCCCTCATGAACTAGCTGTGTAGCTGACAGTGCTTCAACTTCATTTACAAGGAAAAGCGCGTCCGCAAAAGGAGTTCTCGATTCAATGCTATATTGCATTGAACAGCGGTCTTCCCAACGCAATAATCCTTTTAAAGCAGGGCCTTCTCGGTATGCTTTCAGGTGAGCTTGTAGCTTATTGTAGCGTTTTCTCTTGAGTTGTGGTGTTGTTTTGAGGTATTGAAAAGCTACCTTCTTTCTTTTGAAGAGGCCGTTTGTAATTGTGGTTGGCAAAATGCTGAGTACATCTTGAGCCCACTCTTTGAGGATGTAATTGGCGGTAGTTGGGGAATGTGAAAGCTTTTTCCATTCTTTAATGAAACGCTTGATGCGCCCACTCAACAACAGTTCTTTGAAAAAGGTGGGGTAAAAAACCTGATAACCTGCAAATAATTCATCACCACCTTGTCCGTCAATTAAAATCTTGATTTTTTGATCGGCTGCAGCTTGCATAACAGCACTTTGGGCATAGGTACTGCACGAAAGCAAAGGGATGTCCTGATGATAGATTAAATCTTGAAGTTTGCTGAGCAGGTCAGGGGCAGTGACTTCTTTTTGTATCCAATGAACTTTTGTTTGGTCAATCATTTGTTGCGCCCAACGGCGTTCATCAAGTGGAGAGTCATGAACTGCTGTAAATGCATAAATTCCCGCTGAAAGACTTTCGACGTTTTTTGTTTTTTGCATTTGGTTTGCTAGCCCCAGTAGGGTGCTGGAGTCGAGGCCGCCAGAAAGGCAAAAGCCTACCGGGACATCTGCGCGCAAGCGGCGCTCAAGTGTTTGCTCAAGTGCTGCTCTGATGCTGGTGGATGGCGCTTCTTGGTGTGTTTTGTACGCTTGTTGTTTGTAGCTATGGTCGGTTAAAGAATAGAGCAGGGATGTGCCGGGTAATAATTCAAAAATATCTTTGAAAAAACCTTCCGCTTCAAGTTCTATTTGGGCCTGGGCTAAAAAGTCCAAAATGGCTTTTGGGTTCGCTTTGGCTTTGTAACTCGGAATGCTGAGCAGGGCTTTGATTTCAGAAGCGAAGCCAAAATGCGCGTCGTTATTTAGGAAATAAAACGGCTTCACACCAAAGGGGTCTCGGGCGCAAAACAAGGTTTGTGCTTCCCGATCAAAAATACAGAAAGCCCACATGCCGTCTAAATAGCTGAGGCATTGCTCGCCATAATAGGCATAGGCTTGTAACAAAACCTCTGCATCTGACTGCGTTGAAAATTGACAACCTTGTTTTTCTAAATCAGCCTTAATTTCTAGGTAATTATAGATTTCTCCGTTGAATACCATGCAATAGCGCTCTGAAAAGCTCATGGGTTGGGCTGCAGCCTCACTGAGGTCTATGATGGCCAAGCGTCTGTGTGCCAAACCTAATTTATCTGCTTCAAAAACTTGAAGCCCCGCGCCATCGGGCCCCCGATGCGCTATTTTGAGGCTCATGTCTTCTAGGACAGCGCGCTCGAGGTTTGCTGCTTTCTTTTCAACTAAGCCAGCAATTCCGCACATTAGGGTTTGATATTTTGATCGAGTAAGTAAACAAAACTAGCAATGGCAGCTGCCCCAAGTTCTAATTCTCTTTTGTTGACAGATTCAAATACATCGCTGGGTGCATGGTGGTAATCAAAGTAGCGCTGTGAATCGGGAACGAAGCCAAAAAGTGGAATGCCAGGATAACTTGTCTTTAGCGGGCCAATATCGACGCCACCGTAGCCTTTTTCAAAAATGTGCAAGTCATAGGATTTAAGTGAAGGTTCAAAACTTTGAAGTAAACTCAAATATTGATCCGGGCCGTCAAGGTTAAAACCACGAGGAGCAAAACCCCCACGATCGCTTTCTAGAGCCGCAATGTGTTGCTCGTTATTTGCCAGGCACCATTTGGCGTATTGCTGACCACCTTGGTTGCCATTTTCTTCATTCATGAAAAATACCACCCGAATGGTGTGCTTGGGTTTGTAGCCCAAGGTATTTAAAATACGAAGTGCCTCTAAACAATGGATGACGCCTGCTCCGTCGTCATGTGCACCTTCGCCGGTATCCCAAGAATCAAGGTGGCCGCCAATTGTAATGATTTGCTCAGGGTTCTGGCTGCCTTTGATTTCGGCCATGACATTAAATGACGGCGCATCAGGGAAATCTCTGCAATCCATTTCTAAATAAAACTGAACTTTTCCTTTGGTAAGTGCTTCAGACAACGCATCGGCATCTTGTGTGGAAAGTGCTGCTGCCGGAATTTTTGGCACCTCTTTCTCGTAATGCATCGAGCCTGTATGCGGGTGTTGATCAATCGGTAAACCTAAAGAGCGAATGACCACTGCTTTGGCTCCGAGCTTGCCCGCTTCAACGGCGCCATTTCCTCTGATGGCATAACACGCTCCATAAGCTTTAAATGTCTGGATTTGTGCTGCATCCATTTTTTGATTCAAGAAGACGATTTTGCCAGCAACCTCTTTGGGTTTAGCAGCTTTCAAAGCGTCGAGGGTCTTGAATTCAACAACTTCAGCCTCGAGCAGGCCGTTGGTTCCGATGGAGCCCCCCAAGGCCAATAAGTGCAGTTTTTGTGTGGCCGTATATGAATTGACCACTTTGAACCAAGCACTTTCTTTGGTGCCGCGTTCCCAATGTGGAACCGTAATGGCTTGTTTGGTGACACGGTCAAAATGATATGCGTTCATTTTTTCATAGCTCCAATTGACCGCCATTTCAGCTTCAGCGGAACCCGACAAGCGCGGACCAATTTGTTTGCATAATTGCCTTAGGTTTTCGTAGGCTTCGCCCCTGAGTAAGGCTTCGTCATAAATTTGGCGAATAAAAAGACTATCCTGCGCAAAGTGGCAAAAAGTAATGGCCCAAAAGAGCAAACCAGGTACCAAACGAATTTTCATGTATAGAATTTGGGTAAAAGTACCAATTTCCGCCAAACACAGCTTGCTTTTGGCTATCTTTGCACCTGATCTAACAAAACATAAGAATGGCTTTAAAATGCGGTATCGTAGGCTTACCAAACGTCGGTAAATCCACATTATTTAACTGTTTGTCTAACGCAAAGGCGCAGTCGGCAAACTTTCCTTTTTGTACAATTGAACCCAATCTCGGTACCATTTCAGTCCCAGATCCACGTCTCGAGCAACTCGAAGAAATTGTCAATCCTGAGCGCGTAGTCCCTACAACCATGGAAATTGTAGATATCGCTGGGTTGGTTAAAGGCGCCTCAAAAGGGGAGGGTCTTGGCAATCAGTTTTTGGCCAATATCCGAGAAACAGATGCCATCTTACACGTTTTGCGTTGTTTTGATGACGGCAACATCATTCACGTTGATGGCAGTGTAGACCCCATCCGTGATAAAGAAATCATCGACATCGAGCTCCAACTCAAAGACCTCGATTCTATCGAGAAAAAAATTCAAAGTTTAGCGCGCGTTATCAAATCTGGTGACAAAGATGCGCTCAAAGAAAATGAACTTGCACTTCAAATCAAGGCAGGCTTAGAACAAGGAAAGTCTGTCCGTGGTTTGGGTTTCAGTCAAGAAGAAATGGATATCATTCATTCTTTTAACTTGATCACTTCTAAGCCCGTCATGTACGTGTGTAATGTCGATGAAGCTTCTGTAAAAACAGGCAATGCTCATGTAACGCGCGTCAAAGAGGCCGTTGCAGCAGAAAATGCAGAGGTGTTGGTCATCGGAGCAAAAATCGAGGCCGATATCACCGAGCTTGAAACCTATGACGAGCGTCAGATGTTTTTAGAAGAGTTAGGCCTAGAAGAGCCAGGCGTGAATCGCCTTATTCGCCAGGCTTATCATTTATTGAATTTACAAACCTATTTCACTGCAGGCGTTAAAGAAGTACGTGCCTGGACCATCAGAACCGGCATGACTGCTCCGCAAGCAGCTGGTGTGATTCACTCAGATTTTGAAAAAGGATTCATTCGTGCCGAAGTCATGAAATTCAATGACTTCGTGACACTTAAGTCTGAGAGTGCAGTCAAAGAAGCCGGTAAATTCAAAGTTGAAGGTAAAGAATATATAGTGGAAGACGGCGATATCATGCACTTCCGCTTTAACGTTTAATTCGCTTAATTGATCCTTATGGAAATCACAGCCAATCAAGTTCATCTGAAGTCTTGGGTTTATGTTTCCCAAAATTCAGATTTTCCCATTCAAAACTTACCGTTCGGAATTGTCAGTGAAAGTGCTACTCCACAGCATAAATTTGTGGCAGTACGCATTGGTGATCACGTCCTGAATTTAGCCGCAATGGCTGAGTTTGGTTATTTTGACGCTTTGCCTTTTGCAAAATCCGATTTTCAGCAAGCCTACTTAAACTCCATGATGAAGCACGGCAAACTTGCTGTGCGCGCTTTGCGCAATCGCATTTCCGAACTGCTAGAGCAAAATAACACCGATTTTCAGAACAACCCAACTCATCATAGTGCCTTGATTTCGGTTGCAGCCACCGAGCATCATTTGCCGGTTCAAATTGGCGATTACACCGATTTTTACTCATCAAAAGAACACGCTACCAATGTTGGTATCATGTTCCGAGACCCAGCCAATGCTTTATTGCCAAACTGGCTCTGGATACCAGTTGGTTATCACGGGCGCGCTTCATCGGTTATTCCGTCTGGGCAAAACATCATCAGACCCAAGGGGCAGATCAAACCCGATGACAACGCGGACCCAATTTACGCACCATCCCGACAAATAGATTTCGAACTTGAAATGGGCTTCATTACCTTTGACGGCAAACCGTTAGGGCAGCAAATTTCTACCGCCGAAGCAGAAGACTTTATTTTTGGCTTGTGCCTGTTTAACGATTG
This sequence comes from uncultured Lishizhenia sp., assembly GCA_964590425.1. Classification (GTDB taxonomy): domain Bacteria; phylum Bacteroidota; class Bacteroidia; order Flavobacteriales_D; family Crocinitomicaceae; genus UBA952. Next base: position 58,021 of record CAZPWB010000004.1, on the reverse strand, counting down.
GTCAGCCAGAGATATTCAAAAATGGGAGTACGTGCCACTTGGGCCTTTCTTAGCCAAGAATTTTGCGTCCTCAATGTCTTGCTGGATTGTCACCCTTGATGCCTTAGTGCCATTCTCCACTCAGACACCAGAACAGCACCCAGATGTTTTGTCTTATCTTCAATTTGAAGGAAAGAAGTCCTATGATATTCAATTAGAGGTAGCCATCGAGGTTCCTCAGCATCCAGAGCAAGTAGTTTCGAAATCTAATTTCAAATACATGTACTGGAATATGGCACAGCAATTAGCACATCATACCGTCAATGGTTGTAATGTGCGCTGTGGCGACCTCATGGGTTCGGGTACCATCTCTGGCCCAACGCCAGATTCTTACGGGTCCATGCTAGAGCTTGCTTGGAAAGGCACCAAACCAATCGCTATGCCCGATGGCTCTGAGCGCCGTTTCATTCAAGACCACGATACCGTAATTATGCGCGGTTTCTGTCAAAACGAAGGCGTAAAAATCGGCTTTGGAGAAGTACGCACCCAATTGTTGCCAAGTAACTAATGCGCTACGACGGTTCCGGACATATTGACCTAGAACAAGAACGCATAGAAATTCTCAATGCGTTCAAAGGCTTATTGCGCGCAACCAAAGACAGAAGTCGGGATGAAACCAAACTCATTCGCAAGGCTTTTGATATTGCGCTCGAGGCACATAAAGACATGCGCCGCAAGTCTGGTGAACCTTATATTTATCATCCTATTTCTGTGGCCCGAATTTGTGCCGAGGAAATGGGCTTAGAACCAACAGCAATCGTATGTGCGCTTTTACACGACACTGTTGAAGATACCCACATAACGCTGCAAGATATCGAAGATCTATTTGGATCTACAGTAAGAAAAATCATTGATGGCCTCACGAAAATTCCTGAAGTTTTCGATGAGAATACCTCGATCCAGGCGGAGAATTTTAGAAAAATGATCCTCACCATTTCTGACGATTTCAGGGTGGTGCTCATTAAGTTAGCGGACCGCTTGCACAACATGCGTACGCTGCAAAGCATGAAGCCAGAGAAACAGCTCAAAATAGCTTCAGAAACCAAGTTTCTTTATGCTCCTTTGGCTCACCGTCTTGGTTTATACCCCATCAAATCAGAACTCGAAGACCTCTCCATGAAATATTGCGAGGCCGATGTGTATCAAGAAATTGAGACCAAGCTGAAATCCACACAAGACGTTCGAAATCGTTTCATTCGAAGGTTTGTGGCGCCTATCCGAACAGCCTTACAAGAACAAGGTTACCAATTTGAAATCAAGGCACGCACCAAATCTATTTCATCTATTTGGCGTAAAATGCAAACCAAAGACATTCCATTTGAGGAAGTTTTTGATGTTTTTGCGCTCCGTATTATTCTTGATACGCCTCCAGCCAAAGAAAAATCAGATTGTTGGCGCGTTTATTCGGTTGTAACTGACTTTTATCAGCCTAGCCCTGAAAGGCTCCGCGACTGGGTTTCAACCCCAAGAGCCAATGGCTATGAATCTTTGCATACTACTGTGATGTCTCCACAGGGGCGATGGGTAGAAGTGCAGATCAGAAGTGCCCGCATGGACGAGATTGCTGAGCACGGTTTAGCCGCACACTACAAATACAAAGAATCAAAAACCGACGAAAACAAGTTTGATCGTTGGATTGCTGAAATCAGAGAATTACTAGATAACCCCGATACCAGCGCCATTGATTTTGTCAATGATTTCAAGCTCAATCTTTTCAATGACGAAATTTATGTTTTTACCCCAAAGGGTGAATTGCGCGTCTTGCCAACAGGTTCAACCATCCTAGACTTCGCCTACGACATCCATACCGAAATCGGAAACCATTGTATCGGTGCTAAAGTAAACAATCGTTTGGTACCGCTCAGTTACCAATTGCAGAACGGAGATCAGCTTGAAATCCTGACCTCCAAAAAGCAAAAACCCAATGACGAATGGGTGCGCTTTGTGGTTTCAGCGAAAGCCAAGCAGCGCATCAAACAAGCGCTCAATGAAGAGCGCAAGGTTATTGTCGCTGATGGGAAAGAAATCCTTGAACGGAAACTCAAGCAATTTGGCATTCATTTCAATCCTGAAAACATCCGCGCGTTAGAAAGGCATTTTCACCTAGATTCTACGGGTACCTTATATTTTAAAATTGCTAAGGGCAAACTAGATCTTGCGCAACTCAGAGAATTAAATATCCAGCAAGGATACATCGTATTGGAACGCAAAATTCGTTCGAAAAAAATCAAGGGTTCTGACGATAGTTTATTACATGAGGGCATCAATACGGATACTGACACCATTATCATTGGTGAAGATTTCAAAGGTTTTGATTACACCTTAGCTAAGTGTTGTAGTCCAATCCCCGGCGATAGTATTTTTGGTTTCATCACTATTTCGAGTGGTATCAAAATCCATCGTTTCAATTGCCCGAATGCCATGCACTTGCTATCTAAGTTGGCCTATCGTTGTTTAAAGGCTTCATGGCAAAGTAGTGCACTTGTTGAACGCGTTGCGGCTATCCGTATTATCGGTATCGATCAGATTGGTTTGGTAAACCGCCTTACTGAAATTATCTCTCGACAGAACAACATCAACATGAAGAGTATTTCTTTTGAAACCAACGATGGGGTTTTTGAAGGGCGCATCAAGGTATTGGTTTACGATACTGCCCAACTTGAGCAACTGACCCGTAAGTTTGAAGAAGTAGAAGGTGTAAAGAGCGTAACGCGCTGGGATGCTGCAGTGGACAACGAAGAATTGAGCTAACGAAGGTCTGATACCTTCAGTGGTCGCAAATTTGGATTCCATGAAAAATTCTTTATCCATCTTTCTTTTTGATCTATTTGATCCATTGGGAAGAAAATACCTTCTGGTTGCTCAAAATAGGTGATCCCGACTATTTCTTTGCCCGCAATATTGATTTCCAAATATTCTGAGTACAACCTATTTAATCCTTCGCGCTGAATTTGCAGGGTACTGTCATTGAGCTGTTTTTGGGTTTCTGGATAGAAAATGGTCCAGGCTTGCCCAAGTGCTTCGACAAAATTCAATTGCCCTGTGCTGTCGAAATAAGCATTGAGCTCTTTAGCTGCCAACTGATTGTATAAACTATCGGTCTCGAGCTCCATTAATATGCTTGCCTTATCGGTGAGTTGTATTTTTTGAAGACTACTGTCTTTTAGGAAAATATGAGCTTGTTGGGCTTTGAGCTCAGCGGTGTTTGTCCAGAGGATGGGTTGCTCCTCGAGCAAGAGTTCTTGTGTTTTTAGCTCAAATTGCGCATAATCTGAACGGCCTTGTAGATTTTTATTAATGAATTTAAAATCTTGATTAGCAATAATATATTTATTATTATTTAAACTATCTCTTGATAAATATAAGGTATCTGCTGTCCAGTATAGTGTGTCTTGTTCCAGGCGTTTAAAGCCTAAAACAGATCCTGTCATGTATCCTTTGTGGTCGGTGTCAGAAAGTAACGCATGTTGACCCATTAAGGCAAAATTTTCTTTGGTGTCTTTGTAAAAGACATGACCAAAGGCTTCGTAATCATTCTTCTTGGTGTTGAAAAATAAGGTGTCGCCTTTTATGAGATGTTGTTGGTGAAAGACTTCTGCTTGTTTGTAGAGTTTGCCATATTCATCTTGCACATGAAACCAACCTTTCTGACAATAAATTTGAACGGTGTCGTTGCGCAGTTGTGCATTGCCAAGAAAGTAGAGTTTTTGCTGCTCATAGGCAAATTGTAAGGTATCTGCCTTGACATCGAGTTTGCCTTTTCTGTAATGAACTTTTCCACTGAAGAAAAAAGAGCCATTGCCTGGGTAGAAATAGCCACGTTGGCAAACAATTGATTCATCTGATAGGATAGATTCAATTTTACCAGAACTTCTAAAAATAGCCCGACCGCGTTTGGCATCGTAGTCCATGGAATCGGCGCTCATTTTGTAAGCGTTGTCTCGGGCTTTTACATGGCCCCAAAGCTTGGCATATTTCTGTTTTTCGGCGTAGTAAATGGAGTCAGCATAGAGGTTGATGCCACTTTTTTGAATGTGTACATTTCCATAGGCCCGTACTTCTTTTCCACTTTCGTTGTAGTGGGCGGAATCACAGTACATCGTATTGCCTTGATAGGTAAAGCTAACTGTCCCGACCAAGCGGTGTATGCCATTTTGAATGGCGTAAACTTTCTCGGTGCCAGGTAGCAGTTGTAGTGTGCCCTGTCCAAACAAAGTTCCCCAACATACTATTGCCATCATGACGATTGCAAAACGCATTTGAGGAAGTTTGGTCATTTTTAGTTTTGAAGTGTCTGTTTGCGGTCTGGACCGACAGAGATAACGCGAATTGGAACGTTCAATTGCGCTTCTAGGTAAGTGACGTAATCTTTGAGTGCCTGAGGAGCATCTTTAAATGATTCAAGTTCAGTGAGGTCACAATTCCAGCCGGCTAATTTTTCGTAGACAGGTTCAATGTCAAGATCGGTGACATCAAAAGGAAAGTCAGTTACTTTTTCTCCGTTAATTAAATAGTGTGTACAAACGTTGATGTGTTCAAAGATGCTGAGTACATCGCTTTTCATCATAGAAAGTTCAGTAACGCCATTGATCATGATAGCATAGCGCAATTGAACGAGGTCTAGCCAGCCGCAACGGCGTGGGCGCCCTGTTGTAGCTCCAAATTCACGGCCTTCTTGACGTATGTTTTCTCCAACTTCGTCATCGAGTTCAGTAGGGAAGGGGCCACTACCAACACGTGTACAATAGGCTTTGAAGATGCCGATAACCGAACCAATTTTAGTAGGCGCAATACCAAGGCCAGTACAAGTACCTGCAGTAACTGTGTTTGATGAAGTTACAAAAGGGTACGTGCCAAAATCGATATCTAGCATGGTGCCTTGTGCACCTTCAGCTAAGACCTTTTTTCCGTTTAAAAGAGCAGTATTTAAATAATGTTCAGAATCTACTGCGGTCAGCTGTTTTAGAACCTCAATGGCTTCGAACCATGGATTTTCGAGACTAGTGAGGTCATAGGTGAAGTCATTGTGGTGCTTCAGAATACCGACATGTTTTTCAACAAGGGCATCGTATTTTTCTTTAAAGTTAGCCGAGTGGATATCGCCTACACGCAAGCCATTACGACCTGTTTTGTCCATGTAGGTTGGGCCAATTCCTTTGAGTGTTGAACCAATTTTATCTTTGCCTTTAGCTTGCTCAGAAGCGGCATCAAGGAGTTTGTGAGTAGGCAAAATTAAATGCGCTTTTTTAGAAAGTAAAAGACGCGTTTTGAAATCGATGTTAAATGGTTTTAATTTATCGAGTTCGGCACTGAATACAACTGGGTCAATAACAACACCATTACCTACCAAATTGATGACATCCTTGTGGAAAATACCAGATGGGATGGTATGTAAAACGTGTTTGATACCTTCAAATTCTAGGGTGTGACCAGCGTTTGGTCCACCTTGAAATCTGGCGATGATATCGTAAGAAGGTGTGAGTACATCTACAATTTTACCTTTTCCTTCGTCTCCCCACTGTAAGCCTAATAATACGTCTACCTTCATGATTGTGTTTGTTCAAAAAACTTTTTAATTGGTTCTAAATCTTGATAAATGGCGAAAATGTGTTGCATCCTTGTAAGTTCAAAGATTTTGTTGAGTTGTTCGTTGGGTTTGTAGAGTACGGTTTCGCCAAGATTCAAGCGTGCACGTGTCAAGGTTTTTACCAAGAAGGCAATACCAGTTGAATTGATGTACTCTAAGTTTGATAAGTCAATCACTAAGTTCCAATTAGTGATTTCGTCTAATTTTTCAATGGCTAATTCACGGTCACTTTCTGTAAAGAAACGACCTTCAAGTTTGAATAGACAAAGATTGCCATGTGTGCTTAAACTGACTTCCATATGCGAACTATTTTTTTTGTGTGCCATAAAAATAGAGAGAATGATGCTGGATATCTACCTGGAAAAGTTCTTCTATTGTGGCTTTGATTTGTTGAATTCTTGGATCGCAAAATTCAATCACTTCACCGGTGTCTGTAAGGACTAGGTGATCGTGTTGTTTGGATGCATGGGCTTTTTCAAATTGCGCGATATTTTTACCAAATTGGTGTTTGCGCACTAAATTACAAGCCAATAGTAATTCGATAGTATTGTAGAGCGTTGCTCTTGAAACACGGTAGTTGTGATTCTTCATTTTGATATAGAGAGACTCTACATCGAAATGCCCTTCGTATTCATAAATTTCTGCAAGTATGGCAAAGCGTTCGGGTGTTTTCCGATGACCATTTTGCTCGAGATAAGCGGCAAAAATATCTTTGACCGTAGCCGAAATTTGACTTGTTCCCATTTTACGCCCTAAAGTTAGTTATAAATTTTAGACGAAATAAAAAAGGGGGCCGAAACCCCCTTTGATTTGTTTGAAAAGCTTGGCTTATTCGCCGCGCTCCATTTTTTCTTTCAATTCAGCAAGTGCATCAAGGTCACCTAGAGTTGATTTCTCAGAGTTTTGGTTGATTGCTTTTACTGCTTGGTCAGTGTTGCTTCCAGCACCACCTTTTTTACCGCCTTTTGAAGTAGTTGTTGGTTTGTCTTCACCTTCTTCAAATAAACGGGTGTGAGAAAGAACGATTTTCTTCGCGTCTTTGTTGAATTCGATTACTTTGAAATCAAGTGTCTCTTCAACTTTAGCGTTTGAACCGTCTTCTTTTCTAAGGTGCTTAGATGGGCAAATACCCTCTACACCGTAAGGAAGCGCAACAATTCCTGACTTGTCTTTCATGTCGATGATTGTACCGCTATGAACTGATCCTTCAGCAAATGTGTTTTCAAATACATCCCAAGGGTTTTCTTCAAGTTGTTTGTGACCTAAAGAGATACGACGGTTGTCGCGGTCGATTTCAAGTACGAGTACTTCCATCGCGTCACCAACTTTACAGAATTCAGATGGGTGCTTGATTTTTTTCTGCCAAGAAAGGTCAGAAATGTGAATTAAGCCGTCAACACCTTCTTCTAATTCAACAAATACACCGAAGTTAGTGAAGTTGCGAACTTTAGCAGAATGACGTGTACCTACTGCATATTTGATTTCGATATCGTTCCATGGATCTGGCATCAATTGTTTGATACCCAAAGACATTTTGCGCTCTTCGCGATCAAGGGTAAGGACGACTGCTTCAACGCTGTCTCCGATTTTTAAGAAATCTTGAGCAGAACGCAAGTGTTGTGACCAGCTCATTTCTGAAACGTGGATAAGACCTTCAACGCCAGCTGCGATTTCGATGAATGCACCGTAGTCTGCCATAACAACAACTTTTCCGGTTACTTTGTCACCAACTTGTAGGTTTGTGTCAAGTGAATCCCATGGATGCGGTTGAAGTTGTTTCAAGCCTAAAGCAATGCGTTTTTTGTCGTCATCGAAGTCGAGGATAACCACATTGATTTTTTGATCTAATTCTAACATTTCTTCTGGATGCGTTACGCGGCCCCAAGAAAGGTCTGTGATGTGGATGAGTCCGTCAACGCCACCGAGGTCGATGAATACACCGTAAGAAGTGATGTTTTTAACGATACCTTCAAGAACCTGTCCTTTTTCAAGACCAGAAATGATTTGTTTTTTCTGTTCTTCGAGTTCAGCTTCGATAAGGGCTTTATGAGAAACGACAACGTTTCTAAATTCTTCGTTGATTTTAACAACTTTGAACTCCATGTTTTTACCAACATAGATATCGTAGTCACGGATAGGCTTCACATCAATTTGTGAACCTGGTAAGAATGCTTCAATTCCGAATACATCGACAATTAAACCACCTTTAGTGCGACACTTCACGTAACCAGTAATGATTTCGCCTGTACGAAGTACGTCGTTAACGCGAATCCAGGCACTGTGCATACGAGCTGTGCGGTGAGAAACGATAAGTTGTCCAGTTTTGTCTTCTAAGCAATCAACGTAAACGTCAACTACATCTCCAACTTTTAAATCTGGGTTGTAACGAAATTCGTTAGCAGCAACAACTCCTTCAGATTTGTAACCAATGTTGATGATTACTTCTTTTTTGTTGAGCATTGCAACAGTCCCTTGGATCACTTCTTTTTCGTTGATTGAAGTAAGGGTTTTTTCGTAGCGATCTCCGAGTTCAGAGCGTTCTACCTGATTGTAACCGTCCAATTGGAGCGCTTCCCAATCAAAATCTGCAGTTCCCTGCTTTTCAATGTTCTTTGCCATGTGGCTTTCAAATTTGTATTTTTAATCCCCATCGATTAAAAAGCTGTTTAACAAAAATAATAGGCGCAGAATGGGCACGCCGTTCCATACGGAGGCGCAAAATTAGCAATAAATCTCGAAATCACAAGGTAAAAACACTTAATTGTCACTGATATTCAGTGGGAAATGCGCAAAAGTAGCCAATTCTGGCCCTTGACTTGTTAGAGAATCATGCCACAAGGTATCACTGGGCTTACTTAAAATCGTCGCGTCATCGTATTTTGAAATGCAGACCCAAGCGTGTTCAGACATTTCGTCAAGTAGTTGTTGTGCTCCCCAGCCGGCATAGCCAGAAAAGAATCGGACACGGCGTTCGGGGTGCTTTTCTTTTTTCATGGCTACTAACAATTCATCCCAGTTGCCTCCAAAAAATAAGTTTTGAGTAAGTTGTTTGGCCTCGTTAAGCTCAGCAAAGCTATGGAGGTAAAACAAACTTTGCGTATCAACTGGGCCTCCATGATAGATGCGCATGGAAAAATCAAAGTCATTGAGGATTTCGTGGGTGTGTGTGTCTGAAGGATGGTTAAGTACAAGGCCCATGCTTTCATCTTTGTCGTGGTGCACTAATAATATAACCGCACGCTGAAAATACAGCTCATTGAGAAAAGGTTCGGCTATTAATAGGCGACCTGTCTGTGGTGTAATTTTAGTACTGAACAGATGTTGTTGGGTAATTTTCATGAGCGCACAACAAATAAAATGAATATTTTCAGGCTATGCAAGTCTCATTGTTTTAATTTTGCCTTATGAAATTTGCAGCAATCGATATCGGCACAAATGCAGCGCGTCTTTTGATAGGCGAGGTTTTGGCCAATGATTTGGGCATGCAAATACAAAAACTCGGCTATTACCGAAGCCCTTTGAGGTTAGGAGCTGACGTCTTTGGCAAAGGAAAAATTGGCACTACGAAGCTCAAGCAGTTCATTCAGACCATGCATGCTTTTCAATTATTGGCAAGTGCACATCAAGTTACTGAACTCAGAGCAGTGGCTACTTCTGCGATGCGGGAAGCTTCCAACAATAAAAAAGTGGCCAAAGAAATTTTCCAGGCCACAGGTTTGCAAATTGAGGTCATCTCAGGTGAAGAAGAAGCCAAACTTATTTTTGCTGCTTTTGAACTACTGCACCTTGGTCAAAAGACCCAATATATTGTTGTTGATGTCGGGGGAGGAAGTACTGAAATTAGTGTTTTTGAAGATGGTCAAAGGCGTGCGTCTAAATCTTTCGAGCTGGGAACACTCCGTATTTTAAACCAAAAAATTGATGCAAATATTTGGTCTGATTTCACTACCTGGATTCAAACCCATGCAAAAGTCAATGAGCCGCACCTCGTTTTCGGAACCGGAGGCAATATTAACCGTGCGCTCAAAATGTTACCCAACAAAAAAGATAGAATTTCAAGAAAAGACTTGCTCCAGTTACATAGTCAATTGGCCTCGCTTTCAATAGACCAACGCATCGAACAGTTTCAATTGAAAGCAGATCGTGCAGACGTCATTGTTCCGGCCTTAGAGATATATATCGCAGCTCTTGCTGCACTCGAGCAAGATCAAATCGTAGTGCCAAAAATAGGCCTTGCCGATGGCATTTTGCTTGAACTCTTTCTTAAAAATACCACACTTTAAAATGGCACAAAAACCTTCAATCCCTAAAGGAACTCGAGATTTTTTACCTTCAGAAGTCGCTAAAAGAACGTATCTTTTTGATGCCATCAAAACGGTTTTCAAGCGCTATGGTTTTGCACCAATTGAAACGCCAAGTTTTGAACTTTCAAGTACACTTTTAGGCAAATATGGAGAAGAAGGGGACCGTCTGATCTTCAGAATCTTGAACTCAGGAGAAAAAATGCGCAAAGCCGACCTCGAGGCATTGGCACAAGATAATCTTCCGCGTTTTGCCAATTCATTAGCCGAAAAGGCGCTGCGCTACGACCTCACTGTGCCTTTTGCACGCTTTGTGGTCCAGCACCAAAACGAATTGCAATTCCCTTTCAAGCGCTATCAAATTCAGCCGGTTTGGCGCGCCGATCGTCCGCAACATGGTCGTTATCAAGAGTTTTTTCAGTGCGATGCCGATGTGGTCGGATCTGATTCTTTATTACACGAAGTTGAATTCATTCAAATTTTTGACGAAGTACTCACTGCCCTGCGTTTGCCTGGCTTCGACATCCAAATCAACAATAGAAAAATATTGACGGGTATTGCCGAGGTGTGTGACGTTGCTCAGCAAATTGTTGAGCTCACGGTGGCCATTGATAAATTAGATAAAATAGGTGAGGAAGGTGTTTTCAAAGAATTAAAAGAAAAAGGCTTCTCGGACCTTACCCTTCAAAAAATCCAGCCGCTTTTTGAACTAACAGGAAGCAATCAAGAAAAAATAAAACACCTCAGAACTTTCTTAGCTTCCAGTGAAATTGGCCTCAAAGGTCTCGATGAACTGCAATATGTATTGGACAGAGTGGAGCAACTCGGCCTAGAAAAAGGCACGCTCAATTTTGATGTGACTCTAGCCCGAGGTTTGAATTACTATACGGGAGCTATTTTCGAAGTCAAAGCACAAGGTGTCAAGATGGGTAGTATTTGTGGAGGTGGACGCTACGATGACCTCACCGCACTTTTTGGCCTCAAAAACTTATCAGGGGTGGGCATTTCTTTTGGTGCAGACCGCATTTATGATGTTCTGACAGAATTGCAGTTGTTCCCTGCTGATCTCGAAAAATCCTTGGATATTTTAATTGCCAATTTTGAACCTGAAACTGAGCTAGCTCACCTCCAACTTTTGAAAAAACTTCGTGCCTTGGGTGTCGCTGCAGAATTGTATCCGAGCGCTGCTAAACTTCAAAAACAACTCAAGTATGCCAATGATCGCAAAGCTAGATTTGTCATATTAGTAGGTGAAGAAGAAAGGCAACAAGGTAAACTTACCCTTAAAGATATGGAAAGCGGCTTGCAACAACAGTTGTCACAAGCCGAATTACTTACCAAATTCGAGCCACTCGCTTAACGTCGTTTCTCATTTCGCGTCCTTCTTCAATTTGGAAGGCTTCAAAAAACTCAGGGCAGTTTTTAAGTGGGCCGTTTACTCTGTACATTCCTGGTGAATGTGGATCAGTCGCTAAACGCTTTTTCATTTCGGCCTCCGTGTATTTAATTTTCCAAAGCTGCGCATAAGCAATAAAGAAACGCTGCTCAGGTGTGAAGCCCTCGCGAAGTTCTTGTTTTTTATATTCGTCAGTTCTTTTGTAAGCGTAAAATGCCATGGTTAAACCACCGAGGTCAGCAATGTTTTCTCCCATTGTTAAATCTGGGTTGACACAATGGTTGTCCATTGGGCAGAAGCCAGCAAAAGTAGCACCCAATAATTTTGTCTTTTCTTCAAAAGACTGACGGTCTTCTTCGGTCCACCAGTTGGTGAAAGAACCGTCTGCAGCAAATTTACTCCCCATATCATCAAAGCCATGGGTAAATTCGTGGCCAATGACCATCCCGATACGGCCATAGTTGACAGCATCTTCTGCTTTTTCATCGAAGAATGGCGCTTGCATGATACCCGCCGGAAAAGCAATTTCATTGAGCAAAGGATGGTAGTAAGCATTGACCATATGAGCTGGCATTCCCCATTTGTCTTTATCTACCGGTTTGCCGAGTTCAGAGAAATTCTTTTGGACGCTGTAACGGGCCATTTCTTTTACATTCATGACATACTGCGCGGCATCAAAGTTGAGCATAGAGTAGTCTTCCCATTTAGACGGATAGCCTAATTTTCTTCCGATTGAGTTGAGTTTTTTCAAGGCTTCTTGCTTGGTGACATCTGTCATCCAGTCTAATTTCTCAATACGCTCGCGGTATACAATCAATAAGTTATCTACCATCTCATTGACGCGATCTTGTGCGGCCTTTGAAAAGTGCTTGTCGACGAAAGCTTTACCCAGCAATTCGCCAATTTCTAAATTAGTAATGGCTTCAATCGCTTGTTCATCAATTGGTTGCTGTTCTTTTTTTCCTGAAAGCACGCCTTCATAGAAGTCAAAATTTGCCTGAACTAAAGCGCTGTTCAAATGACCAGCATAATGGTTGATCAGACACCAACTGAAATAATTTTTCCAGGTTTTAAGATCTACTGATTGCAGTAGCTCGGCAACTTGCGTGTTAAATGCAGGGTTGCTGACAATGATAGAGTCAGGAAGTGTGGCACCCATGCCTTTGAGATAAGCTTCAAAATTGACATTGCTACCCAAACTTTTTGCAACTTCAGCTAAAGATTGTTTGTTGTAGGTTTTTTCAGGCTCACGCATTTCTGATGGTCTGAGCATTGCACTGGCAAGTGTTTTTTCAAGTGCTAAAATTTGTTTGGCAATTTGTGGGTCAGTGCTGAGGCCAGCGAGTCCAAAACATCTGGAGATATGTTGCTCATAGGCCGTTAAGACACTTTGGTATTTTTCGTCAAAGTAGTAGTCGCGGTTTGGAAGACCAATCCCACCTTGACCCATGTAGGCAACATTGATATTGACATTTTTTAGATCTTGACCAATGCCATAGCCAAAAAGTGTTCCGATGCCATCTTTATGAAAACTTGACAACAAACCTTGGATTTGAGCTGTATTTTGAAGGTTTTCAATTTTTTGAAGGTCTTCTTTTATAGGTGCAATCCCTAACTGATCGCGCTTTTGCATGTCAGTAAAAGACTTGTAGTAAGCACCCAATAATTGGTTTTGAGATCCTTTGGCGCCAGGATTAGCAACTGCCTCATTCAAAATTGCTTTCAATTTGATGTTGTTTTGCTGCTCGAGCTCATTGAAGCTACCCCAACGCGATTCACTCGCGGGAATTTCTGTTTTGGCCACCCAAGTTCCATTCGCAAAGGTGAAAAAGTCATCTGAAGGCTTGATCGCTCTGTCTAAAGCCGTTACATCAATGGTTTGGTAGCTATTAGCACTTGTTTTGTTTTCATTTTTGGTTCCGGCACAAGCCTGAAGTAGAAGGCCTGAAAGGCCAAGGATTACGAAAGAATGCTTCATTTTATTATGAATTAATTAAAATATCATGTTTCTAAATTAAATGAGGAGTAGCATGAAATCGACACAAATCGACACAAATCGACACAAACTAAATCCTAGAATTTAAAATTTTGACACAAAGATAAGGCTTAAAAAAGCGATTCGAAAATTCTGATTCGTCTTTAAATAAATCAAATTTCTTTGAGCATCTTGACATGAGGTATGCCATCTTCAAGATATCCTTCTCCGATAGTATTGAAGCCATGTTGCGCATAGAATCCTTGCAGATGGGCTTGTGCTGAGAGTACAATTTTATCCGAGTTAAATACGCTGACAATTTGCTCAATGCAATAGGTCATGAGTTGATGACCTAATGATTTACCGCGATGACTCGGCGCCACAATGACCCTTCCAATTGAAATAGTATCGTATAAAACACTGGCTGGAACAATGCGTGCACAAGCGATCAATTGTTCTTCTTGGTAAATCAAGACATGTTTTGAAAATTCATCGATGCCGTCTAGATCTTGATACACACAATTTTGCTCCACTACAAAAACTTCGCTTCTCAGTTGCATGTAGGTGTAGAGTTGTTGGGGTGTAAAATCCTGAAAATCGAGTGTCTCAAAAATAATATTCATGCTTTGGATATGGTCTTTGTCTTTTTTTTGAATCTGATAAAGCAATGTTCAATTCTTAGTAAGTACCGTGATACCTTCTTAAAAACCATTCTGTGGCAAGTAGGCTTAAAAGGACAAGGCAAATCCAAATGAGGTCATTGAGTTCGTCAAACTGATGAATTTCTGACCTAACGGCAACTAAATCTTCATTGGTGTGCAGTTGCTTCAGCAGACTTTGGTAATCTTGAAGTGCAAATACAGCGCCGCCACTCTGACTGGCCAGTTGCTTGAGTGTCGCATGTCGTGCTGCTGATTCTTGTTGTTCGAGCTGGATGGCTTCAACGATTAATTTTCCAGTTTTTACATAAGTTTTGCCATTGACGGTAGTACGAACCGTCCAGTTGTAGCGCCCAGGTTTGAGTTGACCTATCTTATATTGATAATAAGATCCTTTGGCTTGTAATTCGCCTTTGCGGACTTTGCCTTTTTCATCGCGGAGTTCCCATTTGAGTTGTGGCGTGGTGATCGCTTGTAAAGACGCATTATAAAAACTCGCGTTGAGCACGAAGTCTTGCTCGGAGTCTAGTCTAACGGGTGCTTGTACACGCAAGCCCATGCCTTCTTTTTTAACTAAAAGATAAGAACAGATCTGACCAATCAAAGACTGAAAAGCATCGTGTCTTTGTGTTTTTTGGTAGGCCTGTAATTTCCAGCGCCAAATACCTTCGCCCAACAAACAAGCGCTGTGCTGTTGATTGAAATAAGAAAAGGTGAGGAGCGGGTCTTTTTTCTGAATAGGGCCAATGCGTTGTTTCAGTAGCGTTTGGGTAGCGCCCAGCGTGGTGCATTCTCCAAATCGTCTTTGTAATGGCGGGAACTGCTCAAGTAGGCTCAGCCATTGTTGCTCGGGTTCAAACAAAGAAAAACCATCTTGCGCATAGGTCTGGACCTCCTCTAGTTGTTGGCGTAATTGCAAATTTAGCCCTAGTGGTAATTGCTTCACGCTGGCCATTTCAGCTTGGCTGCCTAAAATATACCATGTGGCTACTTTGTTGGTTTTGATTTCATTGAGCAAATTGGCATCAAAGCCATTGGAAGGTTCGTGCCAAATGACGAGGTCGTATTTTTTAATTTCACCTTTAGCTTTTGCTGGTGTTTGATGGATCAGTTCGTAATTTTCATTGCCTTTAAGGGCTTGTGTGATGGCAGCCATGTCCGGGTGTGGCGCATGAGAAAGCATGAGTATTTTTGAACGGCTGTCCGTAACTTCAATGTAGATGGTCTTTGCATTATTTCGCAGTGTAAACTCATCGGGTAAGGCACTCAGTTGAAAACGGTATTCCCGAACGCCTGCTTTTTTGGCTTTGTGTTGAAAGGTAATGGTTTGCGAAGATTGAAATTTGCCGGCATGTTGAATGCGCTGCTCGTAAATTTTTTGTCCGTCTTCATAGACGCTCAATAAGGCCGTTTTCCCGGCCAAGCGGTAGGCTTCAATATCTATTTCTAGTGGAAATTCGTTATTCAGAAAAGTCAAATCATTGTAAGCGACATGCTTGATGAGTTGATCTTTTTTTAGTGTGGTGTCTCCGACAGCAAGACTGTAAATAGGGGTGAGGGGAAGGTGCTCAGCTTGATAAGAAGGGTGAGCCCCAACGTTGTAGTTTCCGTCAGAAATGAGCACCACTGCGCCCAAATTCTGATTGAAATACTTGGTGCTCAAGGCTTCAAAAGCCATTTCCATGTTGGTCTTTTGATCCAGGAAGCCTTTGGATTGCGTTTGTAAATCGGAACCAAAATAGTAAGTGTCTAGGCGGTAGCCATCCTTGAATTTCTCTTTGAGCGCTTGCTGATAATTACCAATGGTCTGCTGCAAAGCTTTTGGATCTTCATCATTGAGCATCGAAGAAGAATGGTCGATGAGCGAAACAACGATGGGTAATTCAGATTTGAACTGCAACAGCTCAAGGGTGAGCCCAATTAAAAGTATTCCGATGATTGAAAATACAGCCGCGCGTAGGCCAATCAGCAGCAACTTTAAAGATTTTGCTTTTTTCTCTAGCCAAGTTTCTTGCTGATAAAAACGCCAACTGATAAGGATTGACAGCGCAATGATTGGGAGGGACCACCAAATAGAAAATGTGGAAAGCAGATGCATGCCCCAAAAATACATACATTTTTACGTAAATTCGTGGCTCAAAAACAATCAACATGTCAAAAACAGTTTATATCGTATCGGCAGTCAGAACGCCAATTGGTGCATTTTTAGGAGGCTTATCAAGTGTTCCTGCAACACAATTGGGTGCAACAGCCATCAAAGGAGCGCTTGAAAAAGCAAGTCTAGACCCAGGCTTGGTCAATGAAGTTTTTATGGGGAATGTGCTTCAAGCAGGTGTTGGTCAGGCTCCGGCAAGACAAGCAGCTCTTGGTGCAGGTTTGCCAAATTCAGTGCCGTGTACAACCGTTAATAAAGTTTGTGCTTCAGGAATGAAAGCAATCATGCTTGGTGCGCAATCCATTTTGGCCGGTGATAATCATATCGTTGTGGCTGGAGGTATGGAGAACATGTCTCAAACTCCGCATTATATTGATGGCAGAAATGGCACGAAATTCGGAAATATTACCATGCTCGATGGCATCACCAAAGATGGTTTGCTAGACGTTTATAGTAAAGTACCAATGGGTAATTGTGCAGAATTGTGCGCTACTAAATATGAAATCACTAGAGAGCAACAAGATGAATTTGCCATCAATTCATACAAGCGTGCTGCTGCTGCATGGCAAGCAGGTCGTTTCAATGACGAAGTAGTGGGCGTAAGCGTTCCTCAGAGAAAAGGAGACCCGATTGTCATTACCGAAGATGAAGAATACAAAAATGTATTTTTAGATAAAATCCCTGGCCTCAGACCAGCTTTTGATAAAGACGGAACCATTACAGCTGCCAATGCATCTACGCTTAATGACGGCGCATCTGCCTTGATCTTAGCTTCTGAAGAGGCGGTGGCAAAATACGGCCTCAAGCCGTTGGCAAAAATTGTAAGTTATGCAGATGCGGCTCAAGAGCCTGAGTGGTTTACCACGGCTCCATCTTTAGCAGTTCCAAAAGCACTAGAAAAAGCCAGCTTAAGCATTGCTAATATCGATTACTGGGAACTCAATCAGGCATTTTCAGTAGTGGGCTTAGCGAACATGAAAATTCTAGGTCTTGACCCAGCAAAAGTAGATGTCAATGGTGGCGCAGTTGCACTTGGGCATCCGCTAGGAAATTCAGGTTCACGCGTCATTGTTACGCTTTTACACGTTTTGAAGCAAAACAACGCTAAACTTGGCGCTGCAGCAATTTGTAATGGTGGTGGTGGTGCCTCAGCTATGGTCATCGAGTCTTTGAATTAAGCTGATTGTATTTATTTGCGTCCTAGAACAGGGACCGCAAAAAAAAGATAAGAGCCCGTCAAAAACGGGCTTTTTTATTGAACTTAAACGAACCTTGCTTGTTAGGTAAGTATGTATCAACTCAAAAGAACTCAGTTTATTCCGGCAGATCTACAGACCTGTTGGGATTATTTTTCCTCTCCACTGAATTTAAAGGAAATTACGCCGCCATCTATGGGCTTTATTGTCAAATCAGAAGTGCCTGAAAAAATGTACGAAGGCCTCATGATTGCATATACTGTCAAGCCTTTGGCTGGTATACCCATGAATTGGGTTACGGAAATCAAAACAGTCAAAGAATTGCATTTTTTCGTCGATGAACAACGTGTTGGCCCCTACAAGATTTGGCACCACGAACATCATTTCAAAGCGGTCAATGGCGGCGTTGAAATGACAGACATTGTGACTTACGTACTACCATTAGGAATATTGGGTCGTTTGGTGCATCCGTGGTTAGTAAAGCCTAAACTAGAGCAAATCTTTGCGTACCGCTTTGCTAAAGTCGAAGCGATATTTAAGTAATTTCAGCTACCTAGTAAGTTATCCAAACGATCTTTTTGTTTAGTCCCTGATTAAACGTAATATTACCTATATGCAAAACGAACCTGTTTTAAGTGTTGCGCACCTTCAAAAATCTTTTGGTTCTTTTCAGGCCGTAAAAGACGTTAGCTTTACGGTTCAGAAAGGCGATATCTTTGGATTCTTGGGCCCAAACGGTGCGGGCAAGAGTACAACGATGCGTTGCATGCTGTCCTTGATCAAACCCGATGCGGGGCAAATTCAAATTTTTGGTAAAGACCTCAAAAAAGAGCGCTCCGCGATTCTCACCAGAGTCGGGAGCATCGTTGAAAAACCCGATTTCTATAAATATCTCAGCGCGCTTAAGAATTTAGAAATTTTTGCGCGTATTTCTGGTGTAGCAGTCACCGAAAAGCAACTTTACGAACAACTAGAATTTGTAGGGCTCGCAGGTCGCGAAAAAGACAAAGTAGCAGGTTTTTCTCATGGCATGAAGCAAAGACTTGGCATTGCTCAAACTCTTTTGCATCAGCCCGAACTCATCATTTTAGATGAACCCACAACCGGTCTTGATCCACAAGGAATCATTGAGGTAAGGGAACTCATTTTAAGGCTGAAAAACGAGCAGCAAAAAACGGTCATTCTTTCTTCGCACCAGTTATCTGAAATTGAATTATTGGCCAACCGCATGGTCATTATCAATCGGGGTGAGTGCGTCATTGAAGGTCAGGTTGCTGAACTCATGAATGAGCAAGAAACATCTTTGCACATCGAGCTCGCTGAAAACGCACAAGCCGCCGCCGCTTTCATTGCTAATCTGTATCCTCAAATAAAACTTAAAATAGAAAGCCCTAAAACCTTGGAATTAACGATTGAAAAGCACCTGATTCCGGGTTTAAATGCTGGGCTAGTGGCAGCAAACTTTCAGATCATGGCCCTCGAGCCAAAAAGAAAACTCGAAGATTTTTTCATTCAAATGACCCAATCCTGATGCTGAGAAAAAACATCACCAACGAATTCATCAAGATCCTCGCCAAACCCAGAAGTTACATTGGCATTGCCGCACTTACTTTGCTCATTGGCATTATACTGTTTGCTATGAAGGCAGATGGCAAGATGTATATCTCCTTTGTAACCGCTTCTTTTGAGCAGACGCTGTCTTTTAACGGGCATATCCTCAATGGCAATTTAATCGCATTTATTGTTTTGCAAATGCTCATCGTTCATATTCCCTTGCTGGTGGCGCTCGTAACAGGTGACTTACTTTCGGGCGAGGCAGCCATGGGAACGTTAAGAATGCTATTAACTAAACCCATTACCCGAACACAAGTGGTGTTGTCCAAGTTAGTTGCTGCCGCCACTTACACTTTTATTTTGGTGCTCTGGATGGGTTTTTTAGCCTTGTTTGTCGGGCGTTGGCTTTTTGGCACCGGTGATTTAATTGTATTGAATTCGGATGGTTTGGTCATTTTGCCAGACGCTGATGTGCTTTGGCGCTATGGCTTGGCTTTTTTTGTGGCTTATTTAGCCTTGCTCACCATTGCTACACTGTCAATTTGCTTGTCAGCTTTTGCAGACAACTCTATTGGCCCCATTGTTTCGACCATGGCCATTATCATTTTGTTTACCATCATTGGTTCTTTAGATGTTTCTGTTTTTGACCACATCAAACCTTATTTATTTACTACGCACATGGCTTCTTGGCGCAGCTTTTTTAATGATCCTGTGCCGTGGTCAGCAATCTGGGAATCTGTCTGGATACTCGTTGCACACAATATTTTATTTGTTGGCCTCGCCATTTTTCAATTCAATCGAAAAGACATCACCTCATGAGAATTTTTAGTTTACTATGCGCGCTGATCTGGGTTTGTAGTTCGGCTTTAGCTCAAGACCCCAATGCACTACTTAAAGAAGTGCGTCTTAAATTAGAAAAAGTCACTGACTACAGTGCCCAAGTTCATATTCATGCGGATATTCCCATGATCAAAATTGACGACGTCAATGCCAAGGTTTATTTCAAACAGCCCAATTTATTCAAGGTAGAATCTAAAGGAATTGCCATTTTACCCAAACAAGGCATGGGCGATTTAACAGCTTTTCTCACGGATGAAAAAGGCTATACATGTGCATTGAATGGCCCAAAAATGTTAGGGAATGTCAAGACGCAAGTCATCTCGGTATTACCACTTAAGGAAGGTTCAGATTTGATACTAGTGAAGTTATGGATTGACCCACTCAAAGATGTCATCATGAAGGCGCAGGTAACGAGTAAAACCAACGGCACGCTTGAAATTGATTATTTCTATACGGACCAACTTAAAAATGGCTTACCGAGTAAACTGGTATTTACCATAGATGTCAAGAAATTCAAATTGCCTAAAAGTATGGCTGCTGATTTGCATCAGACCAAGAAAAAAGCTTCCGGAACAAAAGAAGCACAAGACGGAAAAATTACCTTAACCTTCACGAATTACCAAGTAAATAAAGGTTTAAAGACACAATTCTTTAAGCAATAATTTTTACTGCAGGTTTAATACAGGACTTCTATTTGTGCCGTATCAAATGCGCTTGTATAGGCCGTTTTAAGCCCGTTGTTTGGTGTATTGAGCTCCCAATAGAACAACGAGTAATTTGTATTTCCTTTATTGATACAGTAAAAAGTAGTATCTAGCGGTCCGTAGAAATCTTGTGCTGTACTTGGGCAACAGGTTTCACATCCAGAGAATCCTTCTTGTTTGATATATCTGAAATGATCTAGATTACTTGGGTTATTATTTTTGAAATGAACTTTTACCCAAGCCATGGCATCTGTATTAAGGTCAATGATTTTGGGCTCTTTGATACTGAGTTCTGAATAAAATATTTCTTTCTCGATGGGAAAGTAATTGGTTTTAAAAATCTTGATAATATATTTCTCTGCTTTTTCACGCGGAACTTCAAAAGAGTAGGCGCCACTTGCAGGAATCGTGACAACAGAAAGTAAAATTTCTTCAGAGGTGCCAACCGGAACTTTGTAAAAGGTTAGTTCGGCACCAGCAAGGCCACCAGGAAATGTGTTGTCAGTTACCGTGCCTTTGATGACAAAAGTACCAGTGCCTTTTTCACAGGCACTTGTGAGTAGCAAGACGAAAGAGAGCAGTGTAATTAAGCGTTCCATTGGGCTACTAAATTTTCTTTTTCAGTTGGGATAAAAAGGTAGTCTCCTCCGAAATGAGTTGAATTTTCTTTTTGACATTGTTGTCCGTTGAGCCCATAACGTTGATAGTTGAGTTGGCTGAAAAATTCAAACAAATGCGTTTCGTTTTTTGGGTCAATTTCTAGTTGTACCACCGGGCGATGTTGGGCCAGTGTGTCTTTGAGTTGCTGAAAAACCTCCCATTCGTGTCCTTCGATATCACATTTGATATAATCAATGCGCTCAAAAGTTTGAAAGAAATCTGAGGTGTTGACCATCTGAACGTCTTGAATTTTTTCTTGGGTTTGCTCTTCTCCGGGTCTGAGAACATGTGGTAAGCCAGTACGCATCATGCCATTGGTTTGAGGTAATACCATTCTGATGACGCCTGTATTTTGGCCTAGGGCCACGTTGTGCAATTCTACATTTTCCTGATGACCAATAAAATGATCTAGTATTTGATAGAACTGAGGTAGTGGTTCAATAGCCACCAGTTTTCCTTTATAGGCAAGCTTTGAGAAGGTTTTTGCAAAATAACCAAGATTGGCACCGATATCGATCACGACAAATTCAGGCTTGATGATTTTTTGGACAAAATAATGAAACTTGAAGGCCTCTTTATTGCGCAAAAATCCAAGATTGTAGAACAAGTAAAAGAACCGATGCAAGGTGAGTAGGTAGTTTCTTTCAGATAATAGTATGTAGAGTAATTTCTTCATGCAGATTCTTTGAATCAAAAGTACAATTATTTCTATTTTTAACGCATGAAAATCCTCTTGTGCTTTGTATTTGTTTGTGTGGCGAACAACTTGCTTTTCTCTCAATTAGATCTTGGTCAAATTATGAAGGGACCGGGTTTTGTAGGTGCCTTGCCCGAAACTCCTGAGTGGTCTTTAGATGGGCAACATATTTATTATACCAAAAAGTTTCCTGACTCTGTGCAAACGACCTATTACAGTTACGCGCTTGAAACAGGTCAAACCAAGGTGTTGACACCAGTAGCTTGGGAAGCAAGATGGGTTTGGAACCCTGGAGCGGGTGCACTTAATTATTTGCGTATTCAAGAACAGCAAATACAATGTTTTGATGCCAAGACGCATCAAGTCAAATCATTTCCGCTGTTCACCAATGAGTTTTGGAATCTGCAGCTACTACAGCAGCGCAATCAAGTTGTCTTTCAACGCAAGCATAGCTTATATAAATTTGATTTAATTACAGGGCTTGCTCAGCCACTTGTGTCATATCAAAAAGAAGTGCCTCAAAAAGATAGCCAAGACGGATTCTCAGCAACTGAGTTGGAGTTATTTGAAAGCGTTCGCAAAAAGCAGTTGCAAAATACAAAACTCGATGAGCCCTATGTCTTTAGCTTGCCTTTTGAACCAGCTGGTGCTTTTCAAGTAGATCCGAGTGCGCGTTTTGTAGTACTCAAGCAAGAAATAGAGCAGGAAGTAAAACTCACCGAGGTGCCGCATTTTATCAGCTCAGATGCGCATGTTTTCAATGAGAAAGCGCGTTCGAAGGTCCAGAATACGGAACCCACTGCTTATTATTTTTTGCATAATATTCAAGACAATTCGCTGGCAAAACTCAACTTCGAGCACCTGACGCAAATGGGCTCAGCTAATCGCGCTTTGTTTTTGCATCCGCTCATTTTTGCACAAACCAAACCATTGGCTTTGTGCGACATCAGAAGCTCAGACAACAAAGACCGTTGGATTGTTTGTATCAATCTAGAAACACAGCAAATTCAAGAACTCGAGCACCAACATGACACTGCTTGGATTGGTGGGCCAGGCATTTCTTCCTGGAACATGGAAGCCGGAACCTTAGGTTGGCTCAAAGACGCACAAAGCATCTATTTTCAATCAGAAGAAAGTGGCTATTCACATTTGTATGCCCTAGACCTACAGGCCAAAACAAAAATGGCATTGACTAGTGGAAATTTCGAAGTACATCAAGTACAATTAGCCAAAGACAGTAACTCATTTTATTTGAGCACCAATCTTCTTCATCCAGGAACCAGAAGTTTTCATCACTTAGATTTAAAAACACTACAATTCAAACCAGTGCTCTCTAACCAAGGTGCTTATGAAGTACAGCTTTCGCCAAATGAAAAGCAAATGGTGTATCGTTTCAGTACGGCTACACGGCCTTGGGAACTTTTTATCGCAGATTTTAAAAAACCAAATAAAGCACTGCAAATCACGCAGTCAACAACTCCTCAATTTGACGCGGCCACACTGAATTTTCAAAAGCCGCAAGTATTGAGTTTTCAAGCTTCTGATGGTGTTTCAGTATATGCCCGCCTGTATGAGCCCAAAGCAGCAATTAAAAATGGCGCTGCTGTTTTGTTTGTGCATGGAGCTGGTTATTTGCAAAATGCACATCATTACTGGAGTCATTATCACCGCGAATATATGTTCCATCAGCTGCTCGTTGAAAAAGGATACACGGTACTCGATGTAGATTACAGAGCCAGTGAAGGCTATGGTCGAAATTACCGCACAGCGATTTATCGCCATATGGGAGGTCGAGATTTAGAGGATTTTAAAGATGCGAAAGATTTTTTAGTGAAAAGTTATGGCATTGATGCTTCAAGAGTGGGTATCTATGGTGGTTCTTATGGCGGGTTCATTACACTCATGGCCTTATTTACCAAGCCCAACGAATTTGCTTGCGGAGCAGCGCTGCGCGCTGTTACTGATTGGGCGCATTATAACCACGAATACACCACCAATATTTTAAATACACCGGCAACAGATCCTGAGGCGTATCGCCAAAGTTCGCCGATTTATTTTGCTGACGGCTTAGCTGATCCGCTCTTGATTTTGCACGGTATGATTGATGACAACGTTCAATTTCAAGATGTGGTCCGGCTCAACCAAAGGCTAATTGAGCTTGGGAAAAAAGATTGGTGGATGGCCTTGTACCCAGTGGAGCGCCATGGATTTCAGTATACGTCTTCCTGGACCGATGAATACCGCAGAATTTTAGAATTATTTGATACCTATTTGCTCAAGAACTGATCCTATGAAAGATTTTTCCTTTGCTTTTTTAACCCAAAAGACAGAAATGCTAGCCCAACTAGAGATCTTGCAATTCTTGTATCCAAGTTTGACTCATGAACAGTATGCCAATGAATTAGACCTGATGTTGCCCAATAATTACAGTCAGTTGGCAGTTTTTGACCAAGATAAATGCATCGCTATTTGTGGTGTTTGGATAGGCAATAAGCTTTGGATTGGCAAATACCTAGAGCTCGATAACATTGTTGTTGACCCCGCCTACAGGAGCCAAGGTGTCGGTGATTTGATTTTTCAGACCCTAGAGCAAAAAGCCATTGCTGAAAATTGCAACATGTTGGCGCTAGATTCTTATACATCTAACTTCAAAGCACACAAATTCTTTTATAATCAAGGATACGGCCCTAAAGGATTTCACTTTGTGAAGCTATTAAATGAAAAGGCAGTGCGTTGAGCACTGCCTTTTTTTAAACTACAATAAATAATTTGAACAGACGCTTAGTGACCCTTTGCTGCTAAATAGCGCTCGGCATCTAGTGCTGCCATACATCCGGTTCCGGCTGCCGTAATGGCCTGACGGTAGGTTTTGTCAGCGGCATCTCCAGCAACAAATACACCCGGGACATTTGTCTGGGAAGTACCCGGTTGAGCGTATTTGATATAACCTGTTTCATCGAGGTCGATGTAGTCTTTAAAAACTGCTGTATTTGGTTGGTGCCCAATGGCAACAAAGAAACCTGTACAAGGAATTTCAGTTTCTTGTTGTGTAGCATTATTGAAAGCTTTTACACCTGTAACAAGCTGGCCATCGCCAAGCACTTCAAGTGTTTCGGTGTTATATAAAATCTCGATGTTCGGCGTTTTTTGAACGCGCTCAGCCATAATTTTAGAGGCTCTGAATTCATTTTTACGCACCAACATGGTTACTTTGGTACATAATTTTGAGAGGTAGTGTGCTTCTTCACATGCTGAATCTCCAGCACCTACAATGACTACTTCTTGGTTTCTGTAAAAGAAACCGTCACAGACGGCACAAGCTGAAACACCACCGCCCAATTTGAGGTAGTGTTGTTCACTTTCTAAGCCGAGGTATTTAGCAGAAGCTCCGGTGGAAATAATAATAGTATCGGCATGTATTTCATGACCATCTTCTGTCCAACATTTGTGGATAGGGCCAGAGAAATCTACTTTAGTAATGAAACCACTGCGCACATCGGTTTCAAAACGCTTGGCTTGCGCTTCTAATTGCAGCATCATTTCAGGGCCAGTGATGCCCTCTGGGTAACCAGGGAAATTTTCAACTTCATTGGTGGTGGTCAATTGACCCCCAGGTTGCAAACCTTGGTACATGACAGGTTTCATGTCAGCACGAGCTGCATAAATGGCAGCGGTATAACCTGCTGGTCCTGATCCGATAATTAAGCAAGAAAGACGTTCAATTTGACTCATGTGGTTTTATTTTGATTCACAAAATTAATCCTTTGTTTTGCTCTGTGCGTAACCTTCTTTACATTGTTTTACACGATTTCTCCACATTATAACTTTTCAACAAGATTTTCGTCAGCTAAAAATTAAACGTATTTTCGTTTTCTTAAATTATTAAACATGTCTAAAAACTTTATTCTCCTTGCCTTTGTGAGCTTCGCAAGTCTATCGTTTGCTCAAAAAAGCGAAACTTCAGGGCCAGAAAACTTAAATTGGTACCTCAAAGAACCAAAAGCTGATGGCGTTTACGGAACAGGTGCGACCAAAGCCTACGAAATGTTAAATGCAGCAGGCAAAAAGTCAACTACGGTTATTGTTGCCGTGATTGACAGCGGCGTTGAAACAGATCATCCAGATCTACAAGACGTGATCTGGGTAAATGAAGATGAAATTCCAGGAAATGGCATTGACGATGATCGCAATGGTTATATCGATGATGTCAATGGTTGGTCTTTTTTAGGTGGTCAAACAGAAGATATCGATAAAGAAGCACTAGAATTGGCAAGAATGTATTTAATGGAGTCCAAATATTTTGCTGGCAAGAAAGCCCAAGATATTCCAGCCAACGAGCGCGCGCGTTTCGCTACATATGAAAAAATTAAAATTGCATTTGAGCAAGAACTCAATGAAAAGCAAGCTTCTTTGAAGAACATCCGTGCACTCAACGAATATATACTCAGAGTTGAGGACCAAACAGGCAAAACTTTTAGTAAAGA
Source organism: uncultured Lishizhenia sp. (assembly GCA_964590425.1). Lineage (GTDB taxonomy): Bacteria > Bacteroidota > Bacteroidia > Flavobacteriales_D > Crocinitomicaceae > UBA952. The sequence continues at coordinate 31,774 of CAZPWB010000004.1, read as the reverse complement.
AGCAAATGACACTTATGTAGCAAATACTGAGATCGATAAAAGAATGCAAGGAAGAATGAAAGAAATCCTCGGAATCATCCCTGCAGATCAGTTAAGTCCAGAGCTTAAGTCTGCGGAAGAGTCTATTGCCAGTTCAATTGCGATGTCTATGCAAAATGCAGATTCTATTCGTACGGCAATCGTTGGTGATGATCCTAACGACCTCAGTTCAAAAATTTACGGGTGCAACCGCTATGAAGGCCCGGATGCCATGCATGGCACGCACGTTTCAGGAATTATTGCAGCTACACGCAACAACGGAATGGGAATTGACGGTATTGCAGATAATGTACGCATCATGGTTGTACGTGCCGTTCCTGACGGAGACGAACGCGATAAAGATGTGGCAAATGCCATCATTTATGCAGTTGATAACGGCGCAAAAGTGATCAATATGTCGTTTGGTAAATACTGGACGCCAAACAAAGATTATGTAGATGCAGCCGTCAAGTATGCACAAAGTAAAGATGTGCTTCTAGTGCATGCTGCAGGTAATGACGCAAAAAACAAAGACGTCGAAGATTCTTACCCTACGCGTAAATTAAATAACAAAGAAGTAGCACCAAACTGGATTGAAGTTGGGGCAAGCAGCAGTTCTAATAACTCAAAAACTTTAATTGCAGATTTCTCAAACTACGGTGCAACTTCAGTTGATTTCTTTGCGCCAGGTGTAGATATTTATTCTACAGTTCCTGACTATAGCTATGAAAACGCAAGTGGAACTTCAATGGCTTCTCCGGCAGTGGCTGGTGTTGCTGCCATGATTCGTAGCTATTTCCCTGAACTATCGGCTGTTCAAGTTCGCGAAGTACTTATGGCAACAACTACTAAGTATAATAAGAAGGTAGTTGCTCCAAATGGTGAAAAACTCAAAATGTCTGAGTTGTGTATCACAGGCGGTTTTGTCAATGCAGCAAATGCAGTCAATTATTTGCTCGATAAAAAATAATTTTAATGACGCTTTAAGGGAAAGCCACATGCTCGCATGTGGCTTTCTTTTTTATTTTTGCCAAAACTATATTTATGCAGGTCAATCCTTGGTTAGTCGGAATTTTTGCGGTCGTAATTTTTACAATGTTACTCATCGACCTTGGGCTGGTTAATAAAAAATCTCATCAAATTACCAACAAAGAAGCCTTGCGTTGGACGCTCATTTGGATTTCCCTTTCTATGGGATTCAGTGCGGTGGTTTGGTGGCAACTCGGATTCACCAAATTTGCTGAATATCAATCTGCTTATTGGATTGAGGAGGCCTTATCAGTTGACAACATGTTTGTCTTTATTCTGGTCTTTAAATTTTTTAAGCTCGATGGGCCACTGCAGCATCGTGTTTTGTTTTGGGGAATTATTGGTGCACTCGTTTTCAGAGCTATTTTCATTTTCTCAGGTATAGGTCTAATTAAAATGACTTACCTCCCTGCTTTCGAACTATTTGGCTATCAATTTAGCCTTGATCAAGGAGCACATCCTCAGCCAGGTTTCTTCTTTAGACCAAATTTGATTTTAACCATTTTTGGTGCATTTTTAGTATACGCAGGCATTAAATCATTATTTGATGCGGACGACGACGATCAAAAAGACTACAGTAAAAGTTTAGGTGCGCGTATGGTTCGCAAGATTTTCCCTGTGACCAAACACTACTACGGCGACCGCTTCTTTGTCAAAAGAGGAACCAAAAGATTGGCTACAAAGTTGTTTTTAGTTTTGGTTGTCATTGAAACAACCGACCTCATTTTCGCAATAGATTCAATTCCAGCGATTTTTGCAATTGCGCCCAATGATCCACTGATACTTTATACTTCAAATATCTTTGCTGTACTTGGTTTGCGTTCCATGTATTTCTTGCTGGCCAATTCCATTCATATGTTCTCAAAGTTAAAATATGGCTTGGCCTTCATTCTGAGCTTCATTGGCGTCAAAATGCTGTTGGCTCCATTTTTCCACATTGAATCGGCAGTGTCGTTATCAATAGTGCTTGGTGCCTTATTGCTTTCAGTATGCGCTTCTATTATCTGGAGAGAAGACAGCGAAGAACAAACAGCTTAAAATTTTAGGTTTTCTTATACTATAAACGAAGCACCCTCCTCGCTCTGACTCACTGAAGAACGAAGGTTCGCAAACAACTCACGGCCAAATAAGAAATGTTGTTTATTGTCTTTTACTTCAATTGGTCGTTGTTGTACAACTGCTTCATTGATCACTTCCAAAATACCATTTTCACTGTCTAAGCGCAAAAGGTCGCCGGTCTGAATTTTGGCAATAAGACCGCCGTCATAAGCTTCAGGTGTCAGGTGAATTGCTGCAGGTACTTTTCCGGAAGCACCAGACATACGGCCATCCGTAACCAAGCCAACCTTGAAGCCTTTTTTCTGAAGTACTGTTAAAGTAGGAGTAAGGCTATGTAATTCTGGCATGCCATTGTATTTTGGACCTTGGAAAGGCACCACTGCAATAAAATCTTTATCGAGTTCACCTCTTTTAAACGCAGCTATAAGGTCGCTTTGTTCATGAAAAACAATGGCCGGCGCTTCGACAATTCTATGTTGTGGTTCAACGGCGGCAGTTTTGATCACTGAGCGTCCTAAATTGCCTTTCAAGAGTTTGATACCACCATCGGCTGTAAACGGTTCAGAGGCTGGTCTTATGATGGATGTGTTTAAAGAAGACTTGGCACCTTCGGTCCAGATTATCGAACCATTTGAAATTTTTGGCTCTTGTGTATATTGCTTTAAGCCATGACCAATAATGGTATTGACGTCCTCGTGCAGTAAATTAGCTTCTAGTAAGGTGTGAATGACAAAGCCCATACCACCAGCTGCATGGAAATGATTGACGTCGGCCGCCCCATTCGGGTACATTCTTGTTATGAGTGGAACCACCGCTGATAAATCGGACATGTCTTCCCAATTGATGATGATGCCGGCTGTGCGCGCAATTGCAATGAGGTGAATGGTATGGTTGGTGGATCCGCCTGTTGCGAGTAGTCCTATAATACCATTTACTACGGTTTTCTCATCAAAAATTTGCGCCAAGCTTCTTGCTTTTCCGATGCGGATATTTTCTACCAAAACACGCACAGCTTCTTTATTCAGTAAGTGTCTGAGTTCGGTATTTGGATTGATGAAACTTGATCCTGGTAGGTGTAGTCCCATGATCTCCATGAGCATTTGATTGCTGTTGGCAGTTCCGTAAAACGTACAAGTTCCTGGAGAATGATAAGAGTCTGATTCTCCTTTTAGCAATTCTTCGCGGCCAATTTTGCCTTCTGCAAAAGCCTGACGAATCTGTGACTTCTCTTCATTACTAATTCCGCTAGGCATAGGCCCGCCGGGCATAAATATAGTTGGGAGGTGTCCAAAGCGGAGTGCACCCATTAATAGACCTGGTACGATTTTATCGCAGATACCAAGACACACAACACCATCGAACATATTGTGTGTTAAACCTACGGCACTTGAAAGTGCAATGACATCGCGGCTATATAAAGAAAGTTCCATTCCGGGTTGCCCTTGCGTAACGCCGTCACACATCGCTGGAACGCCGCCAGCTACTTGTGCAACTGCTTTGAATTCATGTGCAAATTTTTTGATGTCTTTTGGGTAATCTTCATATACTTGATGTGCTGAAAGCATGTCGTTATAGGCAGTAAGGATACCTAAATTTGGCGTGATGTCAGCAGCTAATTCTTGCTTGTCATGCGCATTGCAGGCAGCAAAACCATGAGCAAGGTTTCCACAATTAAGCGTACTTCTGTGAACACCATCCAAGTAGGCTGCATCTATTTGTTGCAAATAGGTGCTGCGCGTTTCTTTACTTCTTTCAACAATTCTGGCTGTAATTTCAGCAATTTTAGGGTGTATCATGAGGCTGTGTAATATATTTGATCGATGTGTTTTTGAAACGCAGCAATAGGCAAATTTGCTTTTGCTGCATGTTCATAGACGTCTAATTTTTGTGCACCGGTGAGCATCAAGAGTAAGTTTCTTGAACTGAAAAGCAAAGACGCAGAGCAAGTGATTCTTTGGGTAGGGTGCGCGGGTGCATTCGTATTAAAGATCAACTGCTTAGTTTCTCTTGATGCCGCTTCGGAGGCGGGGTCATTGGGGAAGATTGAAGCCGTATGACCATCAGGGCCCATTCCTAAGAGCGAAACATCAGGTTCAGTAAATATACGGTACGCTTCTTCAATTTCTTGAAGATTTTTCTGGTAGTCGTTTAGGTTACTTACCATTGGCACAAATTGGGCAACTTGAGCTTTGTTCTGAAGTAGTGTATTTTGAATGAGTAAATGATTTGAAAATTCACTATCTGGGCCTACAAAGCGTTCATCTACAAGGCCTACAAGCACTTTGCTCCAGTCGAGTTCTACCTGTGAAAGCAAGCGATACACACCGCCAGGTGTACTGCCACCAGACAAAAGCAAGGTCGCTTTACCACACTCAGCAATCGCTTCAGTTAAATGTGTAGCGATATCGTGGGTCAGTTGCTGCTCTAATTCAAGTTTTGTTGCAAAACTGATCATTCTCTCCAAGTTTTCGTGATCCAAGTTTCGTCATCATTTAAAATGTCGTCTCCAGGGCCCCAGGTACCAGCTTCGTAAAGCACGTTTGGCATATTTGTTTCCTTCCAGCCATTGGTAACAGATTCAATGAAAGTCCAGGCAGCTTGAAGTTCATCTTGACGCATGAACAGCGTTTGATTTCCGCGAATGACGTCAATAATTAAACGCTCATAGGCTTCAGGGAAGCGCTCTTTGAAAGAATCGTTGTAATCTAGCTTCAAGGCGATAGGCTTATAACGATAACCACCTGGGCCGGGAATCTTGGTCATTTGGATCAATTCAATTCGTTCCTCAGGTTGTAAGCGGATGATCAACTTATTGTTATTGAGCTTCTCTTTCGATGGGAAAATGTTGTGCTTGACTTCGCGGAAATTGATTACAATTTCTGAATAGCGTTTGATCATGCGCTTTCCTGTTCTTAGCAAGAACGGAACGCCTTTCCAACGCCAGTTGTCCACGTATGTTTTTATGGCAACAAAAGTCTCGGTTTTGGATTCGTATTTTTCAATATCTTCAAGGTAGCTATTGACTTGTACGCCATTTGAAACCCCTCTTGTATATTGACCTTTTACGGTATCTTTAAGAATGGATTTTTTATTGAGTGGGCGCAGGGCTTTTAAAACCTTAAGTTTTTCGTTGCGAACTTCATCTGCTTCTAGCGCAACTGGTGGGTCCATGGCCACTAAACAAAGTAATTGCAGCAGGTGATTTTGCACCATATCGAGTAGGGCACCAGATTGATCGTAATAAGAAGCGCGTTTTTCTACACCAAGGCTTTCTGCCACGGTTATTTGCACACTCTCAATATTTTCAGCATTCCATGCACGTTCAAACAAATTGTTTGCAAAGCGCAAGACCATAAGATTTTGAACCGTTTCTTTTCCTAAATAATGGTCAATTCGGTAAATCTGGTGTTCTTCAAATGCTTGTGTAATCTCGGCATTAATTGCATTGGAAGAGTCAAGGCTGTGTCCTAATGGTTTTTCGAGTACGACCTTGCTGCTAGCAGAAACTAAGCCGCAAGCTTTCAAGGTTTGCGTAATGGGGCCGAAGGCCGAAGATGGAGTTGAATAATAATAAATATTTTGATAATCAGGGAATTGCTTTAAGAATGCCGCCAAATCTTTGTAATCTTCAACTGAGGAGCTTTCTGCCTGAATAAGTTGCACGCGTTTTAAAAACTTGTCTATTTCTGCTCGGCTATATTTGTGATGATCACTCACTTCCAAAAATGGAATAAGTCTATTGTGAAAAGCTCCAATATCGGGCGTTTTTCTCGTGATAGCAACAACATTATAAGGAATATTGAGCTGCCCATCTAAATCGCGATGAAATAACGCAGGAAGAATTTTTCTGATCGAGAGGTCACCATCGCCACCGAAAACAACAATATTAAAAGGTTGAAATCGTTCTTGATGAGCTTGGTTTTTTTCTGTGGCTTTCATGCCTGTAAGTTTAGTTTGTGTCAAATTTACACTAAGTGAAATAAAAAAGCAATTAAAATATTTAAATTTAGCAACGTATCTTTGTTTATAACGTTTTGTAGCCAATGAGATTTTATTTTTTGCTTGTAATATTAGTTAATGCGTTGTATTTCAATACAATAAAAGCACAAACCTACGTCTTTGGTCAGCTCACCGGATCTCCAAACATGGTCACAACAGGTTGGAATTTAACCGGAAACGCACACATTGGCGATACACCAGGAGATGTAGATAATTTTTCTAACGAGCTCATTCTAACAAATATCGCCACCTCGCAGTCCGGAGGAGTTTTTTACAATACACCCATTAATTTATCTCAATGCCAAAAGTGGACAGTTGAGTTTGATTACCGCATATGGGGCGGAAATGCAGCGGATGGTTTGGCCTTTTGCTTTATAAATACGCCTCCAACTGGTTTTGTATCTGGATCGGGAGTAGGAATTCCAGGCACAGCCCAGGGTATGAAAGTAGTGATAGATACTTATGACAACTGTTCGCAGGGTGGAACCAATCCGGAGCTTCAAATTTTCAATGGAATTGGCTACAACGAATGTATTGCTACCACACCAAAAGTTCAAAATTCGGGCGGTAGTCTTAATTACCTCAGAAATTCAAGTTATCAACCCGTTAAAATCGTATACAACAACGGTTTGGTTACGGTTTACGTAAATAATGTAGTTCTGTTAACAGCCAACTATACCATCGGATTCACCGGATACATGGGTTTCACTGCAAGTACAGGTGCTTTGTACGACTTACATTCGATCAGAAACGTAATTATTTACACCGATCAAGCTACCTCAAATGCCGGAGTAGATGTTACCACCTGTTCAGGGGAGAATGTCAATATTGGTGCTGCGCCAAGTACTGGTTATGTATATAGTTGGTCTCCAGCTACAGGGTTAAATTCTACAACGGCTGCAAACCCAACAGTCAACATCAATAATACAACCGGAGCGCCTATTACGCAAACCTATACGGTAACTACCTCTTTGGCAACTAACCCAGGTCTCTGTGCTACCACAGACCAAATTGTTGTGACCATCCAGCCTGAATATAGCCTTAGCTCGAATATCACATCGTGTTCTGGTCAGTATATGTTCAATGGGCAAGCATTAACGCAATCAGGTTTGTATCAAGATACCTTGAATACCGTGCATGGTTGTGATTCCGTAGTTAATTTAAACCTCACAATTGGAACAACACCTTCAGTTAATGCTGGGCAAAACCTAACACTTTGTTCAAATGAATCTGGGCAGTTGGGCCAGACAGCACTTGCTGGTTTTCAATATGTGTGGTCACCGGGCACGGGCTTAAGTGCAACCAACATTTCGAATCCTACGGTTGCTTTACCGAATATCAATACGGGTTGGCCAATTGTTCAAACCTACACTTTAACGGTTACAGATACGGTTGGCTCAGGCTCTTGTTCGGCCACAGATCAGGTTGACGTAACTGTTCTGCCGGCTTACCAAATTTTGGTTCAAGATACGCTTTGTGATGGAGGTCCGTTTTTTTATAATAGTCAAACCTTCACACAAACGGGTGTTTACATTGATTCATTGCAAACTGTAAATGGCTGTGATTCCATTATAACTATCGATATTTCTATTTCACAGACGCCAATTTTCAACGTTGCTGACACCCTCATTTGTATCGGGGAGAGCACCACTCAAGTTCCGAATAGCACTTTTAACAATATTCAATACTATTGGTTGGCTTCTGGAACAGTACTACCCGTGAGCGGAACTAGTTTCACAATTGCACCTCCCCAAACCAATACTTATTATGTGACAGCTATTGACCCTTATTTGTGCAATTATACCGATACATTCAATATTCAAGTGGTCCCGCTTCCCAACATGCAATTGCTTGCCAATGATTTGGTGTTGTGTGCTTATGATACTTTAGAACTCACTGCTTCAGGGGCCAATAGCTATGCCTGGAATGGTCCTGTGAGTCTTAATTCCGGAGGAGCTTATCAACAAATCATCAATCTATTGAGTGGGAGCTATGAGGTGATCGGAACAACGCAATATGGTTGTCAGGATAGCACTTCTTTGTTTATTACTGTCAATCCGGTTCCTGTTTTGAACCTGACCCCTGATCAAGGAATTTGCCCTGGTTTTTCAGCTACAATCAGTGTTTCTGGCGCTACGAATTACATATGGTCAGATCCAGCCTTGACTGGAACAAACAATGTGCTTACTCCTGTGCAAACAAGCACTTACACAATAGTTGGAGTTAATAATTTCAATTGCTATGATACAGCAAGCACAACGGTTACTGTCTATGATCAGCCAATTGCCGCTTTCACTGCAGACCCGCTTGTGCTCACTAGTGACGATCCCACGGTTAACTTTACAAATGTGTCACAGTTTGCTGCTATAAATCATTGGGATTTCGGTGACGGAACCACTCAAGTATCTGCTGAAAATGACTTTTCTTACACCTATCCTTTTGTTGAGGACCAGAATTACACAGTTATTTTAAGTGTTGAAAGTGCTGAGGGTTGTCTTGATCAAACACAAGTACTTGTTCAAATTAAAGGAGGTATCATCTATTACGTCCCTAATACTTTTACACCCGACGGCGACGAATGCAATAATGTATTTAAACCCATTTTCACTTCAGGCTTTGACCCTGCAAGCTATCACCTCCTAATTTTCAATAGGTGGGGAGGACTTGTATTTGAGTCGAAAGACTTAGCATATGGTTGGGATGGAACCATGAATTACATGAAAGCAGCGGACGGTATTTATACCTACAAGATTGAGTTTAAATCTATGAACAACGACGATATTTATACGGTTAACGGAAGCGTACTTTTAATGAGATAAGCCTATGAACCTAAGATTTACGCGCCTTATATTTTGCTTTTTTTTATTTGCGCTTTGTGTTGTTTCTTTCAATAAGTACAGGGCACAATCTATTGGAGGTGTTGTGAATATTTATACGGCCGTTACGAACATGACGCCAAACAGCGTCACGGTTACAAGTTCAAATGGATTTGCAGTTGGCGATCGCGTGCTACTTATTCAAATGAAAGGTGCCATGATCAATACATCCAATACCGCAAGTTTTGGTCAAATTACAAACCTTGGCTCTGCAGGTAATTTTGAATTCACAAATATTGCTTCAATTACAGGAAACCAGATCACTTTTGTGGCTAACCTTTGTAAATCTTTTAGCCCAGCAGGAAAAGTTCAACTCATCAGAGTTCCAGTCTATAATCAGGCTACAATCAATGCGGTAGTGAGTGCAACACCTTGGAATGGAACTATTGGCGGTGTTGTAGCCATTGAAGCGACTACCAGTTTAACTTTCAACAATCAGATCAATGTTAGCGGGCAAGGCTTTGTAGGTGGTGCATTTACAACTGGTTGGTTCATGTGTAATGATCCCAATTTTGCCAATCCAGGTACCGCGGCAGGTAAAAAAGGAGAGGGAATTGCTGCTGCACCTTTGAACATGGAAGGTAACAGGGCGCCACTTGCTAATGGTGGCGGTGGAGCCAATTCAGGTAACCCGGGCGCGGGTGGTGGTTCCAATGGTGGTGTTGGTGGACGAGGAGGCAATCAGTTTTCAGGTTCTTGCCCAGTGAATACTGCTTTTGGAATGGGCGGCTTGGCACTCAATTATTCCACTTATCGAGCGTATCTGGGTGGCGGTGGTGGCGGTGGCTACAAAGATAACGGGCTCAACAGCACAGCCGGAGCAAATGGTGGCGGCATAGTTTTTATTATTTCGCCCACTATCATAGGAAACAACCAGCAAATCAATGCAAGCGGTGCTAGTGTGGTTGGAAACACTGACTCAGAAGGGGCTGGAGCGGGTGGCGCAGGTGGCTGTGTTTATTTGCTCTCTCAAAACTTTACCTCTAATTTAAATGTCAATGTTTCTGGTGGTAACGGCGGAAACATATTCAGCACCATGTGGGCTTCTGCCTGTCATGGTCCTGGTGGAGGTGGTGGTGGTGGTGCAATTGTTATGCAGCAGGCGGCCACTCCGATAAATATGACACCGAATGTTGTTGGTGGTAATCCGGGTAGCATTTTGCATACTGGCCCTGCTTGTGCAGGTACTAATTTTGGCGCTCAGGCGGGTGCTAGCGGAATTCTTGTCTACAACTATACACCGCCAGCCCCCGGAACTGCCCCTAATTTGGGTCCAGATACTTTAATTTGCGCTGGAACTTCAATTACGCTGCAACCAGATTCTACCTTTGCTAGTTATTCTTGGAATACGGGTGCAACAACGGCTAGTATTACTGTGTCAACTCCGGGTACTTATTGGCTAGATGTACCAAGTGGTTGTGGCGTTGCCCGAGACTCGATTGTGGTTTCAGTGCAACAACCTACTGTTGATTTAGGCCCAAATTCCTATCATTGCCTTGGAGATTCTAGCTTGCTGCAGCCCTCCAACACATACAACACCTATTTGTGGTCCACCGGCGCAACTTCTTCCAATATATATGTTCAAACTGCAGGTACCTATTCATTGACGATTACCGACAACCTTGGTTGTACTGCTCAAGATCAAATTGATATTGCTGTCCTAGCTCCTGATACCAGTTCTAGTAACTTAAGTTTGTGTATCGGAACTACCTATTCATTTCATGGTCAAACAATTAGTAGCGCCGGAACCTACCAAAGCTTGCTCACAAACAATTTTGGTTGCGATTCATTGGTGTATCTAAACGTAGTGATGGAAGCTGACACTACGCTGCTTGCTACTAGTATTTGTGCCGACTCTGTGCTTGCTTTTAATGGCTTAAATATTACAGCACCAGGTGTTTATACCGTGCATCTCAACAATCAGAATGGCTGTGATTCAATGGTAGTTCTGACTGTTTCTGAATGGGCTTTGCCAGTGGTGAGTGTTTCAGACACCCTTATTTGTGCCAATACTTGCACTACCTTGATTCCAAGCGGTGCCTTGAGTTATTTGTGGTCAGCGCCACAAAATTTAGATGGCAGCCTTACGGTGTGCCCAAGTCAGACCACTGCTTATTCAGTAGTTGGAACTGATGCCAATAACTGCCAAAGTAGTTCTGTCAGTGCCACGGTTTTTATCGATCCGATTCCGGTACCTGATTTTTATATCAATCCGAGTAGCGTTGAAATTGATGCACCAATCATTACCATCTACAACGTCACGTCCGGAAATTCTACACATCTCTGGACCATTAATGGACAAACTTTTGAAAATGCCAGCGGTACTTTTGATTTTCAATTGCCTTTTACAGAAGGGACTTATTCGGTGCAGCTCATTAGTTCTACAGATATTGGCTGTACAGATTCCTTGACGCTAACAGCCACTGTCATGAACAACATTGCGGTTTATGTGCCAAATGCATTTACTCCTGACCAAAATGAGTTCAATACGTTGTTCTTTCCGGTTTTCTCCACGGGCTTTGAGCCAAAAGGCTATAGTTTTACCATCTTTAACCGCTGGGGAGAAGAAATCTTTTACAGCAAGGATCCTAAAGCTGCCTGGGATGGCGCGATGTCCGATGGCACCAACTGCCCTGACGGTATTTATAACTACCTAATTAAGTACAGAGAAACGGCAAAAGGCGAGGAGCGAACCGTACTTGGATTTGTACATTTGCTGCGCTGATTTTACTTGGAATTGTTCTTTGTATTTAAATACGAAGCGTAGTGCTTTGAGTTTTTATAAATTCAGGTCAAAAAAAAATCCCGCCGAAGCGAGATTTATTTTTTAAATGGCTTGATGCCTTATTCCAGATTAATATTCATCTTCGTTAAAGAGGAAGTCTTCGCGAGAAGGGTAATCTGGCCAAATTTCTTCGATGCTTTCATACATGTCGCCTTCGTCTTCGAGGTCTTGTAGGTTTTCTACAACCTCTAGCGGTGCGCCTGTACGGATCGCAAAATCAATTAATTCTTCTTTGGTGGCAGGCCACGGTGCGTCTTCGAGATAGGAGGCAAGTTCCAGTGTCCAGTACATGTTTACTTATTTTAGGTTATTTTTTGGCAAAAGTAATTTTTATTTCCAAAAATCCAAGCCCATCTGTAAAAAACTCGAAAATTAATTACGAGGAGTCCAGGTGTGTTCCGCAGCGCCCTTATCGAGAGCGAGTTTTCTAGAAAGCACAAAAAGGTAGTCACTGAGGCGATTCAAGTACATCAAAACGCGTGCTTCAACACCTTCTAATTCATCAAGTGTCACTACCATGCGCTCTGCTCGGCGGCAAATACAGCGTGCCACATGTGTGTGTGCGGCATTGATGTGTCCTCCGGGTAAAATAAAAGCGGTCAAGGCGGGTAGCTGCTCATCCATGACATCCATCCAGTGCTCTAATTTTTCAATGTCGGAGTCGAGTAAGTCAGGGAGCTGCATCTTGTTCTTCTCTGGATCAGCGGCTAAATGTGAGCCAATGGTAAATAGGCGATCTTGGATTTCGTGAAGTTGCGCTTGCATGCGCACATCGATGTCTAAACACGCAATGAGGCCAATATAGGAATTGAGTTCGTCAATGGTGCCATAGGCTTCTATGCGCACATCTCCTTTGGAAACGCGTGTGCCGCCAATGAGGCCAGTGCTGCCTTGGTCACCTTTTTTGGTATAAATTTTCATAGTTGAAATTTAAGCAAATTGTTCGCAAAGAGCTGTGACTTCTGCTTCGGAATAACGCAAGGATAAAAGGCGCTTCATGACACCCTCAACGATGCTATCGGGGCAAGAAGCCCCAGAAGTCAGGACTATTTTGAGTTCTTTTTGAGTGGGTAAAAAATGATTTTGTTTGCTGAGTATATTTTGATGGATGTCAAAGCTATGGATACTCTGGTCAGATTGGATTTCATCGGCATCTTTGATGAAATAGGTCTTGAATTTTTGTTCAAGCAATTCCACTAAATGACTCGTGTTTGACGAGTTATAGCCACCAACAACTATGGCAAGGTCTGCGGCTTCTTCGAGTAGGCCATAGGTTGCGGTTTGGTTGTCGTTGGTTGCGTAACAAAGTGTGTCACGTGTGTCTGCAATGTGATTTTTGATGTCAGCTTCGCCGTGAAGATCAATCATGACCTCGCGCAAATAATTGGTAATTGCTTCGGTTTCAGAAGCCAGCATGGTCGTTTGATTGACAACACCAATTTTATTTAAGTGTTGGCTTGGGTCAAAACCCGCACTCATTTTACCCTCAAAAAAAGCAAGAAACTCAGCTGGCGTTTTTTGACCTTTTAAGTAAGCGCCCAAAAATTCAGCTTCGGGCATATCTTTGATAATTAAAGCAGGGGCACTGGAGGACGCATGGGAAAAGGTGGCTCTGGTTTCTTCGTGCTGAGATTTTCCGTGAATGATAATGGTGTGTGCTGTTTCGCCGAGTTTGTCTGAACGATTCCAGACTTTTTCAACGAAAGGACAGGTGGTATTATAGGTTTGGATATCGAGCCCTAAGGCTTTGAGTTGTTGCTCAATTTGTAGCGTAGTTCCGAAGGCTGGTATGAGCACGATATCTTGCGGCGTTAGGGTAGAGAAGTCGATGAGTTGCTTACCGTTGGTGTCTTGAAGAAATTGAATGCCATTGGCTGTTAAATCTTCATTGACAGCAGGGTTATGAATCATTTGACTCAGAAGAAAGATGCGCTTTCCTGGGTTTTCTGCCAAGGCCTTGTAGCTGCGCTCGATGGCATTTTCAACGCCATAACAGAAACCAAAGTGTCTCGCTAACAGAAACGTGAAGTCACCAATTTGAATTTTGGAAGGCGTGAAGTCCTTTTTTCTGGGATCTTCAATTTTTCTACTGGCCTTGATTTTTGAAATAAGGGGCGATCTGTAGAAAGCAGGAACTTCGAATTGTTTCATAGCTAAATAACGCTTGAACTTTGAATTGGTTCTTAACGAGTGGTGCCAGGGTATTGCTCAAGTGCATGACGCAAACATTCAACTGCAGCTTTGAGATGCGTTTGATCGAGTACGTAGGCAATTCTTGCTTCTTGCAAGCCGGCACCTGGTGTCGCATAAAAACCGTTCGCCGGTGCCATCATGACCGTTTGCCCTTCGTAAGCAAAGTCTTCAAGTAGCCACTGGCAAAATTTCTCCGCGTTGTCTACAGGGAATTTAGCGACACAATAAAAAGCACCGCTTGGTTTTGGGCAAAAAACACCTGGAATACTGTTTAAGCCATCGACCATAATGTTTCTGCGCGCCACATATTCAGCCACCACTTCGTCAAAATAGGTTTGTGGTGTTTCAAGAGCTGCTTCGGCTGCAATTTGGTCTACGGTTGGTGGTGAAAGTCGGGCTTGGCCAAATTTCAAGACCGCTGCCATGAGTTCATGGTTTTTGGAGATGATGGCACCAATGCGGGCGCCACACATAGAATAACGCTTAGAAACGGAATCAATCATGATGACATTTTGCTCAATGCCTTTTAAGTTCATGACCGAAAAAGGCTGGGCGCCGTCATAACAGAACTCGCGGTACACTTCGTCGGCAAATAAAAAGAGATCGTGTTTTTGCACAATAGCTTTGAGTTGCTCGAGTTCGGATTGCGAATAAAGATAGCCTGTTGGGTTACCAGGATTACAGATAATGATAGCTTTGGTTTTGCTCGTGATTTTTGCTTCAATTTGAGCAACAGGTGGCAAAGCAAAGCCAACTTCAATACTTGAAGTAACCGGAACAACTTTTAGACCTGCCATGACCGCAAAGCCATTGTAGTTGGCATAAAAAGGCTCTGGAATAATGATTTCATCACCTGGGTTGCACGCACTCATGAGTCCGAAAATGAGGGCTTCTGAACCACCAGTAGTAACAATAATATCTGCAGCATCAACCGGAATCCCTTGTTTTTGGTAGCTTAATGCCAATTTATTGCGGTAGCTTTCAAAACCAGCCGAATGGCTATACTCGAGCACTTTATGATCTAAATTTTTAATGGCTTGTAGTGCAGCTTCAGGTGTGTGGATGTCAGGCTGGCCAATATTTAAATGGTAAACAATTTTACCAGCTTTTTTAGCAGTTTCGGCGTAAGGAACAAGTTTTCTGATCGGGGAGGCAGGCATTTCTTGCCCTTTGATGGCTATTTTTGGCATAACTTATTTTTCGTTGTGTGACAAAATTAAGCATTCTTTTTGAGCGACTTTTTTGATTTAAATCCTTTTTTACTATATTCGCCTAACTAATTCTAACAAAAGAACGCCTATAGACCAATTTTACTTTTAACCGTTGAATTCTTTTTCAGCACTAAAGTGTAAATTATGGTCTTGTCTCAATGTTCTGATTCTCAATTAGTAAAATCCTACATTTCCGGAAATGAAACCGCTTTTGAAGTCTTGTTAAGCAGACACCAAGAAGCCATTTTTAAGTTTATTTTTCATAAACTTAAAGACAGTGAATTGGCCAACGATGTGTTTCAAGAAACCTTTATCAAGGTCATTCAGAAACTAAAAGTAGGGGCGTATCAAGAAGAAGGTAAATTTTTACCTTGGGTTTTACGCATTGCACACAATTTGGTCATCGATCATTTTCGCAAGCAGCGCAAGCATCGCCTCATTTCAGAGCGCCATTCGATTTCTGAAGATTACAACATCTTTCATCGCATTGCCAGCGAAGACCCCAACTTTGTACAGCAAGCAAGTTTTGAAGAGTTAAAAGCGCAATTGCACGAAATGCTCCAACATTTGCCAGATGCACAAAAAGAAATGATTTACATGCGCCTTTTTCAGGACCGTGCGTTTAAAGAAATTGCCGAATCTGAGGGAATTAGTATCAATACGGCCTTAGGACGCATGCGTTATGCGGTGCTGAATTTAAGAAAGCTCATTGAATCCAACGAGTTAACGATCGCGTTTTGATGCTCCTTTCATAATGCCGCTAAATATCTCGCAATTCAAATTTGCTACGTATCTTTGTAGACACACGTAAGCAATATGTTTGAGAATCTAACCGATAAGTTTGAAAGAGCCTTTAAAGTCCTAAAAGGACAGGGGCAAATTACCGAAATTAACGTAGCTGAAACGCTCAAAGAAGTCCGTAGAGCTTTGCTCGATGCCGACGTCAGTTTCAATACGGCCAAACACTTCACCAACGTAGTCAAAGAAAAGGCGCTTGGTAGAGACGTTCTTAATAGCGTTTCGCCGGGTCAGCTCATGATTAAAATTTGTCATGAAGAGCTTATCGAGCTCATGGGTGGCAATGAAGTAGATATCAACCTCAAGGGTTCTCCAGCTATCATTTTGATGTCAGGTTTGCAAGGTTCTGGTAAAACAACCTTTACTGGAAAGCTTGGTGCCTATCTCAAAAATAAAAAAGGTAAAAAAGTCCTTTTGGTAGCCTGTGACGTCTACAGACCAGCTGCCATTGACCAATTGCACGTACTCGGAGAGCAACTTCAAATTGAAGTTTTCTCAAACAAAGAAGAAAAAAATCCAATTCAGATTGCACAGGCGGCTATTCAGCATGCCAGAAGCAAGGCGTTTAATGTAGTGCTTGTCGATACCGCAGGTCGTTTAGCCGTTGACGAGCAAATGATGAACGAAATTGCCGCGCTCAAGCAAGCCATTCAGCCAGCTGAAACCTTGTTTGTTGTTGACTCCATGACGGGTCAAGATGCGGTCAATACTGCTAAAGCCTTTAACGAGCGCATCGATTTCGATGGGGTGGTCTTGACCAAACTCGATGGCGATACGCGCGGTGGTGCAGCTTTATCGATTAAGGCGGTGGTCAACAAACCTATCAAGTTTGTTGGTACTGGTGAAAAAATGGATGCCCTTGATGTCTTTTATCCAAAAAGAATGGCTGATCGCATCCTTGGGATGGGTGATGTTGTTTCCTTGGTAGAACGCGCTCAAGAGCAATTCAACGAAGAGGAAGCGCGCAAATTGCAAAAGAAAATCATGAAAGATCAATTTGATCTCAATGATTTCTTGGCGCAATTGCAGCAAATCAAAAAAATGGGTAACGTCAAAGACCTCATGGGCATGATTCCAGGTATGGGCAAAGCCATGAAAGATGTCGATATTCCAGACGACGCTTTCAAAGGGATTGAAGCCATCATTTTATCCATGACGCCAAAAGAAAGAGCCAACCCGGGCTTGCTCAATCCATCCAGAAAGTCCAGAATTGCTAAAGGCAGTGGCACCGACATTCAAGAAATCAATAAATTGCTCAAGCAGTTTGAAGAAATGCGCAAAATGATGAAGCTCATGAGCAACCCTAGAAACATGATGGGGATGATGAGCAAATTGAAAGGAATGGGCGGAATGCCTGGCATGTAAGCATGGAAGACCAAGGCCCTTCTTCTTGGTATGAAACCAAACCTCAGCTTGAAAAAGTAAAAGTTGAAGGAAATTGGGGCTTGACAGCCTTTTCAGTTGTTGTTTTTGTACTGAGTTTTCTCTACGTTTTTTCTGATCAACTAGATTTCGTATTCTATTTAGTCTCGGTCTTGTTTGTTCACGAGTTAGGTCATTACTTACTCATGAAGCGTTACAAATACCAAGATTTGCGGATGCTATTCATTCCATTAATGGGTGCTTTTGTACAGGGCTCGAAACTCAATTATTCTCAAAAAGAGAGTTTTTTAGTGATTGCTGCGGGGCCCTTTCCTGGGGTAATTTTAGGTCTTGTTTGTTTGCATTTTTCAGTTGCCTATCAATTGTCTTGGCTTTTAGAACTTTCATTTCTGTTCTTGTTTTTAAATGTCATCAATCTGTTTCCTATAGACCCGTTGGACGGCGGGCAGCTCTTCAAATTATTTGTCAAGCGCAAACGCGATTTCTTTCTTTTGATTTTTTCTTTGTTGTCGTCTTTGCTCATGATGACGGTCGGTTACTTTATAGAAAGTTGGATACTTTTTGCCTTTGGTTTGCTGATGTCTTTCAAAGTCAGGGGTTTTCAGCGCAATTATGAATTGCGAAAATACCTAGACCAATTACAGCTCAATTACGAACTCAATTACGAAGACCTCTCAGACTACGATTACCACCAACTCAAGAATGCCATACTTGACAGACAGCCGCGTTTGGCGCAGTTGGTTCAAATTCAAGGCGCTGATGCGGCAGAACTTGTGGCTGCGCATGTCAATGCGGTCTTGTTAGCCCCCTTAAAACGAGATGCTTCCACTTGGTTCAAAGCAATAATTATTGTAGCTTGGTTACTTTCTATATTGTTGCCCGTCTATTTACTATTAGGCCCGACCTATGACTTTACTTGGTATTTTGAAAAACTTTAGATCCATTTTTTTGCTTTTAATTGTGCTTTTGAGCTTTCAAACAGCGCTAAATGCACAATGTGACCAAGTTATTGTTTCGGGTAAAGTACTTGATACGCTCCGTGAACAGAATTTCTTCAACCTGATGGTAATTAATAAATCAACAGGTCGAGGCGTTTTTGGACAGCCCAATGGTCATTTCTCGGTGTATGCAAGGCCAGGTGACCGCATTGCGCTTTCTACAAAGGGTTATCCGGTCTATGAATTTATTGCCAAGCCCGATGATAATTGTCAGTGTAGGGTAGAGGCCTACATAGAGCGTTTGCCACAAGAAGTACAAGAAATTGTAGTTAGGCCGCTCAAAACGCTCGAAGAAATCAAAGAAGAACGCGAGGCTTTGGCTCTACGTGAAACCAGAACAGTTACAGGTGTGAATGTATTACAAAGCCCAATAACAGCCTTGTATCAGGCCTTCTCGAAAAAAGAACAAAACAAGCGGTGGATCGCAGAGCAACAATACAAAGACGACCAAAGAAAAATCGTTAAAGAACTCTTGAGACTTTATGTGGCCTTTGACATCATTGAACTTTCTGAAGCAGATTTCGATGAATTCATTACCTTCTTAAACCTCGACGAACAGTTCATCAAAACCGCCTCCGAAATGGAGCTCATTTTGTTTATCAAGGATAAATACGAGCACTTCAAGCGCATGAATCGCTAGCCGTGCTGCATCAAGTATTTATGAAATCGACTTGATTTCCGACATGATTTTAAGCGCCAAGGCATTGGCTGCACTTTCATCTTTAGACTCTGCGTAAATACGAATAATGGGCTCAGTATTACTCTTTCTGAGGTGTACCCATTCTTTGTCGATGTAAATTTTAACGCCGTCAGTGGTGTCTACTTCATGTGCTGCATAATTTGCTGCCATTTTTGCTAAAACGGCATCTACATCAGTAGTAGGGTCGAGGTCAATTTTATTTTTGGAAATGACATAATTAGGGTAGCTGGCCCTGAGTGCAGTCATGCTCATTTTTTGATGGGCTAAATGGCTTAAAAACAAGGCGATGCCTACTAATGAGTCACGGCCATAATGTAGTTCAGGGTAAATGATACCGCCATTGCCCTCGCCGCCAATGACAGCGCCAATAGCTTTCATTTTTTCAACCACATTGACCTCGCCTACAGCTGCTGCCTCATAGCGCAAAGAGCGGGCTTCAGTGATGTCGCGAAGTGCTCTGGTTGAAGACAAATTGGAAACCGTTGGGCCCGGAGTGTGCTTGAGCACGTAATCGGCAACGGCAACTAATGTGTATTCTTCACCAAACATGCTGCCATCTTCGCAAACCAAGGCCAAACGGTCAACATCTGGGTCTACCGTGATGCCCAAATGAGCCTGATTGGCTTTTACTTTGGCAGATAATTCTGTAAGGTGTTCTGGGAGCGGTTCCGGGTTGTGTGGAAAATGCCCGGTCGGTTCACAGTATAATTCTTCAATATCTTGAACACCAAGTGCTCTTAAAAGGGCTGGAACAAAAATTCCACCACTTGAATTGACAGCATCTACCACCACTTTGAATTGTGCAGCAGCTATTGCTTTGGCATCAACAAGTGGTAAGTTGAGAATGGCTTCAATGTGTTTGTCGAGGTAAGACGCATCTTGTTTGATGTTTCCGAGGTCATCGACTGCTGCAAAATCAAAAGCTTCAGCTTCGGCAATGTCCATCAGGGCAGCGCCATCTGCACCCGAAATGAACTCTCCTTTTTGATTGAGTAATTTAAGGGCATTCCATTGTTTTGGATTATGGCTTGCGGTCAAAATAATGCCGCCGTCTGCACCTTCCATGGGTACGGCAACTTCAACGGTAGGGGTTGTAGATAGGCCAAGATCAATGATGTCGATGCCAAGCCCAACTAATGTTTGCTTGACCAATTCAGCGATCATGGGGCCCGAAATGCGCGCGTCGCGCCCAATAACAACCTTTAGTTTTTTATTGGGATTTTGTGCCGCTAGCCACGTACCATAGGCCGCTGCAAATTTGACGGCGTCGATAGGAGTGAGGCCTTGGTCAACTTTTCCGCCAATAGTGCCTCTGATACCAGAAATTGATTTGATGAGTGTCATGAACGAAGTCCTTTTTGAATTTGTAGCATTTGAAGTACAGCAACCATAGCTTCGGTGCCTTTGTTGCCATACTGACCACCTGCGCGGTCTAATGATTGTTGTTCGTTGTTGTCGGTGAGCAAGCAAAAGCCAACAGGCTTGTTGTATTTAAGCATGACATCCATGAGGCCGTTGGTTGCGCCATTGCAAACGAAATCAAAGTGCTTGGTTTCACCTTGAATCACTACGCCAATGGCTACTATTCCATCGTACTGATCTTGGCTCGCTAAATATTGCGCACCAAGAGGCAGTTCGAAAGCACCAGGCACACGCGAAACATGTACTTTGCTGGTGTCATGGCCAATTTCAGATAGCACAGCAAGCGCGCCTGCTAATAAGCGTTCGGTGATGTGTCCGTTCCATTCAGAAACAACAATGCCGATTCGAAAATCGGCACAGTTTTGAAATTGAATAGGATCGAAGGCTGATAAATTTTTGCCTGCAGTCGCCATAGAATATTATTTAGTTGCGCAGCGCGCGATGTAGCGTTCGATAGTTTTGGTACTAGCGTAGTTTGGAAAGTCGTCTTTGATGCGTTGGTAATGCGCAAGCGCGTCTTCTTTTTTGTTGAGTTTCTCAGCGTGTAAACCTGCTTTGAAAAGATACATAGGTGTAGTGAACTCGTTTTCTTCTTTGTTAGCAGCTGATACGTAAAGCTCAAGTGCTTGATCGTAATGCTTCATTTGTGAATGACAATCGGCCTGAAGACCAAGAGACATTGTTGATACGTAAGTATCGTTAAGGTTCACGTCTTCTAACATTTTTAAGGCAGCTACATAGTTCCCTTTTTTCATGTATTGTTTACCAAGAAGGTACTGACCAATTTCACCACCGGTTTTGCCATCGTTGTTTTTTACGAAAGGCTCAAGCACACGAATGGCTTGGTCTGTTGAATCTTTTGAAATGTAGTTGAGTGCTACCCACCAACCGTCATTCGATTTCTCGTTGGCTGGACCCCAAATGAATTGGCGGTAAGAGAAATATAAAATAATAGCTACAAGTAAACCACCTACAACATAAGTTCCAATTTTGAAATTTTTGTTTTGGTTAAACTTGTTTTTGAGGTCGTCGAAGCTCAATTGATCAATCATAGTTTCAATTTTGAAACGCAAATATAAGTGATTTTGGGAAACTTAATGCGTATTTTTGCCCTATGTTTAGATTGTCTCTCCTTAAAAAGCTGTCCTTTTTCTTTTTGATTCTGCTTTGCACACCTCAGTTTTTTGCGCAGGGACTCAGCTCAATTACAGGAAAAATCATCTCTGTTGAAGAATCCAAACCCTTAGAATACGTATCTGTCAAGGCCTTCAAACCTTCAGATTCTTCTTTTGTAGCTGCCACCATCTCGAAGGCTGATGGAAAATTTGAACTAACAATTGCTCCGGGCACCTACTACCTGAAACTCAGTTTAGCAACTTACGAAACGGAAATGCTTTCTGGGGTGCAACTCAATATCAATCAAAGCAACTTACACCTCGGGACCCTCCGCTTGCAAAAAGTAAAAACACAAGATGTCAAAGATATCGTCGTGAAGGGCTCCAAAGATGTCATGGAAGCAGGTATTGATAAAAAAGTGTATAACGTCGCCGAGGATCTCAATGTCAATGGCGGTACTGCTAATGATATTTTAAACCGTTTGCCTTCTGTAGAGGTGGATCAAGAAGGTGGCGTGCTTTTACGTGGCCAAGGTGGTGTGACTATCCTCATTGATGGAAGACCTAGCTCTTTGAGTGGCGGAAATGGTAAAACCTTGCTAGATGCTTTGCCTGCCAATTCCATTGAGCGCATTGAAGTCGTGACCAATCCTTCGGCCAAATACGACCCAGACGGCACTTCTGGCATTATCAATATTGTTTTAAAGAAAAACAAACTTCTTGGGTTTAACGGCATGCTCTCTACCAATTTGGCTTCCGGTGACCTCCGTACAGGAAATTTTGGCGAAGGCAATTTGTCTTTGAGTTACCGAAACGGCAATATCAATGTCTTTGGCACTTACAACGCCCGTTATCTGGAAGGTTTTCGCAACAACTATAACGACATTATTCAAGGTGAAGGCAGCAATGTTTTTATTTTGGATCAGAACCGCGTGGGTTCAGACCTCGATGCGGGCCAAACTTTCAGAGTTGGCACTGACATCAACCTCAATCAAAGAAATACCATGGGCTTTATCTTTACTGGCGCTACCGGCCAAAGAGACCGCACTGGTGAACTCTGGAATGGGCAGCTTGACACCAACGGGCAGGTAATCGACCTCTGGAGTCGTTATTCATACGACCCTTCCAACCGCACCAACTATGATTTCAGTTTCAATTTCAAACACGACTTCAAAGATAACCGCGGTAACCTCATGCTCGATGCCAACCAGTCGATCGGTGAGGAGTACACCCAAGGATACTATACAAACACCTATTTTTCCCCTGACACTGTTGCCTTAAATCAAGCTAAACTAGATCAGCAGTTATTTAACGTTGACAAAAACCTGATCACTACCGCACAAGCGGACCTCACTTACTTGTTTCCTGAACTCGGTCTTCGCACCGAAGCTGGCTTAAAGGCCATTCTGCGCGATCAGCTTGTAGATACTTATTCAGAGTCTAGAGATACCATTTCTCAACTTTTTATCGAAGACACGATCGCCAATTTTTTATATGGCTACAAAGAGCAGATTTTTAGTGCTTATGGTGTAGTTGGTAAGCAGTTCAATCGTTTCAAGATTCAAGGTGGCCTTCGGGTTGAGCAAGCTTATCAGATTCCAAATTTAATTTCCGACTCCATCCGAATTGTCAATGACTACTTTAATTTCTTTCCTTCAGGGCACTTGCGTTATGAGCTCAAACCTAAATCAGAACTAAGTTTTAGTTATTCCAGACGCATCAAGCGCGCTGCAGCCGATGAGCTTAATCCTTTTACTAATTATTCAGACCCTTACAACCTTAGATTAGGCAATCCATTCCTCAAGCCAGAATTTATTCATTCTTTTGATTTAGCTTATTCTTTGGAAAGAAAAAAACTTACAGTTACCTCTTCGCTTTATTACCGCAACTCGACGGGCGTCATTTCACGCGTGAAAGAATTTTATGAAAACGGTACCAGTGCAGTAACTTTTATGAATATCGCAGAAACCAAAGCGCTCGGTTTTGAGGCGGTGCTTATGTTTAAGCCAATTAGTGCGCTAAGAAGTACCCTTTCATACAATTCGAATTATACGTGGTACATCACCAATCAGGCCTCTTTGCCAAACCGTCAAGGTTTTAACCACAACTTGAAGTGGAATACCTCATATGAGTTTTGGAAAAAGACAGCAACGCTGCAATTAAGTGTCAACTATAATGGGCCAAGGGTAACCGTACAAGGTATTGCTCAAAGACAGGGACCTGTAGATATTGCTTTTGAGAAGAAATTAGCCAATGGTAAATGGACACTCGGAACACGTGTTACAGATGTTTTTAATCGCCAAGGGTTTTACTTTTTAGTGGACCGTCCCGGAGTTATGCAAGAAGGAGAGTTTAAATGGCTCACGCGCAGGGTTTATGTATCTGCGAGCTATAAATTCGGAAAACTAGAAATCTCCAATAAAGCCAAAAATGCTGGCTTTGAAGGTGGTGGCGATCTTTAATCGAAGCTTAAGCTAGTATTTTTTCTTGGGTAGCTTTTATTCGCAATATTTCATGTTGCAGCAAAGGCTTTGATGCAAGTAAAAGCTCGAATTGAGCGATGTCAATTCCTTTTTCGTACGGAGCCGCTTGCGCCAATTCTTGTAGTTCAGTATAGAACGCTTGTGCATCGAGAATTTGAGAGAGCTTAACTGGTTGCTCTGCATCCAAATCTAGTTTCGGCCATATTTCAAACCAGTCTTGAAAAAGTAGTTTGGCCTCATCCATGATTAGCAGGAGCGCAGATGCATCTGAACAATTGTACAGCTGCGTCTGAAGTTGAGCCCTGTGTTTTTGAAACAGTTTGAGTTGATTTAAAAGCGCATTTAAATCAATTTCTGCAGCCGAAAAAGAGCTAAAAACTAAGCTCGGCCTTAGTTCTTTTTTGGAAGAAAGCTCAAAAGTTTGATGGTGAAGCAGTAAGTGTTCCGCTTTTAAAAACCTAAGCAGTTCTTTTTCAAATTTAGGATAAAGTAAGACCTGATCAAAAGAGCGGTAAAGTCGTTGTTTGATGTCAAAAAACGTCGTTTCTAAAGCATCTTGAATTTCTTCGAGGTCGGGTAGGCTGTTTGCCTCAAAACCAATAGTAATCAGCGCCTCTTGGCGATTCATTTCTTTTGATTTTTACGCATGCGCAAATTGAGCATTTCAACAACAAGGGCATACACGAGCGCAAAATAGATGTAGCCTTTTTGCAAATGCTCTCCGAAGGCTTCGGCAATCAGCATGATACCGATAGCTACTAAAAAGGACAACGCGATCATTTTGATGGTTGGTCTTTCGTTGATAAAGCGGCTAATTGGCCCCGAGAACCACATCATCACCAACATCGAAACAAGGACAGCCAAAACAATGATGATAATTGGATTCCCGTGTGCTTCGTGTTGGATATCGTTTGTCATTCCTATTGCAGAGATCACTGAGTCAAAACTAAAAATGAAATCGACAATGACAATTTGTGTTACCGCTGAAGAAAAGGTGCTGTTACCTTTCTTTTGTTCTTTTTGGTGTTCACCTTTAACACTCGCGTGCATTTCACCAACTGACTTATAGATTAAGAATAAACCTCCAATGAGTAGCACCAAGCTGTGGGCGGTAAAATTGTGTCCAGCCACACTAAACAAAGCTTCGCGGTCAAGGGTCATGATCCAAGAAACCAAAGACAACATAATGATACGTATGATTAAGGCCAAGCTTAGGCCAATGAGGCGGGCTTTTTTTTGCTGGTTTTTTGGTAGATTGTCGGTAATGATCGAAATAAAAATGATGTTATCGATACCGAGTACAATTTCAAGCAGGGTTAAAATGAGCAAATAAGTAAGTCCTACTGTGGTGCCTAAAATCGAGAAGTAATCTAAAAACTGGTTCATGCGTTGGTATTTAAAAATTTAAAAAAATGCTCTAGAACGACTGCGTTTTCATCTTGAGCGGTTTCAATTTGTAAAATTTGTATCGGGTTTTTTGCGTCTAAAAAGTGTGCCAAATTTTGTAAAATTTCCGACTTTGCATAACACTCGAGCACCTCAAAACCATAACCTCTGATCACTGCAGCCGGAGAGGTCTGATGCGTGGCTTCAAAATATTGCTCGCGCAAAGGAGAAGATGCTGGCCCGGGAATGATTTGAAAAATGCCGCCGCCCTTATTTTGAATCACGACAATTTTGAGATTTTTTGGAAAGGGCTTAGTCCAAAAAGCATTGCTGTCATAGATCAGGGAGATGTCTCCACAAATGAGGTAGTGCTGTGTGTCAGGTGAGGCTAATGCCGCGCCAACGGCTGTAGAAACAGAGCCGTCTATGCCACTGGTGCCACGATTGCTTTCATAGCGCAAACTGGTAACAGGATCAAAAAGCTGGGTATAACGCACCACCGAACTATTGGCCATGTGTAAAACTGCAGGGCCTTCAATAAGCTCGAAGAAGACTGAAAACACGTCGTAATCAGTGAGGATTGTTGTAGGCGTTTCAAACAGGGCTTGTTTGTCTTTGGCTAAGTAGTCAATGGCTTTCCATTTGCCATTGTAATTAGTCGTATTCAAGTTCAGGCTTTCCTTTTCAAGCGCCTGCATGAAGTCTGTTTCGGGAATATTCAGAAAAGTGGTGTTCAGTCTGAAGGTATCCATTTCTGGAAAGTCAGGGGCAACGCGCCAATGAAATGCTGCTTTATATTTGCGCAAGTAGGCCTTGATTCTTTTTGAAACAACAGCACCACCAAAACTGATTAATACTTCCGGATGAAAATCAGGGTTCTCGGTATCGAGTCCGTTGAGACTGCGGTCAATACACGCATTGAAACGCTCATTTTGAATATTTGACGTATTCTCGACTAAAACCACCACATTGCTTTGGGCAGCAAAACGCGCTAGTGCTTGTTCAAATTTCGCATTAGGCGCCATTTGCCCGACCAAAACCATAATTTTTTTACCATTCAGTAAACTGAAATCGGGTAGCTGAGACTGTGTTTTTTCGGCGCTTGGTTGGTAATTTTCAAAAGTCTGTATAGCTGCTTGCTGATAGAGCGGTTCGTTGAGCCCAACATTGATATGAATGGGGCCTTTCCAACGTGCATGCAAGTGTTCAAGTGTTTGCTGTAACTGGCTTTCTAGCTCATTATTGAGCTGAAAACCGCTTTCGTCGAGCTCTAGGTAAGCGTGCGCATGGTTCTTAAAAACCTCGCGTTGCACGATGGTTTGACCATCGCCCTGATTGATCCATTCGGCAGGTCGGTCTGCGGTCAGTACAAGTAAAGGAATATTTCTGTAGTAAGCTTCTGCTAAAGCAGGATAATAATTGAGGCAGGCCGAGCCCGAAGTGCAGCAAAGCGCTACTGGTTTTTGGGTTTCTTGTGCGAGTCCTAGTGCAACAAATGCTGCAGCGCGTTCATCGTGGACCACCAGTGTTTCGATGTCGGGGTGCGCATCAAAAGCGATAGCAAAAGGTGCGTTCCTGGAACCTGGCGACAACACAACGTATTGAATTCCGGCCTGAGCTGTTCTTGTGGCGAGCCATTGGACCAAAATTTTATCGCTGCTTTGCATGTGGCAAATTTACTGCATTTCAGAGCAGTTGTAACAAGGTTTTGCTTTTATTTTCGGTCTCTTGCCACTCTTGTTCTGCAACTGAATCTGGTGTAAAACCGCCGCCCACATAAATGTAGAGTTTCCCTTCATGTACTTGCGCACAACGCAAATTGACAAAAAGCTTCTCGTGTCCTGCTCGCAAATTGCCAATGATTCCGGTATACAAAGCTCTGTCATGGGTTTCGAGCGCATTGATGTACTGTACTGCTACTTTTTGCGGAAGACCCGCAACAGCTGGTGTAGGGTGTAGGTACTTGAGTAAAAGTGGCAAGGTGCTTTGTGGCATTTGCCAAGTGAGTTCTTGTAATAAATGCGTCACAGGCCCTTGACTGTATTCAGAAAGTGCAGAAACTTGAAGCTGAGCACCCGGAATTTGCTTCAATTGCCCCTCAATAAATTCAGTAACTAAAGCGTGCTCGTTGTATTCTTTATGGGTGAAGTCTCGGTTTTCGCCAGCTAATTTGGTGCCTGCCAAGGCCATCGTTCTAAAAGCGCTGGGCGTTTTCTCGAGTAAAATTTCAGGGCTGGCACCCAACCAAGAACCCAGGCAAGTATCGTGAAAATAATAAACCAAAGCCTGTGGATACGCTTTTAACATGCGCTCAAACAACTGTTCAGGACTTGTTAACACAAGCTCAACTTCTTTGATGCGAGAGAAAACTATTTTATCGGCAATCCCGCGGTTTAAATCTTTAATGAGCTGTGTAGCTTGCTTTAAATAGGCCGCTTCATCAATGCAAAAGGGTAGGGCTGCTTGATTCGCTTTTTGAGGCGCCGCTTCTTTGAAAACATACTTCTTTTTTTGATTGAAGTCTGTGATTACAAAACCTTGAATATCAAAGTTATCTACTTCAATAAAATCACCGTTTACACGAACAATTTCTTCTCCTGGAAAACGGTAAGATAGCATGTTAGTTCTCTTTAGGTAAAACCATCACGGTGTGTTTACCGTGTGAAATGAGCCGATTAGTTGCTGCGTCGCGAACCTCGATGTTCCAAAGGTGGGTTTTGCGCCCGGCATGTACCAACTTGGCTGTTGCAATCACAAGCCCTTCTTTGGCTGCAGCTACATGGTTGGCACTGATATCAAGTCCTACCGAATAATGCGTATCCGGATCAATTAATAAAACTGAACCTAAAGAACCGACGGTTTCCATAAGTGCGGCACTGGCGCCACCATGTAAAAGGCCCATGGGTTGTTTGGTTTTGTGCGTTACTGGCATACTGGCGCGTACGAAATCGGGGCCAATTTCAATATATTCAATGTTCAAGGTCTCCATGAGTGTGCCTTCATTGAGTGCGTTGAGTTTGTCTAAAGGAACTTGTTTTAAATTCATGCTGCAAATATACTCAACAGGTAAGCACTGTAAATGTTTTGCTGTAATTTTACTACATGAAAATGACACAATCTATCGATGTTTATCTAGCCGACGGCTGCGGGCGCTGCTCTAAATTTGCCACTGACGCTTGTTCTGTGCGGGTTTACTCTGAAGAAATTGCTGCGCTTAGAGCCATTGCACTCAGTGTATTTACCGAAGAAAACATGAAGTGGGGCGGGCCTTGCTATAGCCATAACAATAAAAATGTGGCCATGATCTTTAGTTTCAAAGACAACTGCGGTTTCTCGTTTTTCAAAGGCCCACTTTTAGCCGATGAGCACAAAATGCTCGTGGCACCCTCAGAAACTGCGCAAACTTTCCGCTTATTGCGTTTCACCAATCTTTCTCAAATTCTAGAAAAGCAAGACGAAATTCGTTCTTATTTATTCGAAGCCCTCGAAATAGAAAAGGCAGGCCTTAAATTGCCCGTCAAAGCACCGTCCGAATTCCCTTTCCCAGAAGAACTCTTAGCTTCGTTCGAAGCAGCACCCGAATTCGAAGCCGCATTCCGCGCCTTAACCCCAGGACGCCAGAAAAATTACTTGCGTCACTTCAACGATGCCAAACAAAGTGCCACCAGAACTGCACGCATCGAGAAATATAAACCTTTCATATTCAACGGAATCGGCATGGATGAAGCCTGGAAGATGAAATAGATTTAAAAAAATATTTACTTAAAGTTCAAAAAACCCTTGCCAAAACCCGAAGTTTTACTACTTTTGCCCCGGAGAGTTGGCAGAGTGGTCGATTGCGGCAGTCTTGAAAACTGTTGAACCGAGAGGTTCCGGGGGTTCGAATCCCTCACTCTCCGCCAGGTAACAATACCAAAATGTACCAAAGCGTGTAAACACTGAGTTTACACGCTTTTTTTTTGTTCTTTATTGTCCTAAAATGTACCATTTTGTACCCCAACTGGGTTGCAATCTGGTGACCACTTTTGAAAATCAAAAAAGTGGTAACGGGTGTGAGTACATTTTGGTACATAATAGTACTGAAAAACAGTGTTTTAAATTTGTTTTGTAAGGTGGTGTTATTGTAGTTTTGTCATCAAAATGGGGGCGCAATTAATACTTACGCCATGTCGTCAAGAACATCGTTTGGGTTGACATTTTACATCAACCGAACAAGAGAAAGAAAAAACGGGGAATGTCCCGTGATGCTACGCATCAACATTAATGGAGATCGAGTTGCTCTCCAAGTACATAGGTTTATTAAACCTGAAGATTGGGATCCGGCCCGCTATGTAATGAAAGGACGCACTGAAGAAGCGCGCGCTTTCAATAATTACCTGGAAGCGGTTCGTTTAAAAGCGCACAAAAAGTACAATGAGCTTTTATCTTACACCGATGATGTGACTCCGCAGATGCTCAGGGATGCAATCCTTGGGGTAAACACTGCCAAAACAAGACAGATCATCGACATTTGGGAAGGACATGTGTCTAACCTGAAAAAGTTAATTGGAAAGGAGAATTCTTATGCCACGTATCAAAAGTACAATACGGCAAAGAACCACTTTCAGGCGTTTTTACAGAAGCACTACCATGTTGAGGATGTTTCCATCAAAGCGGTGGACTATCAAATGATCCAGCAGTATGGTATTTACCTAAAAACTGAAAAAGGTTGTAGCCACAATACGGCTACAAAGTTTTTACAGAACCTCAAAACAATTACAAGCATCAGTATTCGCAGCGGATGGTTGGTGAAAGACCCGTTTAATGGCATTAGTTTATCCTTGAAGGAGGTTGACCGGCCTTATCTGACCATGGAAGAAATGCAGCGCCTTATTGAGTTTCATTCGGTCTTTGACCGGCTGAACAAAGTGCGTGATTTCTTTATTTTTTCTTGTTACACGGGCTTGGCCTATATCGATGTAAAACAATTAAAGCGTTCTGAGATTGAAGGTGATGAAACAACAGGTCATTGGATCCGCACAAGACGGCAAAAGACAGGAGGGAGAGCGAACATTCCTTTGCTAGATATTCCAATGAGTATCATTAGAAACTACGCCAAACTTGAGTTGCTTGACCCGAACGATCCAATCTTACCCATTTTAAGCAATCAAAAGATGAATGCCTATTTGAAGGAGCTAGCCGATCTATGCAACATTCAAAAGGATCTTTCTTATCACGTCGCAAGGCATACGTTTGCAACAACGGTTACCATGATGAACGGCGTACCAATAGAATCTGTCAGTAAAATGCTCGGCCACAAGAACATTCAAAGCACCCAACATTATGCGCGCATCGTCGACAAGAAAGTAGGGGATGACATGAAGTTACTAGCTTCCAAATTAAAAGGCATCAGTTCCATAAACTTCGCCGGGTCCTAGATCTGGCGACAAACAAATTTGAAGAACATGAATAATGAACCATTCAAAGTGCGAGCTTATGGCTACGGTGAGCTCGCACAACTTTATTTCCCGAATATTACAAAGAAAAGCGCCTCCTGGCAGTTGAGAATTTGGATCGTGGCTTCTGAATCTTTGAGCGAAAAGCTGAAAGCTGCTGGGTATGTGAAAGGGAGGAGATTGTTGACTCCGTTGCAGGTTGGATTGATTGTTGGGGAGTTTGGGGAGCCGTGATTTTTTATTTTCGTTGTTATATTTGCATATGTCTCTATGTTATTCGAATTATAAATTATCCTTCTAGTTTCTTTATTCGTGTTTCCAAAGATTGTAGATTTTTTATGTCAGGAAATAAATTCTTCACACTTTCGGGTTGATTTAATGCTGGATGAACTTCA
The DNA here is from genome assembly GCA_964590425.1 of uncultured Lishizhenia sp. Taxonomy (GTDB): domain Bacteria; phylum Bacteroidota; class Bacteroidia; order Flavobacteriales_D; family Crocinitomicaceae; genus UBA952. The sequence goes on along the minus strand of CAZPWB010000004.1, from coordinate 489 downwards.
GCTCCTTTTTCCAACATTTCAGCAAGCAATTTTATTGAATGTTTAATTCTTTCAATTTTTTCAATCTTATTTTCAGAAAATATTTCATTCACTAAATTTTCAGCTTCAGCTTCAACAAGTTCTGCTAATTGCTCCTTTTGTTTGTTTTGAATTTCTTTCAAGCTGTCATTTTTTATTTTTAAGCTCTTAACATGTTCTTCTATTAACCTGCCTTCTTGAATTTTTTTAAAAACAACGGCTGCAGCCCAAGCTAAACCACCGACAAGCTCGACCGCAGCAGTTGTACCCACAAATACTTCCAGCCAAATGGACCCATTCTCTACATTTGTTATTTTTACTAGGCCTCCTATTTCATCGTCGATAATTGATTGTGAAAGAATTGTATGAAAAGTCTTACTTGCTTGAGATAAATCTTCGAAATCTAAAATATCCGGATATAATACTCCCTTAATTTCAAACCAAGGTGTTAGTTAAAATTTTTACTTTTAA
>CAZPWB010000003.1:0-76775 GCA_964590425.1 uncultured Lishizhenia sp. | reverse complement strand
CCATGAACAGTTTGGAACTTGTTGACTCATTTTCGGAGTTTAAAGAACTTAAAAACATTGACAAACAAACGATGCAGCACGTATTGGAAGACGTCTTCCGTGCGATGCTCAAAAAGAAGTTCAATACAGATGAGCACATCGATATCGTTGTTAACATTGACAAAGGTGATGTTCAGATCTTTTTGAACAAAGAAATTGTTGGTGACGGCGAAGTAGAAGATCCGAATACCGAAATCGCCTACTCAGATGCCATTAAAATTGAGCCTGACTTCGAAATCGGTGAAGAAGTTACCGAAGAATTCAAGTTTGCTGATTTTGGTCGTCGCAATGTTTTGGCTTTGCGTCAAAACCTGATTTCTCGCATCATGGAACTCGAGAAGGACCAACTTTACAACAAATACAAAGAACGCATCGGTGAAATCGTTACCGGAGAAGTTTATCAGGTTTGGAAGAAAGAAATCCTTATCATGGACGACGACAACAACGAACTTATCTTGCCGAAATCAGAACAAATTCCTTCAGATTTCTTCAAAAAAGGAGAGTCAGTTCGTGCAGTTGTAGCTAAAGTGGACATGCGTAACAGCACGCCAGTGATCATTTTGTCACGTACTGCTCCTGAATTCCTTGAGCGTTTATTCGAACTTGAAGTTCCTGAAGTATTTGATGGCCTCATTACTATCAAGAAAATTGTTCGCGAACCAGGAGAGCGTGCTAAAGTTGCCGTTGAATCTTATGACGATCGCATTGATCCAGTTGGGGCTTGTGTCGGTATGAAAGGTTCTAGAATTCACGGAATTGTTCGTGAATTACGCAACGAAAACATCGATGTCATCAACTATACAAGCAACCAACAGTTGCTTATTCAGCGTGCGTTGTCACCAGCTAAAATTACCTCTATGGAGATTTTAGAAGATGACAAACGCGTCAAAGTTTATCTCAAACCAGATCAAGTGTCTTTGGCAATTGGTAAAGGTGGTAACAACATCAAACTTGCCGGAAAGCTCTGTGGTTTTGAAATTGATGTTTACCGCGATGGTGAAGTTGATATCGAAGACGTTGACCTCGAAGAATTTGCAGATGAAATTGACAGCTGGATTATCGATGAATTGAAAGCGATTGGTTGTGATACCGCGAAGTCAGTTCTCGAAATTAGCAAAGATGACCTTGTATCGCGCACAGACCTCGAAAAAGAAACAATCGAGGAAGTATTCCGCATTTTACAAGCAGAATTTGAATAACTTTAATACCAATTAGGAGCGCAATAATAGAATATGGCGGGAAAACCGATACGTTTAGGAAAAGCAGCAGGAGAATTGAATGTAGGAATTCCGACAATTGTCGAGTTCTTAGGTTCAAAAGGAATTGTTATTGATGCAAGCCCGACAGCACGTCTGGAGCAAGAGCATTTTGACATTCTTTGCCAAGAATTTGCTGCGGACCAAAACATGAAAGAGCAGTCCAAGGCTGCCTTGCGTCGCGAAAAGCGCGAGTCTTTATCAATTAAAGACAAGCCACAAGAAGAAACAGTTGCTCAACCAGTACAAGAGGATGAAGACGAAGAGGATATCAACCTCGAAGAAATCAAGCGTCAAGTACTCAGTGATACACAAGTCGCACCAGCACCTGTTGTAGCTACTCCGGTTGAACCTGTAGCAGCAGAGCCAGAAGTAGTTTCTGAGAACAAAGTAAACGTTGTTGGAAAAATCGACCTCGATGCTATTAATCAGCGTACGCGTCCGGATAAAAAGAAAGATACTTCAGCTCAAAAAGAAGCTAGCAAAGAAGAAACCAAGGCAGCACCAGCACCAGCACCAGTTGCTGAAGCTGCACCAAGTGCACCAACTGAAGCGCCTGCTCCTGAGTCAAATCCAGATCCCCAAGCTCCAGCAGCTCCGGCAGAAATTGAAACTATTCGCGTAGCGCGTCAGACACTATCTGGCCCAACAGTTCTTGGTAAAATTGAACTTCCTGTCGAGCGTCCACGCACACCAGTTGCTTCGTCTTCAGACGACGCCAACTCTAAGCGCAAGCGCAAGCGTATCAAAAAAGAAGTGCCTTCCACCGGCAACAACGCTGGCGGAAACAATCAAGCCAGACCAAAGACCGAAAAGGCCGAGATATCTGAGCAAGATATCCAAAAAGAAATTAAAGAAACCCTTGCACGCCTCTCCAATCAAGGAGGGAAGTCAAAGGCTTCTAAAAATCGCCGTCAAAAACGCGACAACTTTGCACAGCGCCGCCAAGAAGAAATGGCGATGGCTGAGCTTGAAGAAAAAACACTTAAACTCACTGAGTTCGTTACTGTATCTGAGTTGGCTTCCATGATGAATATTCAACCAACACAGGTCATCTCAGTGTGTATGTCTTTAGGCATTTTTGCTTCAATTAACCAAAGACTTGATGCCGAGACCATTCAGATTGTAGCCGACGAATTTGGCTATGAAACTGAATTCATTAGCGCTGAACTTCAAGATGCTATTACAGTTGTTGAAGATCAGCCTGAAGACCTCATCGCACGCCCTCCAATTATTACAGTAATGGGTCACGTTGACCACGGTAAGACTTCCTTACTTGACCGCATTCGTAATGCAAACGTTACGGAAGGTGAAGCCGGAGGGATCACGCAGCACATTGGTGCGTACTCTGTTACGCTCAAAGATGGTCGCAAAATGACTTTCCTCGATACACCTGGTCACGAAGCCTTTACAGCGATGCGTGCTCGTGGTGCGCAAGTCACTGACGTTGCCATTATCATTGTTGCAGCAGATGACGACGTCATGCCACAAACCAAAGAAGCAATTTCTCATGCACAAGCAGCAAATGTGCCGATGATTTTTGCCATCAACAAAATTGATAAGCCTGGTGCTAATCCGGATCGCATCCGCGAGCAACTTTCAGCCATGAACATTTTGGTGGAAGATTGGGGAGGTAAATACCAAGTACAAGAAATTTCAGCGAAGCAAAACCTAAACATTGATGCTTTACTCGACAAAGTGCTTCTAGAGGCTGAACTCCTTGACCTCAAGGCTAATCCAGCTAAAAATGCTGTTGGTACAGTCATCGAATCTTCTCTTGACAAAGGAAAAGGTTACGTAACCAATATGCTTGTTGAGGCCGGAACCATGCGCGTAGGTGATGTTGTGCTTGTTGGCCGTTATTATGGCCGTGTGCGTGCGATGCATGATGAGCACGGTGTAGCTTTGAAAGAGGCGGGCCCAGCTCAACCAGTTTCAGTTCTCGGAATTGGTGGTGCGCCAAGTGCAGGTGACAAATTCAATATCCTCGACGACGAAAAAGAAGCGAAGTCAATTGCTCAGAAACGCGAGCAACTATTCCGCGAGCAAGGCTTGCGTACAACTAAACATATTACGCTTGATGAGATCGGTCGTCGTTTGGCTATCGGAGACTTCAAAGAGCTCAATATTATTGTTAAAGGTGACGTTGATGGTTCTATCGAGGCCCTCTCTGACTCCTTATTGAATCTTTCTACGGAAGAAATCCAAGTTAACATCGTTCACAAAGGTGTAGGTGCTATTACCGAGGCCGATGTCAACCTTGCTTCAGCTTCAGACGCTATTATTGTCGGCTTCCAAGTAAGACCAACTTTACCAGCTCGTAAATTGGCTGAAACAGAACAGATTGACATCCGCATGTACTCTGTCATCTACAAAGCCATTGAAGAGATCAAAGCGGCGATGGAAGGCATGTTATCACCAGATATCGAAGAAAAAGTATTGGGTTCTGCCGAAGTACGCGAGACCTTCGAAATCACAAAAGTGGGTACTATTGCCGGATGTTACGTCCTAGACGGAACGATCAAACGCAGCTCAAAAATCCGCCTCATCCGCGATGGTATTGTTGTACACTCTGGTGTTCTTGGTTCATTGAAGCGCTTCAAAGACGACGTCAAAGAAGTAAAAAACAACTATGAGTGTGGTTTGAACATCGATAAATTCAACGATATCCAAATTGGTGATATCATCGAAGCATACGAAGAAGTTGAAGTAGCAAGAAAATTATAAACTCCAAGTTCAAAGCTATTTTTAGTTAGTTTTGTAGGACAATAAATAAAGAAATTATGGGCAAATTTGGACCAACTGAAATCCTTCTCGTACTTGCAATTGTTGTGCTATTTTTTGGCGGCAAAAAAATCCCTGAGCTTATGAAAGGACTCGGAAAGGGCGTTAAAGAATTCAAAGACGCTTCTAAAGGCGAAAACAACACTACAGAATCTTCAACAGAAATTTCTAAAGAAGAAAAGTAAACGCATGTACCGATCTATCGCAGAGATTCAGAATGCCTTGCATTCTGGTAAGACGGCATTGGACCTCGTTGAGGAGCACCTGTCGCACATCGAAGCACATCAACACCTCAATGCTTTTCTCGAAGTATTTGAAACATCTGCCCGTGAGCAAGCAATTGCCATTGATGCAAAAATCAAGGCCGGTACGGCAGGTAAGCTAGCAGGAGTAATTGTCGGCATCAAAGACAACATTTGCTATAAAAATCACCGTGTTTCGGCATCCTCTAAAATTTTAGAGGGCTTTACTTCAATCTATACCTCAACCGTTCTTCAACGCTTGCTCGATCAAGACGCAATTGTCATTGGTCGCTTGAACTGTGATGAGTTTGCAATGGGTAGCTCCAATGAGAACTCTGCATTTGGGCCCGTTCAAAATAATTGGAAGGCCAATCATGTTCCTGGAGGTTCTTCAGGGGGTAGTGCTGTAGCAGTTGCGGCAAATCTGTGCACGGTTTCATTAGGTTCTGATACAGGTGGCTCTATTCGTCAGCCAGCTTCTTGGACAGGCACCTATGGCATCAAGCCAACCTACGGGCGCCTGAGTCGTTATGGCCTCATTGCCTATGCGTCGTCTTTTGATCAAATTGGTTTTTTCACCAATGAACTCGCTGACACCAAATTATTAATTGAATTGACTGCAGGCCAAGATGAATTTGACGCTACAAGTTCAAGTAAGCCGTATGAAATTCGTCAAAACTTACCTGCCAAACTTAAAATTGGTGTCATTAAGGAATGCTTTTCACATCCTGGCCTTGACCCAGAAGTCAAGGCAAAACTCGACCAATGTGTAGCTGATTTAAAAGCTGCCGGACACGAACTCACAGAAGTAAGTTTCCCATTTCTGGACTACATGGTCCCGACCTACTACGTACTCACTACTGCTGAAGCATCTTCCAACTTAGCGCGTTTCGACGGTGTACATTATGGCTACAGAAGCCCAGATGCACAAGGTGTTGAAGCCACCTATGTAAAGTCTAGAACTGAGGGCTTTGGCCCAGAAGTGAAGCGCCGCATCATGACCGGCACCTTTGTGTTGTCACATGGCTACTACGACGCTTACTATACCAAAGGACAACAAGTGCGTAGAATTTTAAAGAACCGCACCAATGAATTGTTGCAAAATTGTGACGTTTTGTTGTCGCCAACTACGCCTTCAACTGCTTTTGAAATGAATGCGGTCAAGGACCCTATTCAAATGTATTTGCAAGATATCTTTACTGTACACGCTAACCTGACTGGCAACCCTGCATTGAGCATGCCTTTTGGCTGGCATTCAAATGGTTTACCTTTTGGCCTTCAAATTATGGCCAAAGATTTTGAGGAAGATTACCTTTATCATGCGGCATCTTTAATTCAAGAAGTACTATGATGAAGTTGGTGCAACTTACCCTTCTTCTCTTTTTAACTGTGTTTGCATTTGCGCAAAAGCCAGCACACCTCGTGCGACCTTCAGATACGCTTGATCCAGATCCTTTTGTAAACACTGTTCAGCAAAGTCTCAACTTGTTTTATACTGAGTACGCCAATACTCAAAATTACGAAGCGATCATAGCGGACCTCAATTACGCCCCGAATCAAATTCCTACTTTTTCAGATTCCGTGATTTGTGCGCGTTTGTCCAAAATGAACGAACTCACACCTTTTCATCTAGACTGCAATACAGCAACCCTTTCTACCATTAAGTTCTTTGCAGCTCAGCGCCGTGGATTCATACGAGTAGCACTAGGGCGTTCAGCACTTTACTTTGATTTATTTGAAGAGAAATTGACCGAATATGGCTTGCCACTTGAGTTGCGTTATTTATCTGTCATTGAAAGTGGTTTGCGCCCACAAGTAAAATCAAGAGCAGGTGCACTTGGTTTATGGCAATTCATGTACAAGACGGGGCTCTATTTTGGCCTTGACGAAAACTCATACATAGATGAGCGCATGGATCCTGAAAAGGCCACAGATGCAGCGTGTCGTTACTTGAAGCAACTTTATGGCATTTATGGCGACTGGAATTTAGCCTTGGCAGCGTATAATGCTGGCCCAGGAAATGTTAATTCCGCAATCCGAAGATCTGGCGGAAAAACAACCTATTGGGAGGTGCGTCCATTCTTGCCTAAAGAGACACAAGGCTACGTCCCAAACTTCATTGCCGCCGCCTACATGATGACCTACCATGCGGAATACAACATCATTCCAATGGAGGCAAAAATTCACAATGCGCAACTCGACACCATGTGTTTAAAGGGTGGGGTTCATATGCAAACCATTGCCAAGCTCACTGATTGGGAACTCACTGAAATTCAAAGCCTGAACCCAGTTTATAAAACAACTTACATCCCAAAAATGAGTCCTGCTCGTTGTGTCACCGGACCTCTCGACAAAATCGGGCTCTTAGTCAGTTTTGAAGATTCGCTTTATCTTCTTGAAGAAGCGATCTATCATCCAAAACCTGTGGTCGTTCCCCCACCCACCACCCCCCAAGACTCCACCTCCCGCGACTCCACCATCATCATTACCAGCTCCACAGATACTTTAAGTACCCGAACTCCTGGCACCAACAATTTGCTTTATCACAAAGTCAAAACCGGAGAAAACTTGCGCCAGATTGCCTTAAGATACAATGTTTCTATTGAGCAATTAATGGAGTGGAATGGCTTGCGTACTACTAACATTTATGTAGGTCAAAAACTGAGTGTTTACTCGAGCCAAACAGTAGCTCCAGTTACACCAGCCCCAACACCTCCGCCTCCTCCAGCCAAAAAATATTACACGGTGCGTTCAGGCGATACCTTCGGAAAAATTGCACAGCGCAATAACCTCACCCAGGCCCAATTACAACGCCTCAACCCCGGTGTCAGAGTCAATAGCATTTCAGTGGGTCAAAGAATCCGGATTAAATAGTTTCCCATGAAACTATCAGGCGTCATTATCACTTACAACGAAGCCCGAAATATCAGGCGCTGCTTGCTTTCTTTGCAAGAAGTTTGCGATGAGATTTTTGTACTCGATTCTTATTCCACCGATGAAACCCAAGCCATTTGCCAAGAATTTGGTGTGCGCTTTGAACAAAATGCGTTTGAAGGCCACATTCAGCAAAAAAATGAGGCGCTCAATCGCGCCACTCACGATTGGGTGCTTTCTCTAGATGCCGATGAAGCGCTTACCGATGAACTCAAGAAAAGCATTCAAGCGCTTAAAGCTCAAAACCCTGAGCCCGGTATTTATGCCATGAATCGGCTCACAAACTATTGCGGTCAATGGATCCGTCATAGCGGGTGGTACCCCGACACAAAAGTGCGTTTGGTTTATAAAAAACTGGCTAAGTGGGGAGGGCTCAACCCTCATGACCAACTATTACCGCTTCAAGACCTCAAAGTGCAAAAGCTCACCGGAGATTTGCTGCATTATTCATACTACACCAAAGAAGATCATTTCAAGCAGATTGCTTACTTTTCAAAAATTGCTGCACAAGAATTATTTGTTCAAAAGAAGCATTGTAGCCTCTTGAAATTAGGTATTAAAGTAGCTGCTCAATTTGTCAAAAGTTACTGGATTAAACTTGGGTTTTTAGATGGTTTGGCAGGTTGGCATATCGCGACACGCAGCGCCTATGCTACGCATCAAAAGTATACTTTACTCAGAAAAATGTGGAAAGATGCAGCGGCCTAGTCTACAAAAAATCCTGATTTCAAGAACAGATGCCATTGGAGATGTCTGCCTGACGCTGCCTGTGTGCATGGCTCTGAAAAAGCAATTCCCTGAAGCACAACTTGTTTATTTGTGCCGAAAATATACAGCGCCGGTTGTGGCTTGTTTTGAGCCCATCAGTGAAATATTACTTTTTGAAGATCTAGTGGCCTTATCCAAAGAGGAACGTCATGCACAGCTCAAAGGCTTCTCGGCTGTCTTGCATTTATTCCCTAACAAAGTTGTTGGGCAATGGTGTAAAGAAGCTCGTATTCCTTTAAGAGTAGGAACTGCACACCGTTTGCACCACTGGATGACTTGCAATTTGTTGCCCTCGTTTTCTAGAAAGCGCTCTGACCTACATGAGGCGCAGCTCAATTTTTATTTAGTGAAAGCGATAGGCATCAAGCAAATTCCAAGTTGGGAGGAAATACAGCCAAGTACTGCTTTTAGAGTGAAGCTCGATGCTTTTCCATTAGATTTGAACTCAAATGAGCATCAAAATAGAATTCTCATTCATCCGAAATCGAATGGGAGTGGGTTAGAATATCCAATGGAAAAGTATGCGCAGCTCGCACTTATGCTAGCTGAAAAAGGTTATCAGATTTATTTTACTGGCACCCGTCAAGAAGGCGAGCTTTTTGCAGCTCAAATGCCAAAGCATCCTTCCATTCATAATGCTGCAGGTCTATGGACACTGCAAGAATTTATTGCTGTTATTGCGCAATCAAAAGCGCTCATTGCTTGTTCGACTGGGCCATATCATCTGGCGGGTTTGTGTCAAATTCAGGCCATTGGTTTGTTTTCAGCGCGCCGACCCATTCATCCAGGACGTTGGAAGGCCTTGGGGCCAATTTCCAAGGCACTCACAGAAGTTTTGAATATTACGCCTCAACAAATTTGCGATGCCATTGAATAAAATCTTGTGGCGCAATGTTTTCCTTGGCTTGTTTGTCAGCGTCTTTAGTTTGGGCTTACTTGCACCTCAAGCTGCATTTGAATGGCCCTCACAAGTATGGCAAAAGGCATTGGCACATGGTTTATTAATTGGTCAGTTTTATTATTGGCTACACGAGCGCCCCAAACCATCTTTACAATTACTCCTTTTAACCCTGAGCGGGCTCTATTATCTGTTCTTATACCAAGGGCTTTGGATCTATGTGTTTTTCTGGCTCATTTTAGTGCTCCTGTTTTTACTTGCCCTGAGTTATGATCATTATTTAAAATGGCGAAGAATCCCTTATCTCAAGTCGTTTCTGATTCCGGTGTTGTGGTTCGTGTTTTTAAACCTGATTCCAAACATGGCTGAAAATAATAGCCTTTTGAACCCAGTTTTTTTACTGTTTTATTTTGCATTAAGCCTACAGGCTGACCGAGAAGATTTCAGGCAAGACCAAGGGAGTTTTAAAACACTTGCAGCCTTGATTGGGCCTAAGAATACGGGATATGTGGTCCTGTTCTTGCTTGCCTTGTGTGCGTACTTATTCTTTTTGCCTTTTGCTTTGATCATGATTCCGCTAGTGGTCATGAACCGCGAGCAATTTTTTCCAAAACGCAGCTTTGATAGTCTGCTTTTCTTGCTTGGGCTTTACTTTTTATTCCGTTAAGCGCAAGCTTTGTATCTTTGTGCTCTCTACAAGAAAGCATGGACTACCAATTTAACCACATTGAAGCCAAATGGCGCCAAATTTGGCAAGAGCGCCAAACTTACAAAATCACCGAAGATGGCAGTAAGCCAAAGTACTATGTACTTGACATGTTTCCGTATCCTTCTGGAGCAGGCTTGCATGTGGGTCATCCCCTTGGTTATATTGCCTCTGATATTTATGCGCGCTACAAACGCTTGCAAGGCTTCAACGTGTTACACCCAATGGGTTATGATTCTTTTGGTTTGCCTGCAGAACAATATGCTATTCAGACAGGGCAACACCCTGCAATCACCACCAAAGAAAATATTGCCCGTTATCGCCAACAGCTAGACCTCATGGGGTTCAGTTATGATTGGAACAGAGAAGTCCGCACTTCAGAGCCCAATTATTACAAATGGACGCAATGGATCTTCAAACAACTATTCGATGCTTACTACGATCTCAAAAGCAACAAAGCGGAGCGCATTTCTCAGTTAATTGCTGCTTTTGAACAAGCCGGGAATCAACATATTGAAGCAGTAACAGATTGTGCAGAACAATTTGATGCGGCTACATGGAACGCCAAAGACGCCCAAGCAAAAGAAGAAATATTACAACAATACCGTTTGGCTTACTTAGCCGAGAGTTGGGTCAATTGGTGCCCGGCGCTGGGTACGGTTTTGGCTAACGATGAAATTGTCAACGGCGTTTCAGAGCGTGGCGGACATCCGGTAGAACAAAAACGCATGATGCAGTGGTCTATGCGCATCAAAGCTTATGCTGATCGCCTTTTAGAAGGCCTAGACCGCATTGATTGGACCGATGCGCTTAAAGAACAACAGCGCAACTGGATCGGGAAGTCTAAAGGTGCGAGCGTGCGTTTTCAAGTGAAAGACCACGACGCTGAAATTGAAGTCTTTACAACGCGCCCTGACACCATCTTTGGCGTGAGTTTCATGGTATTGGCACCCGAGCACCCGTTAGTGCCGCAAATCACAGCTGAGGGCCATGCTGAGGCTGTGAAACAGTATCAGCAAGAAGCAGCTCTCAAAACTGAGCGCGATCGCCAGGCCGATGTCAAAAACATCAGTGGCCAGTTTACGGGCGCCTATGCCGTGCACCCATTTACAGGAGCACCCATTCCAATCTGGATCGGCGATTACGTTTTGGCTTCTTACGGAACCGGCGCCGTTATGGCAGTGCCATGTGGTGATCAACGCGACTACGACTTCGCTAAGCACTTTGACTTAGCCATCCCAAATATTTTTAAAGATCAAGATATCAGTGAAGCGGCCTATGCTGAAAAAGATGCCTTGATTGCCAATTCTGATTTTCTCGATGGCCTGCCCGCTAAAAAAGCCATGGAAACAGCTATTACTGAAATCGAAAAAAGAGGCCTTGGCTTCGGAAAAACAAACTTCCGCCTGCGCGATGCCGTTTTTTCCAGACAGCGTTATTGGGGTGAACCTTTCCCGGTTTATTACCAAGATGGTCTGCCTCATTTGGTTCCGGACGAGCAATTGCCCGTAACGCTCCCTGAAGTAGATAAATATTTACCCACTGAAGATGGCGAACCGCCACTGGCGCGTGCAGTAAAAGAGGCGTGGTCGTGTAAGTTGGGCGAACGCATGGAATTCAACACCATGCCAGGTTGGGCTGGAAGCAGTTGGTATTTCTTGCGCTATATGGACCCTCAAAACGACGACTTTTTTGTGAGTCCAGAGAAAGTGGCTTATTGGCAAAATGTCGATTTATACATTGGTGGTTCTGAGCATGCCACAGGGCACTTGCTTTATTCCCGCTTCTGGACGAAGTTCTTGCATGATCTCGGTTATTTGCCTTTTGATGAACCTTTCGCCAAACTCATTAACCAAGGCATGATCTTGGGCAAGAGTGCTATTGCCTATATCGGCCCTGATCAAAAAATGTATTCTTATGATTGTTTGCCAAAAGACCAAAATGGCTTCCGCGAAGTCAGGATCCTCATTGACCTGATCAATGACGACGAAAGCATTCAATTGGAGGCCTTACAGCAATGGCAACCGCAATATGAAAATCTTGAATTTGTGAAAAATGATGCTGGTAAAGTCATCGTTAAACGCGAAGTAGATAAAATGTCGAAGCGTTGGTACAACGTCGTTACACCAGATGACCTCTGCGAGCGTTATGGTGCCGATACGCTTCGCATGTATGAAATGTTCTTGGGCCCACTCGAGCAAAGCAAACCATGGGATACCAAAGGTATTACAGGCGTTCACGGCTTCTTGAAAAAATACTGGCGTTTATTCCACCAGAATGGCACCTTTGAAGTGAGCGAAGGCGAAGCGAGCCCTGCAGCACTCAAAACTTTACACAAAACCATCAAGAAGCTCCGCGATGACCTCGAGCGCTTTTCGTTCAATACGGGTGTTTCAAGCTTCATGATTTGTGTCAACGAACTCACCGATCAGAAATGCAATAACCGCCATATTTTGGAGCAGCTCACTATTCTGATGGCTCCTTATGCGCCGCATATTTGTGAAGAAATTTGGGCTCAGTTGCAGCCTCAAAGCCCAACTATTTTCAATGAATGTTACCCAGAGCTCAACGAAGCTCACTTGACAGAATCTAGTTTCTCGTATCCGGTTTCTTTCAATGGAAAGATGCGCATGAAGGTAGAATTACCTTTAAACCTAAACCCTGCTGAAATTGAAGCGGCTGTGATGGCCTTACCAGATGCTCAAAAATGGCTTGAAGGCAAAACGCCTAAAAAGGTGATTATAGTTCCTGGAAAAATTGTGAATATTGTACTTTAGGCTCAGACCTTACTTGAACAAAGAAAGCAAGCTTGCTGCGTTTTTGACTTCAGTAATGAGTCCTTTGAGCGCTTCAGCATGCACATGAATTTGTGCACCCCCTGCCATAAATTCAACGCCTGGCGCATCGGCATGCAATTGCTTAAAGTAATTTGTTATAAAGCTTTGGTCTACGGCAGTTAGCCAACTACTTAAAACAACGGTTGGTTTGAGTCTTTGTATGCAGTCCACCAGAGAATCGTAAGGTAAACTTTGCCCTAGGTAGTAGGTATAATAACCCTTGCTTCTCAATAAATATTGGTAGAACAATAGTCCAATTTCATGCCAGTCATGTTCTGGTAAAAAGAGCAATGCTGACTGAGAACCTTTGTCTGGAATTCCTAACTTATCAATCTCAGTAATGACTTTCTGACGGATAAGATTTGAAATAAAATGTTCTTGGGCCGCTGAAATGCTGTTAACCAACCACATCACGCCAATTCTGTCAAGGAATGGAATGAGGTGCTCGGAAAACGTATTTTCGAGGCCTTTTTGGTGGATGAGGTCGTTGAGCGTATTTCTAAATAGTTGTTCGTCTAGTTCAAGCAAAGCCAAAATGAGCTTTTCTTCGGCGTTGTCAATGGCAGGGCTAAGTCGAATATCTGTAACCAATGCGTGAATAGCACTAGTCTCCATGGTGGCTATTTTAGAAATTTTAACCCCATTTTTATTCAATAAGCTAACATTTAATAGAAAAGATAAATCGGCATCAGTGTAGGTTCTGATTTGCGTGTCGGTTCTTTCCGGAATGAGCATGCCGTAGCGCTTTTCCCAGATGCGAATCGTATGGGCTTTGATGCCCGTAAGTATTTCTATATCTTTTATTTTATATTCTGCCATCGCGATTAGAGTTACTGCAAAACAACAGAGATTAAAGTTTGTTCAAAATGGGCAAAAATAAAAGTTTCAAATAACTTTGCAACATGCAAATTAAAACCGCAGAGTTCAGCATCTCAAATACCGAAGTTTCTAAATGCCCCAAAGATGGCAAACCCGAATTTGCCTTCATCGGCCGTTCAAATGTCGGGAAGTCTTCACTTATTAATATGCTGACCTCTAAAAAAGGCCTCGCCAAAACATCCGGTACACCTGGAAAAACACAGCTCATCAATCATTTTCTGATCAATGAGCAATGGTATATTGTCGATCTGCCTGGATATGGCTATGCCAAAGTGAGCCGTACACAACGCAGTTCTTTTGAGCGTTTTATCTCTGACTACCTTACAAAAAGAGAAACACTCATGAATATTTTTGTGCTTTTAGATGCGCGGCTCGAACCCCAAAAAATTGACCTCGAATTCATGAATTGGTGCGGAGAAAAAGGCCTTCCATTTTCCATGGTTTTTACCAAAATTGATAAACTCTCTAGTACAGCTTTACAAAAGAACTTAGCCAAGTACAAAAAAGAAATGCTCAAATATTGGGAAGAACTTCCACCTGTATTTACCAGTTCAAGTGACTCAGGCTTCGGAAAAGAGCCAATTTTGAACTACATCGAGCAAATTTTAGCCTAAGCCATTTCCTTTTGAATTTTCCTTCTGAATTCCTTATTTTTGCCACCTAAATAATCAGAAATGGGAAGAGCGTTTGAATACCGAAGAGCCGCTAAAGAAAAGCGTTGGGACAAAATGTCCAAAATGTTTCCAAAACTAGGTAAAGCCATCACTATGGCTGCCAAGGAAGGCGGCATGGACCCAACTACTAATGCCAAGCTCAGAACCGCTATTCAAAACGCGAAGTCTGAAAATATGCCCAAAGACAACATCGAGTCTGCGATCAAAAGGGCGGCCCAAAAAGATATCGCCTCTTTTACCGAAGTGAATTACGAAGGAAAAGGGCCGCATGGTGTTTTGGTTTATGTCGAATGCGCCACAGATAACCCAACGCGTACCGTTGCCAACGTTAAATCATACTTCAACAAAGCTGGCGGGTCAGTAGTGCCAAATGGTTCTATGGAATTCATGTTTGCCAGAAAGAGTGTTTTTGAAATCGCCAAAACACCCGAGATGGATCCAGAAATGCTCGAATTAGAACTTATTGATGCCGGTTGTGAAGAAATTGAAGTAGAGGAGGAGCAAATTGTTGTTTACGGCGACTACACAGCCTTTGGAACGATTGCTAAAGCATTAGAAGACATGCAAATTGAAGTTCAGAAATCGAGCCTTAAGCGCATCCCAACGAGCCCGGTAGAATTCTCTGAAGAACAACTTGTTGATATCGAGAAAATGCTCGACAAAATTGAAGACGACGACGACATTCAGCAAGTCTTTACCAATATTGCCTAATTTGCACACTAAAAACGCAGTTTTTGCGTTATAATCCTCTTTTTGCATTCATGCGTACAAGCCTATACATCTTCCTGACCTCAATGCTGCTTTTGCTGTCATGGGCTTGTTCTACAGAAAACAATACACCGCTCAATCGTTTCTATCACCAAACGACTGCCAAATACAATGGCCATTTCAATGCCAAAGAATTGATGCGCATTTCGCTTAAAACTTATCACGATAGTCGCAAAGAAGATTTTTACACCATACTCCCCATCTTTCCTGTTCCATCAGAAAAAGATGTCAAAGGTATGTTACCCGCAATTGACACTGCAGTCATGAAGTGCTCTAAAGTGATCCTGAATCACAGCATGCCAACTGCCGAAAACATGTTTTATAAGGCTGTTGAGTACAATAAATGGATTGACGAAAACTGGCTTACCGTTGGCGAAGCGTTTTTCTATCGCCGCGACTACCAAAAAGCCTTGGACAATTTTGAGTTTGTCAAGCGTTTTTTTGAAAAGGATCCAAGTACTTATGTCGCAAGCCTATGGATAGCTCGAATATACATTGAACAGCGCAAATATGCCGATGCCAAACTCATTCTCGATGCACTCAATGAGCGCGCTGAATTGCAAAAAGACAAGGAACTCAAAGACTACATTCCGTTTGTCAAGGAAAAAAATCCGGAAGCTGGTCCCGAGATGTCAAAAAAATTACAATACGAAATCCACCGCACATTTGCTGATTTAGCATTGCGCCGCCGAGAATACGACCTTGCCATAGAAGGTCTCAAATTGGCTATTGCAAAATGTCCTGTGGCCAAAGAAAAAGCCAGACTCAATTATATTTTGGCGCAAATTTACCAGCAGCAAAACCTCATGCCAGAAGCTTCTCAGCGCTATGGCAAGGCCTATAAAGCTGCAGCGTCCCCCGACATTGCATTCAATGCGCGTCTGAACAGAGCAATTTCTAGCGGAGACCAACGGCTCATGTCTGATCTTCAAAAAATGCTCAAAGATGCCAAAAATGCAACTTTCAAAGACCAGATTTATTACGCAATGGCCCTCATGGAACTTAATACGGGCAACAAAGAGCTGGCAAAATCACACCTCACGTCATCAGCTTTTTATTCGAACAACAATAAGCGTCAGCGCGCGCAATCCTATGAAAAACTTGGCGACATTTCCTTTGCTGACAAGAACTATGTCTACGCGCAAAAATACTATGACTCTAGTTCGAGGTTTATCACCGACGATTACCCGAACGGAGAACAAATCAAAAGCAAAGCGAGCAAATTAGCAGACTTAGTTAAAGCCATAGAAACTGCTCAATTTGAAGATTCAGTACAACGCATTGCTGCGTTGTCTGAAAAAGACCGCGAAGATTTTCTGAAAGAAACACTCAAGCAAATCAAAAGAGAAGAACAGCGCCGCAAAGAATTAGAAGCTGCCAAGTTATTAGCGCTGCAACAAAGTCAAACAACTGCTACTACCGGTAACGCCAATAAGTTTATATTCAACAATCCTAAGTTGCGCGAAGATGGCTACAACGAGTTCCGCAAAAATTGGGGCGTCCGTGAAAACACCGATGACTGGCGCCGCAGCGAGCGCATCATTTTAAATGCCAACATTGACCCACTTAGCCAAGACTCTACGCAGCAAGCGACAGGTGGCGCACAAAAACAAGACACCCTCAGCATTGAATCACTTCTAGCTAATATTCCGCTCACTCCAGAAGCACTCAAAAGCTCGCAAGAACGCTTGCTAGACGCGCTTTATACCTCAGGGGTTCTCTACAAAGAAATTCTCAACGAAAGCGAGTTGGCAGCGGCACAATTTTTAGCCATTCTTGAGAAAAAACTTGAGCATCCAACTGACTTATCGGCAGCCTTCCAACTTTACAAAATTTACGAAAACGGTCCAGATGCAGCGACCTACAAGTCTTACATCTTACAAAAATACCCAAGCTCTGACGCCGCAAACTTTTTCCGCGATCCAGATTTCTACGTGAAGCAAAAACTAAGCGCCCAAAAAGATCAGGCAGCTTATTTAGCCTTGCTTGAAAAATATGAGCAGGCCTATTACACACAAGTTTTGAGCGCCACACAACCTATTGTAGACAAAGATCCATCCAATGCTTACCGTGCTGAATACCTCTTATTAAATGCATTGGCCTTTGGGCAACTCAATGAAAACAAACAGTTGTTAGTGCCAAAATTACAGCGCATCATCGACGAAAAGCCTAAGTCAGACCAAGCTGTTCGTGCACAAGAAATGATTCAAACGATTCAAAAAGGGGTATCGAAATTTGAAGTGGGTGCCAAAAAAGAGTCTTCTATTTATTCAACAGATATCAGCGGCACCCAGTTTGTAATTGTCTTGCTCGATGAAGAAGAAGAGGCAGATGATCTCAGAACCGCTGTTGCCAACTTCTCTACCAAGGCCTACAAAACAGGCAAAGTGAAAGTTTCGGTTAAAACCACGGTGGCTGAAAATAATTTTGTGCTTGTTGCAGACTTTCCTTCAGCCAAGATTGCCTGGGACTACCTGAACGCCTATAAGGCCGGTTTCGAGTATCTCGATGACTATCAAAACAATAAAATTTACATAATCAGTCAAGAAAATTTGAAAAAGTTGATAGAAAGCTCGAAATTTGATGATTATAAAGCATTTTTCATCGATAATTACTAAGCTCTTATGCTAAGAAAAGACATTTTCGGGGGTTCTAGCCAGGTTGATCACGCAGACCGTCTCAACAAAATTGTAGCCGGAACAGAAATCAACGGTGACCTCACCTCAGATTCAAATATTCATCTCGAAGGCGAAGTAAATGGCAACGTTTCTTGTGCTGGTCGTGTCGTGATTGGTAGTTCAGGTAAAATCAATGGCAACCTCGTTTGTGTGCATGCAGAAATCGAAGGTGCTATGGAGGGGCAACTAATGGTTGAAAATCTGCTTGTTTTGCGTTCAACTGCCCGTATCAAAGGCGATATCCAAACCATGAAGTTGCATATCGAAGAAGGTGCATTTTTTGAAGGCGCATGTGTCATGCGTGCAGGGGTAAGCGCTCCAAAGCTTGATTCCGAGCCTGCTTTCGACGAATAATCTTGGCTTCTTCCTCCAATCCGTTTCTCCGATTAAGCGCTGCAGCAATCCAAATGGCAGCTGTTATTGGTGGTTTTTCATGGTTGGGTTACTTTCTAGATGCTAAGTACCATACCACTAACTCACTCTGGACAATCATTCTTGGTTTACTTGGTGTTGCATTGGGCTTATATCTTGTGATCAAAGAAGTACTTGCCATTTCAAAAGAAAAATAACTTGAAAAAGCGTCTCACTTTTGTTTCTTATCTTTTGAGTATGCTGGCCATCCACGGTGCGTTTGCTATTCTGGCCTTGCTCGAGATATTTAAAATCAGCTCAAGCCATTTGTTGTTAGCTCAACTCAGTTCACTCTTTATTGTTTTGGTTTCGGCAGCTATTCTTTTTTTGAAAAACACAGGCGACCAAAGCGCATTTACTTTTCGCTTGTTGATCCTCATGACCACCCAAATGTTGGGTTATTTATCGATTCTTTTGGCTTTTATTTATACCAATCAGGCCACACAATTTGTATTATATATGTTGGGTTTGGCACTGTCGGTGTTAGTGATTCAAACGAGTTATTTAGTACGTAGGCTCAAATGAGTTCAGAAACTTATAAAAGAGTGTCGCTAAATCCTCGAATTCGGCAAAACTAAGTGCCTCATATTTGTCATGGATATCATGATAATTTTTATTGGGCCCCATTGTATAAACAAAGAAAGCGGGCACGCCTTTTTCCGTAAAGAAATAATGATCTGAATTGGCTGCTGGGCCCCTCGACTTTACTTGTGCTAAAAAATTCCCTTTTTGATTGAGTGCAACCAATTTGTCAAATTCTGATTTAAATAAGGTGGCATTCACAACAGTGATACCTTCTTCACCGCTTCCCATGATATCGGTATTGAGTAAAAATCGAATTTGCTTGAGCGGAAAAAGCGGATGCTCTACAAAATATTTGGAGCCAAGTAAGCCCGCTTCTTCTCCACTGAAGGCAATAAATACATAATTGAAATTCTGGTTGCGTTCTTTGGCCAGTTGTTGCGCGAGGTAAAGCAGCATCCCAACGCCAGAAGCGTTATCATTTGCCCCCGGAAAATAGGTGTTTTGCCCCATCATTCCCAAATGATCGTAGTGGGCAGTGAGTACAATATAGGGTTTGTTTTTGGCTTTTTCAGCAGCGGGCAAATAGGCGAGTACGTTTGAACTTTTATATGCCGGATTAAAAATGCTTTCCAAGTGAATATTAGCAGAGCTAGGTTGTGAAACAAACTTATCTGCTTTGGCAATAAATGCTGGGTAAGGAAGCACGGTCTGACTCACAGACCACGTGAGTTTATTTGTTGTGATTTCAAGTACAGCCGCAAATTGTTGTAATTCTTTGAGACGTGCTTGTAGTACTTTATTGGTATCGCCACCAAAACCTGAGGTTTTTACCACCAACATGCGATCTTTCGGACAGGGTCTAAAGGCATTTACATTGCGATACAGCGACTTTATATTGCAATAGACCAAAGTATATTGCTGTGGCGCTTGAATGCCCGCAGAAGCCGGATCAACCAAGTAGTCAATGCCAGGTTGCAAGGTGTCATTGCCTAGAATGAACTGACACGCCCCCGGAAAGGACTGAACAGGAAAACTAAAATTTTGAAAATAGTTGTTGCGCTTAAGCGCTTGCAAGCCAATTTTTTGAAATTCTTGCGCAATAAATGCTGCTGCCTTTTCGCTGCCTTGATTGACATAGCCGCGCCCAGCAAAGGGCGGCGAACAAAGTGTGGAAATAGCTTCCTGGTAAGGATACGTTTGGGTAAACCCAAAACTAATGAAGCCACAAAAGAGAAGGCTAAGCGCCAGCCGCATGACGTCTGCAGATCTTGTAAAGGAAATCTTCAACGATTTCTGACTCGGTGTCCCAGTTAAAAGTTTGAGACAATTCGGTAAGCATGTTGCGTGCTGCATCCATGTTGGCCAATTGATCAAGTTGCTTCACTGAGCTAGAGAAATCATCAGAAGAACCATCAAAAAGCTCGTTGATGAATTGTAATTTTTCGTTGAGCGTAAAGGCACCAGCTAATGTTTCTAATGGGAAAATACTGCGGTTGTCTCTGATATTTGCCTCCATTTCAGCCATCCAAATAGGTTGATCAGCTGAAAATTGAGGCTCGTAATTGGTTTGTGGAACTTCAATAGGTGTCTCTTCGATGAAAGATTCAGGGTTTACATTTTGTGCTTCTTCGTCCTCTTCAAGAATATCTGAATTATTAAATTCAGTAGCTTCAACAAGTTCATCGCTTAATGAAGACTCATCTTGGTCAAGGAAAGACACTTCTTCTTCCTCATCTTCATCTTCCTCTGAGGATTCATTTTCAAAACTTGATGCTATTACTGATTCCTCAGTTCCCTCATCAAAAGAATCATTTTCAAAATTTGATTCTTTTTCCGTTTCTATTACATCTTCCAAGATTTCATTTTTGAAACCTAATTCTTCCTCAACTTCCTCTTCAAGCGGATAGCTTACTTTTTCTTCTTCAATGATTGGATCTTCATTGGCGAAAGTCACTTCAAACTCGGGTTCTGAGCCAAGATCAATTGCTCCGAATAAATCAATAGGAGTTTCGATTTCAGGCTGTCTGATACTTGCAGAAACAACTGGTGCAGAAACACCAAGAACGTTGGTTTCATAAATTTTGTAGCGCATAATGACCATGCGCTCATAGAGTTCTTTGGCGTCTTCAACAAGCAATTCCATATCTTCCGGACTTAATTGACCAGATTCGAGTTTTTCAAGGCCAGATTCGAGGTGGCCAAGGATAGTTTTGATCATTAGAGAAGGACTTTTTTCGGACATTGCTTATAACTTATTAATTTCGTACAATCGGGAACCCAATTGAACCTGAACCAAAATTAGAAAACATTTCATAATCTGATTCACTGACACTATGTTTTTAGAGCAATTTAGCAAAGATAAAGGGCAACTTGGTTCAATTGAAGTCATTTGTGGTTCGATGTTTTCAGGCAAGACCGAAGAACTTTTTCGAAGATTGCGCCGTGCACAATTTGCAAATCAGGCCATTTTATTAGTCAAGCCAAGTATCGATGAGCGCTATGCCAGTGAAGAAGTCGTGAGTCATGTGGGTCAAAGTTGGGCAGCCTTGCGTTGTCAGCGAGCACAAGAAATTTTGGATTTATGGAAGGGTGAACACATTGTTGCCATTGATGAAGCTCAGTTTTTCGATCAGCAAATTGTTGCGGTTTGCACTGAACTGGCCAATAAGGGTGCGCGTGTCATCATTGCTGGTCTCGACATGGACTACTTGGGGCAACCCTTCGGCCCAATCCCTCAATTAATGGCAATTGCAGAATATGTCAGTAAAGTTCATGCGGTTTGCGTTGAGTGCGGTAATTTGGCACACTTCTCTTACCGAACGGTAGCGCAAACCGAACAAGTTTTGGTAGGTGCCGTAGAAAAGTACAAACCTTTGTGCCGTTCTTGTTACCAACAAAATAACTCATGAAACTAGCCCTCTCCAGTCTTGAATTCCAAAAAATAATAGAGGCCACTAGCGAAGGGGAGCAGGCTCAAGAGCTTGTTATTCATGAAGTAGTTTACGATACCCGAAAAATAACCAGAACAGCTGGCGTTGTATTCTTTGCTTTACAGGGCCCAAAACAAAATGGACATGCTTTTGTCCAACAAGCCTACGAACTTGGCATTAAACATTTTGTTGTCGAAGAGCTACCTGAAAAAATAAATACCGATGCTAACTATTATTTGGTCGCTGATACTTTAGCTGCATTACAAAAACTTGCTATTTACAGACGCAGCCAATTAAAATATCCTGTAGTAGTCATTGCCGGTTCTATCGGAAAAACAACTGTTAAAGAATGGATCCATCATTTGTTAGCGGGTCAGCTACATGTGGTTCGGAGCCCCAAAAGTTATAATTCTCAGTTAGGAGTAGCACTTTCAATTTTAGAATTACCGCTCGAAGCGGATCTTGGGCTTATTGAAGCAGCTGCCACCAAACCTGGTGAAATGTTGAAGTTGCAAGCCATGATACAGCCAAACTTTGGTCTTGTTACGAATGATCACTTGCGCGGCAATGAGTTTAAAGACCTCGACCAATATAAAGCTGAACTCCAAAACCTTTTGCATGCTTGTGAGTGGGTACTGACCGATGAAGATCTTCATGGAAGTCAAAGCAAGAACTTCTTCGATTTAGAGCAATTCATTCCATTCAAAGATCCAGCAAGTGTCCAAAATGCACGTTTAGCATTGGCATTTGCCCTTAAGTTTGCGGCTATTTCAGCAAAGAATATTACTTCACTTCCTCGTTTGGCCTTGCGTCTCGAAACTTTTGAGGGCATTCAGAATGCAACCCTCATTCAAGATGCTTACACCCTTGACTCATTGGCATTTGAAGGTTCTTTGGCCTATTTAAAAACGTTGTCAGCGGGTAAAAAAACGTTAGTGTGTTGTTATCTCAAACCCGAGCAGCTTTCTCAAAAAACAGCTATTGAAGCTCTGATTCAAGCATACGACATCGATCGCTATTACATATGGGAAGAAATTCCTGAACAGTTGCCAGATATTCAAAATCAGGTGGTACTGATCAAAGGGAATGACCTAGCGGCCTTACAAAAATTACACGAACAATGGTGCTTGAAAAAACACAGCACCAGTGTTACCTATGATTTGTCAGCACTCAAACACAACCTGAATCAATACCGTCAAATGTTAAATCCCGAGACCAAGTTGCTCGTCATGGTTAAGGCACAGGCCTATGGCGCGGGTCATGGTCAATGGGTTTCAGAGTTGCTCAGAAGCGGCGCTAATTACTTAGGGGTAGCCTACGCTGACGAAGGTAAAGAACTCCGGGCGCAAGGTATACAGGCTCCCATTCTTGTCATGAACGCCGAGCCAGAGGCTTTTGCTACGTGCATTGATGCCCAATTGGAACCGGCAATTTACAGCCTCGAGCAACTCGATGTCTTAATTCGTAAATTGATTACGCTTGGTTTGGAGAGTTATCCAATACATGTTAAGCTCGATACGGGCATGCACAGGCTTGGTTTTCAAGAGCATGATGTATCTGTTTTAATTGAAACATTACTAGCACAGCCCGAAGTACAAGTTAAAAGTATTTACAGCCACATGGCTTGTGCAGATGAACCTAAGCATCCAATCAATCAGCAACAAATTCAATTATTTGAGGCGCTCAGTCAGCAAATCATGGACGCATTACCTTATTCGGTTTTGCGCCACCTTCTCAATTCAGAGGGTGCAGCTCATTTTCCGGAGGCACAATTCGATATGGTCCGACTCGGGATTGGCTTATTTGGCATCAATCATGACCCACACTTTGCACAGCAACTCAGACCCGTTTTATCTTGGCGCAGCAGTATTTCCCAAATAAAAACACTTGAGGCAGGCGCTTGTGTCGGTTATGGCTGTAGCGAACGTGCTGAAGAAAAGCAAAATATAGCCATCATTCCGGTTGGTTATGCAGACGGTTTCAAGCGTAATCTTGGCGGAGGAAGAGGAGGCGTATTTATCAACGGAAAATTTTGCCCAACCATTGGCCGTGTTTGTATGGACATGATCATGGTTCGTGTCACACCAGAGGTAACATTGACCGATGAGGCAGAAATTATCGGCGACCATCAAACTCTTCTGAGCTTCGCTGCTGCTGCAGATACAATTCCTTATGAAATACTTACAAGTATCTCACCTCGTGTGCAGCGAATTTATACGAATGACTAATTTTACTTAAATTTAAAATAAAAAGATGAAATTTATCCTCTCCCTTTTATTTGTGCTGTCTAGCTTCCTGACTATCGCTCAACAACCCTCCAATGACCACGACACTACCAAATTTCTTATTGTTCGCAATAATGGTATTGAATACGTAGGTGAAATCCTTTCCGACGATGGGCGAGAAATCTTGTTAAAGACAAAACAATTAGGCAACATTTATATTCCAAAATCGGATGTCAAAAGCATCACTAAGGTTGACATGGAAAATGACTACAAGGCCGGAGAATTCCTAGGGCAGGGTGTATTTACAACGCGTTATCAGTTCACAACAAACGCTTTTCCAATCCAAAAAGGTGAGAATTATGCCATGGTCAACCTTTACGGCCCCGAGGTTCACCTATCTGTGGCACAAAACTTTAGCGTGGGTGTCATGGCTACCTGGATTGCCAGCCCAATTGCGCTTGCTTTCAAATACACCATCCCGACACAAAATCCTAAATTAAATTTTGGCTTAGGCACTTTGCTTGGTTCATCGGGGTATTTCAACCAAGGAAAAGGGTACGGTGGCTTACACTGGGCCATGGCGACCTACGGCACTCGCAGAACCAATGCTACATTATCTTTGGGCTATGCCTATTTCAATTCAGGCTTCAATTTTATCAATGACTACACTTATTACACACCTGGAACCTATGCTGCGGTGCTTCAACAAGGTGCTTATTATTTTCCAACACCTGAAACCATCAATTACCAAAATGAAGTAGGTAATTTTCAATCACCAATTATTGGCATTTCTGGTATTACAGCTATTGGTAAAAAGGCCAGCTTTGTTTGGGATGCCATGATCATCACGGGCAATACCCGAAAAGTATTTGACTATCAGCAAATCGATTACTACTTTGATCCAAATACTGGTCAGCCGCTTTCTGTAGTTTATGGCGACCCATTTGCTGAGGTAAAGGCAACTAATGTTGTTTTCATGCCGGGCATGCGTTTTCAAAAAGATCAAAACCGCGCTTTTCAAGTCACACTTGCAGGTATTATCGGAAAACGAGAAGTAAAAACTAATACAGAAACTTACACGAACAATTACTCTTTCCCAATTCCAATGCTCAGTTGGTTTTATAAGTTCTAAAAATGGAAAGCACACAGGATCAACTCTTTCAATTAATCAAGTCTAAGTTGGCTCCCGGAGATGCCTTGGGGCATGTCCTGAGTGAGACCCTACATATCAGTATGGATGCCGCATATCGTCGTATGCGCAACGAAACTGCTCTAACAATCGATGAAATCAAAAGACTTTGCAAAAGTTTTGACATCTCTTTTGATGCGCTCATTCAGCAGCAAAAAAGCAATGTCATTTTTAGGTATACGCCCCTTAATGCATATGATTTTTCACTTGAATCCTATCTTGAAGGTATCTTAGATGCTTTTGAAAGACTTAAGCACCTCGAGGATCCAAAAATCATGCTGACCATCAACAACACACACTTTTTTCAGTTGTTGAATTTCCCGCAGTTGGTGCGTTTTAAGTTGTTTTTTTGGGCCAAGACACACCTGCAAATTCCTGATTACAAAGACGTTTTATTCAAACACGAAAAAACTACTGAAAGGGCATTTGAGTTAGGGAAATCGATCCTGCAAGCCTATAACACCATCCATTCAGTAGAAATTTTTGACCCCGAACTTATGCGTGGGTACCTTCGACAAATTCTATATTACTATAAATCGAATCAGTTTGAAGATCCACAATACGCCTTATTTCTCTGTGATCGCCTCTTGATGTTTTCTGCGCATTTGCGCGAGCAAGCGGATCACGGCAAAAAGTTCATTTACGGCACCCAGATTCCGGCCACCGGTAATCGATTTGAAATGTATTTCAACGAAACAATTAATGCCGACTCTGCTTTTTATTACGAAAGCAAAGATAAGCAAGGCTTGTTTTTAAGTCATAACATCATGAACTATTTGCAAACTACAGATGCTCAATATGTTCAAGATGCAAAGCAAGTCATTGATAAACAACTGGCTAATTCAAGCCTTATCTCAGAGGTGAATGAAAAAGAACGCCGTAATTTTTTTGCAGAGTTTGAGCGCACCATTGGTTTGTTTCGAAAAAAGATAGAAGCAGACCTAGAGTTTCATTCATAGTTGCGAAAAATGCAACTCAACGCTTTTTAGCTACGTAATTCAGTTTTCTGCCCCGTATATTTTGTTCTTCCTTTGTGAGACCAAAATGTATACTATGAAAACAAAAAAATTACATTCAGCACTTTTATTGGTCGCCATTCTTTTTGGTTTGAACACAATTTGTTTGGCGCAACCTAATGCAACTATTGCTGTTGCAAACCCTAATGTCAATACCCTAACAATTAAACCCGAAGCGGCTGCAAAAATGATGCGCCTAGAATTGATTAAAATCAATAAATACAAGGTTTATGATGAGTTTGACATGAACGAGGTCATTAAAGCAAAAGAAGAGTACAAAACAGGCTGTTATGGCCAAAGCTGCCTCACCAAACTAGGAGAAGAATTAAAAGTAGACTACGTGATGTCTGGAAGCATCGATGGTCTTGGCAATAAAATTGTCATTACCATTAAAATCATTGATGTTAAAAATCAAGCACTCTACAAGTCTTCTGTCCGAGAGTTTGACAACCAAGAAGCCGAAATTCAGCGCATGATTGAAATCGTATTAGCTGACATGCACGGCCTCACCGTTGACAAAGTCATTACTGATCGTTTGGCCTTTAAAAATGAAATTATTACTTCAAACAATATTGGTAAAGTAAACAACTCTGGCCCTAGAATTGGTTTTGCTTACTTAACAGGAACAGTAAATGAGTTTGCAACGCGCGAAACAAAATATGGCGGCTTGGGTATTCAGCCGTTTACCTCTATGATTGGCTACCAAATTGAAGGCCAGTATGTAGGTACTGAAAATTTCTCAGCCCTAGTAGAAGGTATCATCAATGTTTCTGGTCTCGAGCAAGGACAGTTTGTGCCCTCTATTTCTTTGTTAAACGGGTTCCGATTTGGCAAGGCCAATTGGGAATTTGCCTTTGGCCCACGCTTTGGCATCTCTTCCACATCAGAAGGCTTTTTTGATGACCAGAATAAATACTCAGATGATGGCCGTTATTTTTCTAAATCAGATTGGTTTAATTATGCAAACAACGAGAACAGCAATAACCCAGGAGCCCCACAGCA
Source organism: uncultured Lishizhenia sp. (assembly GCA_964590425.1). GTDB lineage: Bacteria > Bacteroidota > Bacteroidia > Flavobacteriales_D > Crocinitomicaceae > UBA952. The sequence continues at coordinate 50,014 of CAZPWB010000003.1, read as the reverse complement.
TGACCCATACGCGCCAGGATATGACTACGCCTTCGAAAAGAACTTTGACAGAAGAGGTTCTAAGGCCTTGGCAACAACTTTCTTGATTGCCTTTGGTAGAACCTTCCAGGCTGGCGCCTTGAATATTCCTGTTAACTTATTCTATAGTTCACAACGAGGTGGTGGTTATGTTGGTATCAATATGGGCTTTAATGTCCAAAAGAGCAAGCAACCTATCAACAAAACAACTAGCCCTGGTCGTTACTACTAATTAAAAATTCATAAGGTTTTCACACGCTTTTCATAAGTTGTGTTTGGTGATAGTGCTCTGCTTCCTCCGAAGTCAGAGCACTTTCGCATAATTACTAAGTTAGACTCATGTGAGTTCTGATATTCAAATCAGTTCAGCTGGAGTGATTTTTCTGAATGAAGTTTCTTTTCTACTGCCATTGGTGAGTTGTTTTTTAGATTTTAGCAAAAGTGAATCTGATTTTGTCAAAGACTATGTATTTTTGATAAAAATCTAATTATGATGAATCCTAGGGTAGAAGCAGCTTTGAATGAGCAAATCAAAAAAGAAGCAAGTTCTTCACAATATTATTTGGCAATGGCATCTTGGGCTGAAAACAATGGTCTGAATGGCACATCTAAGTTCATGTATTTACACACAGATGAAGAGCGATTTCACATGTTAAAACTCATCAAGTTTGTTAATGAGCGCGGTGGAACTGCTATTATTCCATCTATTGAACAACCCCCACTTGCTTTTGAAAATCTACGTTCAGTATTTGAATTATTACTAGAGCATGAATTAACAGTGACTGCGTCAATTAATCATTTAGTGGATATTTGCCTTCAAGAGAAAGATTACACTACGCACAATTTTGTACAATGGTATGTTGCCGAACAACTCGAAGAAGAAGCTCTGGCCAGAGGGATACTTGATAAACTTAAACTGATTGGAAATGAGAGCGGCGGTCTATATCTATTTGATCGTGACCTTGAGCAAATGACTGCCAAGACTGAGACAACAGATCCAAAAGCCTAATGAGCGCCTTGCTCTTTCTTTTTATTTTTAAATCTTGGTGGCTTTCAGGGCTCTTTTTATTTGTGCTCCTGATTTTAATATTGGTATTTATCAGGCGCCGCATCGAGTCAAACCGAAGAAATCAAGTAAGGCTAGAAGTTAAAATTGCCGAAAGAACCAAAGAAATTAGGTTACAAAAGACAAAAATTGAAGAGCAAAAAAGATTGCTTGAGGAGGAAAAAAATAAAGTACTCGAGCAGCAATCTTTACTGCAAATAGAAAAAGATAAAACGGAACAATGGCTGCTCAATACGTTGCCTTCTCAGGTTGTAATTGAGTTAAAGCGCAATGGAAAAGTAAAAGCCCAGGCCTTTAAACAGGTTTCCATCATGTTTACCGATGTCGTAGGTTTTACCCGTATCTCTGAGTCAATGGCCCCAAGCCGCATTGTCTCAAAATTGGACGTCCTCTTCCAAAAGTTCGATGAAATCATTCAGGCCAATAACCTAGAAAAAATCAAAACCATTGGAGATGCCTACATGTGTGCGGGAGGTGTTCCGGTTGAGAACTCTACGAACCCCATAGATGCTTGTTGTGCTGCGCTACAAATTCAGGCATTTATGGACAAACTCAAATACGAAGCCATTGCTGACCACGAAGATTACTGGGAAATTAGGCTTGGCATCAATACTGGGCCTGTCATAGCCGGGATTATCGGTAATATCCGTTTGGCCTATGATGTTTGGGGTTCTTCAGTGAACTTAGCACAGCGTATGGAAATGCTTGGCGAGCCAGGGAAAGTCACCATTACCGGTAATACATTTCAGCACATCGAACCTTATTTTGAATGTGATTACAAGGGCAAAGCACTCACAAAGTCTCGCACTAAAGTAGACATGTATGTTGTTCAACGGATCAAACCTGAACTTTCAGTCAATGGGGAGGGGCTCATTCCAAATTCGCGGTTTGAAGAGATCAAGAAACTACATCACTACAGCTCAATCAAATACTACAAGGCTGAGCACCACGTGATGAACATCTTGGAAAAAAACTTACCCGAGGGGTTACATTATCATTCTATCAAGCACACTAAAGACGTTGTGAAGTCCGTAGAACGCATTGCTTTACTTGAAGGTGTCACCGATGAAGGGCTATTCCTTTTGAAAACTGCAGCTATTTTCCACGATGCCGGTTTTATTGAAAAATATGACCACAATGAAAGTATCGGCGCAAGAATGGCGCAAGATATATTGCCGAAATACGGTTATACAGATCAACACGTGAAAACAATAGTGGAGCTCATTCACGCCACGGAAATACCGCACAAACCAATCAATAAATTACAAGAAATTATCTGTGATGCTGACCTCGATTACTTGGGCCGAGATGACTTTGAAATGATTGCAGATAATTTAAGAAGAGAACTTACCGAGATGGGTAAAATAAGTTCTAGAAAAGAGTGGGATGAAATTCAGATTAAGTTCCTCAATCAGCATCAATATTTTACGCAGACTGCTTTGCAATCTAGGCAACTGAAAAAAGCAGCAAATATTCAGATTGTAATTGATCGCTTAGCTGCTGACGCTTATCAAGATTGATTTGTCAAGTTTCCCTTACAAAAAATGTGGGTTTCTCTGTTTGTGCTTGTCTTTTTTAGTGTTTGCCTCCAAGGCATAGCCATAACTCAAATTCAAAATTGCTCTGTTCAGAGCTCCGGGGTTATGAATCCTTTGATCATAGATGTAGGCAATTTCAAGTTCACTGGCGTCGTTTAAGTCAATTGCTACTCCAACATTCCAACGAATTCGGCTCAAATGATAACCCATTTGGCCATCCATGGGGTTGTAAAAGAGTTCCATACTAGCTTGAGGTGTAAATTTTGAATGCTCAGGTTTGTAGGCAATACTTGGTCTGAAGCGAATAGCATTATTGAACTCTGAACCAAAATCAGTTTGTGACCGATTAGTTGAAAACTGATAACGCATTCTGAAAGCTAGTTCTAACCGATTGATTTGGTGAGCTAATTGTAAATTTGCATTCAAGCGATGTTGGATCGTGAAGTTTCCAAAATCATCTTTGGAGCCAATTAGGCGGTAGTCAAGAGAAGGTTTGAGGTACTTATTGATTTTGTATTTATAAGAAACCTGCGGAAATATGGTCTGAAGCCCTGCTGCATCAAATCGAGTAGTAAGATCAAGGCCCAAACTTTGTTTTTTGTTAATTTTATAACTCAAGCCAAGTTCATTCCACGATTGGAAAACAGTATTGTTTTGTGAAAAACCCAAAAATGGCAGCAAGCCGAAAAGAAGTGAATAACGCATAGTTATCGGGTCACAATAATTTCACCTAAGTCGATGACTTCATTCTTGCCCACATTAATTGTAAATTTGACAGGAACTCTAGTGTAATAGTCGTCATCGTTGTTGGTCACATTATTGCCAGTATTGAAAACTTCGTGATAAGTGAAAACAGTGTAAGTACCAGGAAACAAGTTGATAAAGCTAAACTTACCGTCGTAATTACACTCTGTTTTATCGTCAAAAATGCTGTCTTGTGTCCCGTATACGATATAAACGTCTTCTGTAGAACCTGGATAGCTAACAGTTTGAGAGAGTATCCCGTCGATGTAAAGTTTTTCATTGACGGTTACTTTGCCAACTATTTGGCTTCGACCTCCAACGCCTTCATATTTTTTACAAGCGGAAAGGATAACTAGAGTACTAATGAGTAACGTAAAGAAGCTAATTTTTTTCATTGAATTGTTTTTTTTGACAATGTTAAGAAAAAAACAACTTTTCGCGCGAACTTACGTCTGCTTGTTTGGATAAAAATTGATATTTCAGTAATATTACAGAGCTAAACTCGCATTAATGAAACACTTACTACTCTCCATACTTTTTTTCTTTATTTCGAGCACCTCTTTTCGTACCATTGCTCAGGTTGTCATTAACGAATATTCTTGTTCGAATATAACCGGCATTGTTGATGCTTATGGCGAGCGAGAAGACTGGATAGAATTATACAATTCTAGCGCAGCAGCAGTAGATCTTACGGGCTGGTTTTTATCGGATAAAGCCAATAACCTAACTAAATGGCAAATACCAAGTGGGTCTATTAACGCTAATGGTTTTAGAATGGTGTTTTGCTCTAAAAGAAATACCGTAAACGGCACACAGTATCACCCTAACTTTAATTTATCCCAGACCGAAGGTGATTGGATTATTTTGTCAAATCCTTCTGCAGTGGTTGTAGACTCCTTTAAAATAGTTCATTTCACCAAGGCTAATCACTCTGTTGGGCGTTCTTCAAATGGTGCTAACGATTTTAAGCTATTTACCACCCCGACACCAAATGCCAATAATGCCGGAGCGGTTGATTTTTATCCGCCAAAGCCAGTTTTCAGTTTGGCCCCAGGTTTTTATGCTGGTGCCCAAAGTGTCACCATCACTTGTGCTGACCCCACAGCCACTATACGTTACACCCTAGATGGCTCTGACCCAACGCCTACCTCAACTGCCTATTCAGGCCCAGTAAATATCCCAAGTACCAAAGTGCTTCGCGCAACAGCATTTGGCGCCACTTTATCTTCCTTTACAGAAACAAACACCTATTTTATCAATGTAAACCATACAGTTCCTGTTGTATCAGTTTGTTCGCAAGGGGTATTTACTTTGGTGGCAAATGGTAGCCAAAACCCACCAAATCGTATTGGTTCATTTGAACTTTTTGAACAAGACGGTACATTTATCGATGAAAGTGAAGGTGATTTCAACAAGCATGGCAATGATTCGTGGGCATATCCACAAAGAGGCTTTGATTTCATCTGCCGAGATCAATATGGACACAATGGTGACCTCGAACACGAAATTTTCCCTGAAAAAGACCGAGATGCTTTTCAACGCGTCATCTTAAAGCCAGGAGCAAGTGACAACTATCCATTTGAACAAGGAGCACATATCCGTGATGCGTTTATTCACACCTTATCAATCCGCGCCGACATGCGGCTTGATGAGCGAACATGGCGCCCAGCTGTTGTTTACCTAAATGGAAATTATTGGGGAGTCTATGAAATCAGAGAAAAGGCCGACGACCATGATTATGCCGATTATTACTACGAACAAGATAAGTTCAATATGCATTACCTCAAAACATGGGGCGGAACTTGGCAAGAATATGGTGCACCAAATGCGCTTCCGGCCTGGAATAATCTCAAGAATTATATCTTGACCAATAATATGGGTAATCCTGCGAACTTCAATTATGTTGACTCGCTTTTCAGTTGGAAATCATTAGCGGATTATTTCATGATCAATTCTTACACAGTTAACCAGGATTGGTTAAATTGGAATACAGCATGGTGGAGAGGCCTTGATATCAATGGTGATCACAAAAAGTGGGGATACGTACTTTGGGATATGGATGCTACTTTTGGTCATTATATCAATTTCACCGGTATTCCAGACGCTTCAGCAAATGCCGACCCTTGTAATGCTGAAAACCTCCCAAATCCAGGTGGGCAAGGCCATACTGATATCCTCGAAAAATTGATTAATGAGAACCCAGTTGTTGAGCAGTATTACATCACGCGTTACATCGATCTGATCAATACTTCATTTAGTTGTGCCAGTATGTTGGCCTTGCTAGACAGCATGGTCAATGAAATAGATCCTGAAATGACAGCTCACTGCGCCAAATGGGGAGGCAGTTATGCGGGGTGGCAGTCCCGAGTTACCCAATTGCGCAACTTTATTAATCAGCGTTGTCTTGCCCTTGAGCAAGGTCTTATTGATTGCTATCAGTTGACTGGCCCTTTTCCCGTGACATTTGACGTAACGCCGGCAGGAGCAGGAACGATCCAAGTCAACTCTGTGGATCCGCCAAGCTATCCGTGGGTTACTGAATATTTTGGAGGCATCCAAACCTTGCTATCCCCAACACCTGCACCAGGTTTTATGTTTAGCCATTGGACTGTCACTACTGGGCCATTGGCACTTCCTCCAACTACTGCTAACAATGCAATTACAATTAACGGACCGGAAACCATTGTGGCTGTATTTGTCCCAGATATTCCAGATGTAGATGGCGATGGTTGCTTAAATGTCGATGAAAACCTCTTGGGTACGAGCCCGATTAACCCAGATACCGATGGCGACGGCGAAAATGACTGTGCTGAAATTGGAAACGTTGGCGCGCCCACTGACACAGATGGTGACGGCATCATAGATGCCCTTGAGTCCTCCATAATTGACACAGATGGCGATGGCGTCATGGACGAACTCGATCCAAATAACACAGATCCATGTATTCCAAACCTTAATGCGGGCCCTTGTGATCAAGATGGCGATGGCCTAACTAATACACAAGAAAGCGGTGTAGGTACCAACCCAACAAATCCTGATACCGATGGCGATGGTCAAAATGATGGTCAAGAAGTTGTCAATGGTTCCGACCCACTAAATCCTTGCGACCCAGACGACACCTTACCAGGTTGTCAGATAGATACTGATTTTGATGGGCTCACTGACGCGCAAGAAGGCGTTCTAGGTACCAACCCAACCAATCCAGATACTGATGGAGATGGCATCAATGACGGAGCTGAGGTTACCAACGGCAGCAACCCTCTTGACCCTTGTGATCCGGATGGCAGTAGCCCTGAATGTGCAATTGGCATTTATTTCCCAACCGCGTTTTCACCGAATGGCGTCGGAAACAACCTGAATGAGGTTTATCAGGTCATTGCAGGTAAAGACATTCAAGAATTGAATTTTAAAGTTTTTGATCGCTGGGGTAATCTCGTCTATGAATCTGGTAATAAGCTCTTCAAATGGGATGGAACATACAAAGGAAAACCTTGCAATAGCGGTGTTTATGCTTACATCTGTGATGTCACTTACGATACTGGCGCTACCAAAAAATTCACTGGTAACATCACCCTGATCAGATAACTATGTGCAGTCGTTTTAAAAAGGTTTTTTTCGGGATTGCACTTGTCTTTTGTTCTAATTTACAGGCACAAGATTTTCACCTGACGCAAATTGAGCGCAGCGCAGCTTATTTGAACCCCGCTTTTGTAGGAACCTACAAAGGCTATGAGCGCATTAGTTTACTGAACCGCAATCAATGGATAGGTACCGGAACTCAGTTTTTAACAAGCTACGGCATGGCCGAATTTACGCCTGGGCGCAATTTGTCCAAGGAACGGGCCTATGTTGGCATAGCCCCCTCTTTTAGCAATGACGTCGGCGGCGATTCTCGCATGACCCAACGTTCGTTTGGTTTAAGTATAAGCGGACACCTACCATTGGCCAAAGGCCATTGGCTAGACGCAGGTCTTCAAACAGCCATTCAACAACGCAGTGCCGATTTCAGTAAGTTGCTCTATTATTCGCAATGGAACGGAACCACCATTGACCCAGCGGTTTTTTCTGGTGAGGAAAACGATTTTGTGAGTTTCTCCTTTGTCGATGCAGGTCTGGGCTTAGCGTATCGCTATGAGCCCAATTCAAGAGGAGAGTTGAAAGAAGGGCAATTTGCACTTGCAACCGGTTTTTCCATGCAACACGTCAATAGGCCAGTGCTTCAGTACAACGCACTGTCAGCTGATAGGCTTTACCAAAAATTGGTGATCTACAATCAATTTAGTTATGGCCTCAACGGAATTTCTGCCTTAAAATTCAGTTTGGCTTACATGCGTCAAGGAAGTCATCAGGAAGCCATTTTTGGTGCGCTTTACAGGCTTCAAATGCGTGGTGCATCGCAAATTACAAACGAGGTGAGCAATCGCTTTTTGACAGCAGGGCTTTATTTCCGATCGACAGCTGCCATCTCGCCTTATGTTGCTATAGATTTTGGCGCGTTCGACCTTGGGCTATCTTATGATGCTGATTTAGGTCGTTTGGCCTCTGCTTATCGCAATTCAGTAGAAGTCAATCTGAGCTATATCTTCAGCAAAAAGTCTATGTTTAAAGGAAACCGTTTGTTTTAAGAAATAGGTTCCATTGTTTGGCCTGTTTCTTATTCATGACACGTGGAATTTTGTTTTGTGCACCCAGTTTATTGATACTTTCCAAATAGTCATAAAACACCTGTGTCGGCATGACTTTTAAACTTGGTGTTGGCATACTGTGCTGGCGCACATAGGCGTAGTCATCGTTTACTTTTTGTAGTTCTTCGTCAATTTCTCCGATCAAATCAGCGGAAGCGTTTCCGTCATCACAACCAATAAACCAACAGTGTTGATTGCTATCTTCATCTGCATAAATGGTGTATTCTGAAAAAGACAAGCCATGCTTTGTACTGACTTTCACCATTGCTTGGTTAATATTGTCTAAGGATAAATGCTCTCCGCAAATACTCAGGTACTGCTTGATGCGCCCCGAAATAATGATTTCTTGTGTGCTTGTATCCACAAAGCGCACAAGGTCTCCGAGCATGTAACGCCATAACCCTGCATTCGTACTTATGACCAACGCGTAGTCGATGTTAGGTTTGACTTCACTAATTGTGTAGGCGAGATGCTTGTCCTTGAGCTCACCAGATTCTGTAAAATACGCTGCATTAAAAGGAATGAATTCAAAGAAAATGCTGTTGTTCAAGAGCAATTTCATACCTCTTTTTTTTGGGCTAATTTGGTAGCCAAAGTATCCTTCGCTTGCGAGGTAAGTATCTAGTAATATTACGGGCTCACCACATACTTTTTTTAACCTTTCTTTAAAAGGATCCATGTATACACCTCCGTGCACATAAACCTTAAAATTTGGCCAGATCTCGTGAATATTATTGAGTTGATAATGCTTGACAATTTCTTCAAGTAGCAAAACACACCAACTTGGAATACCCGCCATAATGCCGATGTTCCATTTTGGCGCTTGTTCGACCATGAGTGGAAGTTTGGCTTTCCAGTCTTTGAGATGGGTTATTTTTTTGTTGGGTTTGGCAAAAGGTGCGGCAATGAGCGAGGTATGCTTTTTTAAGATTCCGCTGAGGTCGCCTTCAAAATGGTTGCCTACTTTTTTGAGTTTAGTTGAACCTCCGACAGCCAATACTTTAGAACCGTAAAAGGTGTCGGATAAATTGAGCTCATGCAGTACTGAAAACTGACGCAATGAAACGCGTTGAAAGGAACGGATCATTTCTGTTGTTACTGGGATGCGTTTGCTCGGTGCGCCAGTGGTCCCGGAAGACAACGCAAAGTACTTGATGCGCCCCGGCCAAATGTGGTCTTTGGCGCCAATAATCGCATCTTCAAGCCAATCTTTGTAAAAAGAATCGTATTCTGTAATCGGGACTTGTTGTTGGTATCTTGAAACGAGATCAGTGCGTTGTAGCAGACTTGAAAAATGGTGGGTGAGGCCAAATTTTGTTTTTTTGGCGACTTCAATATTTAGTCTGAGGGCCTCTAATTGTTGTTTGTAATCTGGACTTTTACGCGAAATTCTTTTGAAACTGATCGCGGTACTCCTTTGAATTAATTTTCCGATGATAGGCATGAACCGAGTAGCTTAAATTAGAGTAGGCTTCACACAAAAATAAAGAGAATTATAGTGCGTTCTTACTGCACTTTGTTTTAAATTTGTAAAAAACACCACTATGCAAACAAAAACGTTTATTGTTCCTCAAGATTTTACCCCAGTGGCTGATATCGCCTTACAACACGCCATTGCAACTGCTAAGCCCTTAGGTGCTGAAATCCAGCTTTTACACGTTGTGTCCAAAGAAACACAAATCCCTGAGGCGCTTGCTCAACTTGAGAACATTATCGGTAGTCTCGAACACGAAGGTGTAAAGATCCATCCGAACGTACGCATAGGAAGTATTTTTGAAGATATCGGTGCTTTTGCAGCCGAGCACCAAGCTGAGCTCATCATTATGGGTACGCACGGCGCGCATGGTTGGCAACACATTACTGGTAGCCACGCACTTAAAGTAGTAACGAGTTCTCAGGTGCCATTTATCATTGTGCAAGAAAAAGCTGTTAAAGCCACCGGCTATGACTCCATTGTTGTTCCCATGGACCTTCACAAAGAAACCAAGCAAAAATTATCCATTGTTGCTAACTTGGCTAAATACTTCAACTCTAAGGTTCACGTAGTTACCCCAGACGAATCCGATGAATTCTTGCGTCATCAAGTTCGTTCAAACATTACCTTCTCTGAAAGTTTCTTTAAAGATCGGGGCATCGAAATGACTAGTGCTGTTGTGCCTAGTTCAGGTTTTGACAAAGAAGTTGTCAAATATGCGGTAAGCGTTGATGCAGACCTCATTGCCATTATGAACCTCAACCGCAACAATCTATTCAACGCACTTACCGCAAGCCATGAGCAGTACATCATTACCAATGATGCACTTATTCCTACGCTTATTGTCAATCCGATTCATCTCGGTACCGACTACAGCAACATGTTCTCGATGTAAGCATGTCGAAACTGACCACCTTACATGAATTTATCGTTGCCAAGCAAAAAGATTTTCCTTTTGCTAGCGGCGAATTATCAAGGCTCTTAAGCGATATCGCTTTAGCGGCCAAAATTGTTTCCAATGACGTCAGAAAAGCTGGCCTTGTCGACCACATATTAGGAGCACAAGGAGGGCAAAATGTTCAAGGCGAAGAGCAACAAAAACTAGATGTCGTAGCCGATGAAGCCTTTATCAGGGCTTTTGAAAACGGTGGCGAAGTATGTGGCATTGCCTCAGAAGAAAACGACGACTTCGTTGCTTTCAGTTCAGCATCAGCCCAAAAAGGAAACTACGTTGTTTTGTTTGATCCGCTAGATGGTTCTTCAAACATTGATGTCAATGTGTCTATCGGCACCATTTTTTCTATTTATCGCCGCATTTCACCAATCGGCACACCAGCCACTTTAGCCGACATGCTTCAAACGGGTGACCAACAGGTTGCTGCGGGCTATGTTTTATATGGCTCGTCAACCATCTTGGTCTATTCTACAGGTAAAGGTGTCAATGGCTTTACGCTAGATCCAGCTGTAGGGGAATTTTTCTTGTCACACCCAGACATGAAGATGCCAGAAGAGGGCAGGTTGTATTCTATCAACGAAGGCAATTTACAAGATTTCGACCCTACTTTGCGTGCTTACCTAGACTTCTGTCAATCCGATAAAAATCAAACCGGCAAACCATACTCTGGTCGTTATATTGGTTCTTTAGTTGCCGATTTCCACCGCAATCTTATTAAAGGTGGCATCTATATTTATCCGACAGTTCCGTCTGCACCCCAAGGTCGTTTGCGTCTGTTGTATGAATGTAATCCGTTGGCTTTTATTGCAGAGCAAGCGGGAGGTTTAGCCACAGATGGCCAACAAAGAATCTTAGATATCAAGCCAAGTCAACTCCATCAAAGAGTAGGTTTCTATATTGGCTCCAAGAAAATGGTTGAAAAAGCGATGGGTAACTAAGCCCTTTAACCCTTTGGTGTCAAACGGATGGTGTAATCCATTGTAACAATCGGGGCTCCCGGATCTTTATTGCATTTTACTTCACGCTTAATACGTTCCTTTAGGTCGTTAATGATGCGGTCTTCAACACAAGTAGTTACAGACTTAACAGTACTTACACCCACAACTTGTCCATCTTCATTAACCTGTAATCTGAACATAATTCGACACTCAAAATCGAGTTCGTATTTCGGAAGACTCACATTATTTAGCCTTACCCGACCTTTACCTGAGCCTCTGCCCGTACCTTGCCCATCACCTTCGACTCCAGTTCCTGGCCCACCAAAAGGCCCGTTGCCCGAACCGTCGCCACGACCACTTCCGCCGCTACCAAAATAGTTGGTAGAACGTGTGGTGGTAGAGCTGGCATTGGTGCCGTTGGCAGAATTATGGTTGTCTGAATTGCCGCTATTGTGTGTGAAATCGCTTTGTGCTGCAGTAGCAACTCTTTCTGTTTGTTCGGCAGGGGGCGCAATGCGCCCTGCCCCAGGAGTTCCTCCACCTCGGCTTCCGCCAGAGACATCGTCAAGGGTAACGTTATCAATTTGAAATTCTTCAATCACTTCGTCAGAACGCAGAGGTGGCGTATCAACTAATGCATCTTGACGCGCATCAAACTTAATAATGAAAGAGATGAGCAATAAGAAAAGAAGCCAAATTGTGCTGTAAATCAGAGATTTGCGCGCATCTTGTTTAGCTTCTAAATAATCTAATTGTAATTGGTCCATTTCCTTCTTAGTAAACTTGGTTAGCCTTCTTTAGTGGCAATAATCATCTTGAGATCGTTGAGCATACCGATTTTTAATAGGTCAACAAGCTCCTGAACTTGGGCGTCAAAAGGCAGACGAATGATAACTGTGTTGTCGCCAATTTTTTTGGTCTCAGCGACTAAAATACCTTCTAATTGGTTAAGGCCTACTTCGTCGTTATCGACATAGAAATGACGCTGCTGATTTTCATCAAACTTAACGGTGAGCGTTACGTGCTGCTTTTGTGTCTTTTCGTTCGCGTCAGACTTTGGCAATGGAACTTTAATAACGTTCGGGTTGGCCAAGGTAGAGATGATCAAAAAGAACAACAACAAGAAGAACATGATGTCGCTCAGGGCCGAGGTTGCAACTTCGGCATGAAACCTACGGTTACGCTTTATTGGCATCGCTCGGGCGGATTAATTTTACAAATTCTAAATTGATTTTTTGAATCGCTAAAGCGTAATTATCAATGATGCCATTCAAGAGGTGGTAAGCAGTAAAAGCAATAATTCCCACAACAAGTCCTGAACCAGATGAAATCATTTTTTCGTAAAGACCTCCAGAGATGTTTCCGATAGAAACGTTTTCTGAAATGGAGATGCTGTAGAAAATTTTAATTACCCCAGAAATGGTACCGATAAAACCAAGTGTTGGCGCGATACCCGCGATCAGACCAAGGTGATTGATATTTTTTTCCATTTTACCAATTTCAATATTGGCAACTTTTTCCATGTTGGCTTCAATTTGCGGAATCGGGCGCCCGATAGATTGTACACCTTCTTTTACAACTGAACCAAATGCAGTTTGATCGCGATTTGCTACATCTAGCGCGCCGGTCATATTACCTGAATTCAATTGTGTTTGGAGTTCGCTCATTAAGAACATATTTTGCTTGGTCATGCGACGGATATACAAAAAGCGCTCAACGGCAATATAAGTTGTATAGAATAAAAGCAAGACAATAGGGATGAGGAAAACACCACCCTTCATTAAAAAGTCGATGGCAGAAATTTCTTCAACTGTTTTGAAACCTGCAGCCTGAGCAGTAGAGTCTGCTTGGCCGAAAAGAAAATTGGAGCTAGAAAAAAAGGCTAGTGCTAAGGTGAATTTCATGGAAAACTTCATAATTGCTGTCTATTTTAGTTCGATAAAATTAGTCAAAGACAAGTGGTGCTCACTTGGTAATTCTTGGAGATATTCACACTGAATTGTTATTTCAAACGTTTAGTACCTGAATTCGTCACATTTTTTTCGACCAAGGAATTAGTTTCGTTAATTTTGCAAACCCCTATGGAACTTGCCACATTCATCAAAGAGCTTGCCAAACATCCTGCCTTGGATCGCAGTGCCGCACATTTACAAGACCAGGCAGCTAAGTTGCATTGGAAGGGTTTAGTGGGTTCGTCAAAAGCACTCATGAGTGCTTCAGTTGCCCAACAAGTGCCGGGGGTTCACCTTTTCGTACTCGCCGATAAAGAAGAAGCGGCCTATTTTCTCAATGATCTTGAGGGGCTTTTTCCTTCAGATAAACGTTTGTTTTTTTATCCAGCTTCTTACCGCGTTCCCTACCAACAAGAGCAAACAGACAACGCCAATGTGGTCACGCGCGCTGAGGTGCTCGAAAGACTAAGTGAGCACAAAAACGCCTGGATTGTCACTTACCCGGAGGCACTTTTTGAGAAAATTCCGAGCAAAAAGAACTTGGTCAAGCATACCATGCGCTTAGAAATCGGCAAACAATACAGCACCGATTTTTTAAACGAACTCTTGCTCGAATATCAGTTTGAACGCGTCGATTTTGTATATGAACCAGGTCAATTTTCCATCCGAGGTGGAATTCTTGATGTGTTTTCTTTTGCCAATGAGCATCCATTTCGCATTGAATTTTTTGGCGATGAAATTGAAAGCATCCGCACGTTTGATGCAGCCAATCAGTTGTCTATTGCAAGTCATCACTTTTTTAATGTCATCCCGAACATTCAAACAGGCCTGAGTATCGAAATTCAGGAGAATATGTTGGGCTTTGTCGGTCAAAAGGCTATAGTCTGGCTTTCAGATGCCGAGCGCACCCAAGAAATCATCAAAAAAGAATACGAGAAAGCTGTTGAAATTCATGCCAAGATCGATACGCCAGTCAAGCATGCGCTACCGAACGAACGCTATCTTTCTCATCTCGAGTGGCAAGAATACATTGACAAACACCGTTTGGTTGAATATGGCCCTGTATATCATTTCAAAGCAAGTCATCAAGAATTATTTGATACCATTCCGCAACCAAGTTTCAATAAAGATTTCGAAAGATTAAATGCAGACCTTAAAGCCAGAAAAGCAGCTGGTTTTAAAAACCTCATTTTTTCGAATCAGCCCCAACAAATTGAACGCCTTTATCAGATTTTCAAAGATATTGGTGAAGAAGGTGAATTCAGCGCACTTCCAATTGCCTTGCACGAAGGTTTTATCTGCCCTGAGCTCAAGTTGGTTTGCTACACTGACCATCAGTTATTTGAGCGTTATCATCGTTTCAGACTCAAAGAAGGTTTCAAGCAAGCCAAACAAGCCCTGACACTCAAAGAAATTTATCAGCTTCAAAAAGGCGACTACGTTACCCATATTGATCACGGTGTGGGCCAGTTTTCAGGTCTAGAAACCATTGATGTGAATGGTAAACCACAAGAAGCAATTCGTTTGGTTTATAAAGACGGCGATGTCTTGTATGTCGGGATTCACTCATTACACCGCATATCGAAATTTACTGGCAAAGAGGGCAGTGCACCTACACTCAATAAATTAGGTACTCAGGCTTGGTCTAACCTAAAAAACAAGACCAAAAAGAAAATCAAAGAACTGGCTTTTGATTTGATCAAACTATATGCCCAGCGGCGTAGTAATCCGGGCTTTGCGTTTGCACCAGATAGCTATTTGCAAAACGAGCTAGAAGCATCGTTTATGTTTGAAGATACGCCTGATCAATTCAAAGCGACTCAAGATATCAAACGAGATATGGAAGCCGCAAGGCCCATGGATCGCTTGGTGTGTGGTGACGTAGGTTTTGGAAAAACTGAAGTCGCGATTCGGGCGGCTTTTAAAGCAGTAACTGACTCCAAACAAGTAGCTGTGTTGGTGCCGACCACCATTCTTTCTTTGCAACATTACCGCAGCTTTAAAAGCCGCTTGGCCGGCTTTCCTGTGAATATCGATTATATCAATCGCTTTAAGTCGGCTAAAGAAATCACTGAGACATTAAAGAAATTGGCGGCCGGCCAAATTGATATCTTGATTGGCACCCATGCTTTAGTGGCTGAACGCGTCAAGTTCAAAGACCTCGGCCTCATGATCATCGATGAAGAGCAAAAGTTTGGAGTTGCCGTCAAAGACAAACTCAAAACACTTCGGGCCACAGTTGATACACTCACACTAACGGCTACGCCGATCCCAAGAACTTTACAATTCTCTTTGATGGGCGCCCGAGATCTCAGCATCATCAATACACCTCCTCCAAATCGCCAGCCCGTTCTCACTGAAATCATTTCCTTCAACGAAGAACAAATCCGAGATGCCATTGCCTATGAAATGGGAAGGGGTGGGCAGGTTTTCTTTGTCAATAACAGACTTTCTAACATCAAAGAACTCTCTGGCATGATACAACGCTTGTGCCCAGGTGTACGCGTCGGAATTGGGCACGGTCAAATGGACGGCAAGCAGCTTGAAAAAGTCATGATGGATTTCATTGAAGGTGCCTATGATGTTTTACTCGCCACTACCATCATTGAGTCTGGTATAGACATCTCTAATGCCAATACCATCATCATCAATGACGCCCATCAGTTTGGCCTGAGTGACCTCCATCAGCTCAGAGGAAGAGTAGGTCGCAGTAACAAAAAAGGATTCTGTTATTTGATCGCTCCTAAATTTAGCATCATGACCTCCGAAGCCAGAAAACGCCTCGAGGCTTTGGTTCAGTTTTCTGACCTTGGTTCGGGCTTTAACATTGCCATGAAAGACCTCGACATTCGCGGTGCCGGCAATATGCTTGGAGGCGAGCAAAGTGGCTTCATTGCAGAGATTGGCTTTGAAATGTATCAGAAAATTCTCAACGAGGCCATGCAAGAGCTCCGCGAGCACGAATACAAAGAGTTATTTGAAGAACGCGTGAGTGATCAATTCAATGGTTTTGTACAAGATTGCATTTTTGAGACTGACATGGAGGTGCGCATCCCTGATCAGTACGTAAATCAGGTTGCCGAGCGTCTTAGTTTGTATCAGGCCATGGATAACCTCAAAGACAAAGCAGAACTTGCACAATTTAGCGAACAGCTCATAGATCGCTTTGGTCCGCTCCCAAAAGAAGTCAAAGAACTCTTGTTTTCTTTTGAGTTGCGTTGGTTAGCTGAATCGATGGGGCTTGAAAGATTGGTGCTGAAGTCTGAAAAGTTAGTAGGGCATTTTATCTCGAATCCGCAGTCACCGTTTTATGAAACACAACAGTTTCAGGCACTTTTACAAAACATCTTGGCAAAGCAGAGTGGCTATCGTTTGGTACAAAAAGACGACAAACTCCGACTTGTCATTGAGCCTATACGCCACATTAAAGATGCCTTTGAAAAGCTACAAGCGTTACAAAACGAGGCATAACTGAATTCCTTGACCTACATCAACAGAATTTTGTGCAATAGCACGCAACTTTGCAGCATTAATTTTGTTTATCTATTAATCACTAAAATTTAAAAACATGAAAAATTTATTTGTCGGTTTATTAGGCGCATTTGCCTTGTTTTCATTTGTTGCAACTTCTGCAGGTCTTTGGTCTTTGGATGGCGCACATTCGCGTTTGGGTTTCACAGTAACTCATAACGGCATCACACAAGTTCACGGAAACTTTACAAAGTTCACTATGGAAGTCTCTACTCCAAACGACGATTTCAACGGTGCAACCATCACTTTAAATGCAGAAGCAGGATCAGTTAACACAGGTATTGAAGCACGTGACAACCACTTGCGCACAGCAGATTGTTTTGATGCAGATAAATTCCCTGCGATCAGCTTTAAAAGCACATCTGTAAAAGAAACAAAAACAAAAGGAACTTACGCTATCGAAGGTGAATTAACCATGCACGGTACCACTAAGAAAGTTGTTTTCAATGGTGTTCATACTGGTAACAGCAAAAATTACCAAGGTGCTGCAGTAGCAGGTTTACAAGTTAGTGGTGTTGTAAAAAGATCAGAGTTTGGAATGGGTCAGGTTAGCCCAGGCCTATCTGACGAAGTGAAATTACAAGCAGACCTAGAAGTAGTTAAAAACTAATTTCTATGAAAAAATTACTGTTCTTCTTTTTCGTTAGTCTTGCACTTTCTTCAACCGCACAGCAATACAAAATTGCTGAAGGTTATAAGGTCGTATTTAGCAACCCCGATGTAAGCGGAAATTTTGATGAGTTAACAGCAACCTCGCTTGTTTTTAATGAAGCGAACCTTGCGCAATCAAAATTGAGTTTTAAAATCAAGGTTGCGTCGATCAACACAGGGAATGGCTTGCAAAACAAGCATGCACGTGCAGAGGAGTGGTTTGATGCCGAGAAATACCCATATATCGAATTCAATTCGAGCCGTATTGAAAAGACTCCTGAAGGTTACAAAGCGATCGGTAAACTACAAATCAAAGGCGAATCCAAAGAGGTTACCATTCCATTTACTTTTACAAAAAAAGGCACAAAAGGTACTTTTATTGCTAAATTTAGTGTGAATCGCAACGATTTTGGTGTCGGAAAGAAAAACGCCGGTGTCGCTGACAACATTAAAATCACGGCAACTATTCCAGTAATAAAAAAATAAAAAATGGTAAAAAAAGTAATTTGGGCCTTAGCCTCAGGTCTGTTGGCAGGAGGGGTTTCCTATTTTTACGGAGAACAATTTGAACAACAATTATTTGAAGATTATTCAAATGTAGTTCCGACGCCTGCTATCTTTATCTCTTGTTTAGTCGGCACCATTTTTGCCACACTTGGGCATTGGCTACTCACTAAATTTATTCCATCTTTTGGCGAGTTCATTTTTGCTCTCATTTTTGCCGGAATTAGTACGGCAAGTTTGATCGGTGTTTTAGGCTTTACCTTCACAGATAATTCTAGCGAACTCCACCAGTTTATCTTTTATGGATACGCTATGCCGATGCATTTTTTTCCATTCCTAGCTTGGTATGTTTTAAAGCCATTATTTGATAAAAAATAAGCCAAGTTTGGCACAATACTTGAAAAGGATGCTTCGGCATCCTTTTTTTATGTAAAAAAGTGCCGTTTTAGACAACGAATTCTGAGAATTTACGTAGTTATTGAGATGCTTCGCCAAAAGAATATCTTCTTTATACTTTTCAGTCTTGCTCTGTTCTCAGCGTTAAGGGCACAGCTCGTTACCAATAATTCCTTGAATCCGCAGGGTTTGGTTCAAAACATCCTCCTCGGAAATGGTGTTACGGTTTCAAATGTAACTTACAACGGTAGCCCAGTAGCCATTGGTCAATTTACTGCGGCCAACACCAATCTCGGTATCAGCAGTGGTATTGTCATGACCACGGGAACAACCTTACCCAACGGTGATGGGCCGCATGGCCCCAATGACCAACCTAGTTCGGGTATCGATAACAGCATGGGAGGTTTCCCTTTGCTTTCTCAGGTCATAGGCGGCACCCAAACCTATAATGCTGCGATTTTAGAATTTGACTTTGTGCCGTACGCCGATACCATTCGTTTTAAGTACGTTTTTGGCTCTGACGAATATCCAGAGTTTGCCCCACCAAATAACACTACCTACAATGATGTTTTTGGATTCTTCATCTCTGGGCCCGGCATCAGCGGTTTTCAAAATATGGCCAAATTACCCAATGGAGCTGTAGTCTCGATCAATAATGTAAATGCCATCACTAACCCTTTTTATTTCGTCAATAACGGGGATGGCAACACAGCACCTTATAACCAGAGTGCACAATACATTCAATATGATGGTTTCACAAAAGTGCTAGAGGCTGTATCGCAAGTGCAATGCGGTCAAACATATCACCTCATTATAGCAATTGCAGATGTCGGTGATGGTCAATGGGATTCAGGTATTTTTCTAGAAGCCAATTCGTTATCTACCTTAACGCCTGTTGAAATTGACTACACGTTGTCACAGCAAGTATTTGCAAATCCAGCTTGGATGGCTGAGGGTTGTGTCAGTGCTGAGGTCACCCTTGAAAGACAGACCAATCTTAATCAGACCCTAACCATTCCCGTTCAACTTTCAGGTACAGCCACCAACGGCCAAGATTTTTCTGGTGTGCCTGCCTCCGTTACTTTTCAGGCGGGTCAAACAACTGTAAGTTTTAATATTCAGACGGCCATAGATGCTCAAATTGAAGGGCTTGAAACTTTGACGCTTACTTTTCCTATCGCTGACCCTTGCGGAAATATTACTCCTTTGGTACTTGAACTCTTCATTCAAGACAATCAACCAATGGAGGTCACGCTCAGTAGCAATTTAGTAGTATGTCCAGGCGACCCTGTCACAATAAATTGTGCTGTACTTGGTGGTGTACAACCGCTAACCTATGCCTGGAGTAATGGCCAAACGGGCCAAACTTTTACATTTACACCTACTACCACCACTTCAATTTGGGTATCTGTCACAGATGCTTGCGGCAGTGGCCCAGCTTATGACACAATTGATGTAGTGGTTCCCGTATTCCAACCACTGAGTTTGCAAATGAGTCCGGACCTCACTGAAATTTGTCCCTATATAGAAACCATGCTTGGGGTTTCAGCAACCGGAGGCGCTGGTCAGTACACTTATGTTTGGACAGTAAATAATGCTACAGTAGGTGTCACTGATTCTATATTAGCCAATCCTGGTTCTAGCACTACTTATCAAGTTGTAGTCACTGATAACTGTGGCACATCTGCCCAAGATTCAATTTTATACACAATACTGAGCCCGCCACTCATTGCGCAAACGAATGGCCCATTTGAGATTTGTCCAGCCGATACCGTTACACTTAGTGTGAGTGCAACAGGGGGTTATGGGTCTTATTATTATTTGTGGTCCAATCAGGCGACAACCCAAACAATTACCGTGAACCCTTCGACTTCAACAGCTTATTTTGTGCAGGTCAGTGACGAATGTCAAACCTTTTCGGTTGGGGCAGTTGCTTATGTCCAAGTGGTGAAGCCACAGGCAAATTTCTATTTTGTTACTGAAGAACCTATGCAGGGTTTGCTTGTGCAATTTGAAAATGCGTCCCAAAATGCCTGGACATACACTTGGGAGTTTGGCGATGGCTCCACTTCTTTTTTAGTACATCCGAACCACACTTATTTACAACCTGGCCCCTATGAGATTACGCTCATTGCCACTGACCAAAAAGGTTGTATTGACAGCATTTCGAAATGGATCACGATCGCTCCTGAGCGCTATATTTACTTACCCAATTCTTTTACACCTGATGCCGATGGGCTCAACGACTACTTCTTTGGTCGCTTTATTGGCCTCATGAGTGCAAGGTTCTATATATTCAATCGTTGGGGTGAAGAAGTGTTCAGTTCAACAAATCTCAACTTTGTTTGGGACGGCACCTATGAAGGGCTACCAGTGCAAGTGGGAACCTACACATGGTATTTGGTCTATGAAATCGAAAAAGGCATTTACAAAGACCTTTCAGGCCATGTCAATGTCATTCGCTAAACTAATCGTTTGAAATAATTTCAAACAATTCGTTGAGGTTTGGCGAAATAATAATTTCAATTCTGCGGTTCTTTGCTTTGTCATTAGGGTCAACCGGATGAAATTCGCCGCGGCCTGCAGCCATAATTTGCGTTGGTGCCATGCTAGAATTAGCCAACATGAGTTCTACAACAGAAGTTGCTCTGAGTACAGAAAGTTCCCAGTTGTTTTTTGGAGAAACACTGCTAGTTAGTTTGTCGGTATCGGTGTGTCCTTCAACCACAATTTCAAGATCGCGTTCTGTTTCAAGAACTCTTGCAAGTTCTACGAGTGCAGCTTTACCCTCCTCTTCTACTTTTGTAGAGCCAGAATTGAACAACAGTTTAGCTTCAAGACTCACGTAAATTTTTCCATTTTTTTGAACGACTGTGAGACCCTGATTTTCAAAGTTTCTAAGGGCATTTGCTACTCTTGCTTTCAAGAGCTGAATTTTTGCATCTTTCTTTCTGATTGCTTCTTCGAGTTCATTCACGCGTTTTTCGCGTTCAACAAGAAGTGCTTGCTTCACTTTGAGTTCTTCATCGAGTTTCAATAGTGCATCTTCCTTTCTTTGAAGCTCACGGGTTTTCGCCTCAAGTTCAGTTTGTAGCGTTGCCGTTTCTTTAGCGCTGAGGTTCTTTAATTTGTCAAAAGAGTTCTCTAGTGTTTCGTATTGCGCTTCAAGCGTAGCTTGTTCGCGGCTGAGTAAACGTATTTGATTGCCCAATTGATTGGTGTCGCCACGTAAACGGCTCACCTCCTTGGCTGCAAGATCGTATTTAGACTGTAGGTCTTTTGAAAGCACTTCGTAATCCGTACTACTTTTTTTGTACTTCGCTAATTCTTCGCTGCAGCTTTTTTCGCGCTCCAAGAGTTCGTTGTATTTCTTAGAAGGCACACATGCTGTGAACAAGACACTGCAAAGTAAGGATAGGGCTAAAGTTTTTTTCATGAGTTCAGTCATTTTTACAAAGATGAATGGAATTATGGCAGAGATTTGGCCAATTTCTTGATTTTATAAACACTAAACTTTGTATAAAGTAACAGTAAGCGGCTCGCTTTTCAGTAAATGGCACTTGAATTCCTTAACTTTGCTCCATGAGTACAGCCAAAAAAAGCGATGCGAAAAGCATAGAAATGTTGCAAAAACTAGCTTTGCAAGATGTTTCGTCGGTCACTGAAGCTTTGAATTATCTCAGAGAGAAAGGCAAGGCGCAGCATTTGAATGCTGTTTTTGAATCTTTGAAAGGAGCGGAGCGCAGCAAACAACAGCTTATCGTTGGCTTCTTGTCAGATATATTAGATTCCACAGCAGTTGATGCATTTATTGATTTTCTAGAAAACGAAACAGATGCTGATACCAGAAAGCTGGTGTTGTCTGCTATTTGGAATTCAAAATTACCATTTGATGAGCATTTGCCATTTTTTGTAATGCTTGCTTCTCAAGGAGACTACCTTGAAGCCCTTGATTGTCTGACCATTCTTGAAAACATGAGTGGCCCTTTTGAAGAAGCCCAGTTACTTGAAGCGCAGTTATTGCTCAAAGAGTATTTAGAGGAAAAGGCGCCACAAACCGATCAAAAAGCACAAATCATGAGTGAAATTGCTTGGTTTGTAAAGGAGCAAAATGAAGGCATTGATGCCGATTTACTATTAGATGATGAATAAATACGATATTTCGAAATCGGCCCTGCAATCCATGACCGGATTTGGCAAAGCCAATGGCCAATTTCAAGACAAAAAGATTTCTATTGAGGTAAGATCCTTGAATTCCAAAGGACTCGACCTTAATCTCAAAATACCTTCTGCCTATCGAGATATGGATACCGAAATCAGACGCATTGTTTCTGATTTACTGCTTCGCGGTAAGATGGACCTCGGTATTTATATTGAAAGCCAAAACCAGGCAGTAAGTAACCTGATCAATACAGAATTAGCCACCCAGTATTTTGAAGCGCTTAAAGCCCTCAATAATACTTGGGACAGCCAAACCCAAGATTACCTCTCTTTGGTGCTGAAAATGCCTGATGTTTTAGCGGTTCAACACGAAGCGCTTACCGATGCAGAAATGGAGTTTGTGCTGAAACTTGTCAAAGAGGCTGCCGGACAACTTCAGTTATTCAGAAAGCAAGAAGGAAAGGCCCTAGCCCAAGATTTAGTTTCAAATATTGAAGCGATTAAAACCAATCTTGACGCCATTGCGCCATTTGAACAAGAGCGTGTTAACCAAGTGAAGGAGCGCATTCAAAAAGGTCTTGCCAGTATTGATGAAGCCCGTATAGACGTGAATCGTCTGGAGCAAGAAATGATCTTTTATGTAGAAAAATTAGATATTTCCGAAGAAAAGCAACGCTTGCTGCAGCACCTCAATTATTTTGTTGAAACTATGCAGCAAGAGGCATCGGGTAAAAAGTTAGGATTCATTGCTCAAGAAATGGGTCGTGAAATCAACACATTAGGCAGCAAATGTAATCATGCCGAAATCCAACGCAAAGTGGTCGATATGAAAGATCACCTCGAGAAAATTAAAGAACAAGTGCTCAATTCGCTCTAGTATGAACTCACGAAAAAGCATCGTAATTTCAGCGCCTTCCGGAGCCGGTAAATCAACCATTGTGAAGGCCTTATTGGCTCAAAATCCGTCGTTAGCTTTTTCAATTTCAGCTTGTTCAAGGCCGCCTCGAGGAGAAGAGCAAGATGCTGTCCATTACTACTTTTTAAGCCCTGATAGTTTTAAAGAAAAAATCGCTGCTGGTGCTTTTTTTGAGTGGGAAGAGGTTTACACAGGCATGTTCTACGGAACACTCAATGAAGAATTAGAAAGAATTTGGGCAGCGGGTCAGATAGTGGTCTTTGATGTCGATGTCGTTGGTGGTTTGCGCATCAAAGAATTGTTGGCTGAACAGTGTTTGTCGATTTTTATTCAACCGCCAAGTATTGCTGTGCTTGCTGAACGCTTGCGAAAGCGTCAGACTGATGCTGAAGATAAAATTCAAATGCGTTTGGCAAAAGCCGAGGAAGAAATTAATAGGGCTCCTGAATTTGATGTGGTTGTAGTTAATGATGACCTCAATTTAGCCATTGAACAGGTTGCCAAACAAATCAAGCAATTTTTAGATTAATGAGGATTGGTTTATATTTTGGCACTTTCAACCCCATTCACGTGGGGCACTTGATTATTGCCAATTATATGGCACAAACTGAAGAAATTGACCAAGTTTGGTTGGTGGTAACGCCGCAAAATCCGCATAAAAATAAAGAGAGTTTGTTAGCCGATTATATCCGTCTAGATATGGCTAAGGAAGCAACAGAAGATCATCCGCTTTTGCAAGTGAGTGACCTAGAATTTCATTTGCCAAAACCAAATTATACCATTTCGACACTTACTCATTTTGTAGAGAAATATCCTCAGCATACCTTTAGTTTACTCATGGGAGCTGATAACTTGCGCAGTTTTCATAAATGGTTCAACTGGGAGCAAATATTGGCGAAGCACCATGTTTATGTTTACCCAAGAGCCTACGTTGAAAATGAAGCACCACAAGAAAGCCCTCAGATTTCACATCCTCATATTCACCTGATCAATGAGGTGCCTGTACTTAGTGTGAGTGCAAGCATGATCAGAACCATGCTGGCCAAACAACAAGATTGCAGTTTTTTACTTACTGAAAAGGTTTTGAAATACATCGATGAGCGCGGCTTATACAAGTGAATCCTTGGAACTATTAGAAACAAAAAGAGGGGGCGAACGCCCCCTCTTTTATTTTTGTTTGAAATGGATTCAAAGCAATTTTTATTAGAGCTTGACGAATTTTTCAGTTCTTGATCCAAACTGATCTTTCACGACAATCATGTAAGTTCCGCTTTTCAAGTCAGCAATGTTAAATGTTGTATCAAGCTGATTGGCAGCCTTGTTTTCAAGTACCTTACCTGAAAGATCTTGAATGCTAATGGTCGTTTCAGAGGATGGTGAATATCCACTTACGGCAACTTGCGCCGTTGCTGGATTCGGAACAATAGAAAGTGGCGCGAGTACAGCTTCAATTTTTCCATTGGTACCGACTAAAATTTGGTAACCATCAAATGATACTGTCTGAGTAACAGGTGTTGGAGGTAAACCAGGAAGGAGTACAATTAATACAGTAGCCGTAACCTCAATTGAAATTGGGAAAACACCAATGGTATCGGTTGTACCGTAGATATTAGCGCAACCATTGCCGCCACCTAGGTAGGTACAATTGCTCACGTTACAAGCGTAGTCAAAACCTGGAGGTAAGCCAATAACATTTGAAACGGTAAACTGCTGAATAGTTGAACCCACAAATGCACCGCTTGGGTCTATAGCAGGAGTTACGGAATCTGGAACTTTAAAGTTCAAATCGGTAGAGTAAAATACATTAGGGTCTGCCTGTGGAAAGTTCTGGGTGGTATCTGGCCAAACACCATAAGTAGAGTCAACAAAGTTTGCCCCAGGTGTACAAGACTGTGCATAGGACGCAAAGTAAACAATTGTAAATAAAGAAGATAGAATGAGTTTTTTCATAGCTTTTGATTTTTATGCTGAAGTAAAAGTACTATTTATTTACTTGAATATTTGGTGAATTTACGTACACCTCGCCATTTTTCTTCGTCAAAGGCTTTCAGTACCTTTGTTGTATGGTATTATATAACGTTACGGTAAGTATAGACGCTGCTGTTGAACAAGAATGGCTAAATTGGATGCAAGAAGAGCATATTCCTGCCGTCATGCAAACAGCCTGCTTTGAAGAATGTAAATTGTCAAGGGTGAACGGAGAAGAGGACGGCGGTAAAACTTATGCTGTATTATATTTAGCCCCGGATCAGGAAACGCTGGATCATTATCAGGCGAACTTTGCACCCGCACTTCAAAAAGATCATACCGATCGCTTTTCAGGAAAATTTGCAGCATTTAGAACCACGTTGTCTGTTGTTAAGTCTTTTAAGAAATGAGTGTTAAACCAAAAAAACAATTAGGCCAACACTTTTTAAAAGACGCGGGTACCTGCCAGAAAATTGCGAAGCAAGTGATCTGGACCAACGACACCAGAAAAGTGCTTGAAATAGGCCCAGGTATGGGTGCTCTAAGTAAGTACCTGTGGGAAATTCCGGAAATTGATCTTTGGTTACTTGATGTAGATATTGAGTCTATCGACTACCTCAGGGCACATTACCCCGCGCACGCTGAGCGTATATTGTTTGGAGATTTCTTGCGTTTGCGCCCCGAAGAACTTTTTGGTGAGGATTCCTTTATTGTAGTTGGCAATTTCCCGTATAATATTTCTTCTCAGATCTTGTTTAAGTGTCTCGAGTACCGCAATCAGGTTCCGCAAATTATGGGAATGTTTCAAAAAGAGGTGGCTGTCCGAGTAGCGCAAGGTCCTGGATCTAAAGAATATGGCATTATCAGTGTGCTGCTTCAGACGTTTTATGATATCCATTATTGCTTCACTGTTGACGAGCATGTTTTCATACCACCGCCAAAAGTAAAAAGTGGCGTGATTCGTTGTGTACGCAATGAAAGAGACGCCCTGCCTTGCGATGAAAAACTTTATTTTCATGTGGTTAAGATGGCTTTCAATCAGCGTCGAAAAACCCTACGAAATTCTTTAAGGCAACTTCTTAAGGACCATCCTTTACCAGCAAAATTTGAGAGCCAGCGTCCTGAAAAATTAAGTGTGGAAGATTTTATTGAGTTGACCTGTTTAATAGAGCAGTGGACTGCCGAGGCTAGCGCTCAGGCATAAAGCCGTCTTTTTCTTGTCTGCCAACTTCTTCGCCGTTTCTGAAGAGTTTCCTACTCACGATCTTGCCGTTCTCATTAAACGCAATGAAATCACCGTGTTTGAGCCCGTTTTTATAGCTGATTTCATAGACTAAGTGCCCGTAGCGGTCATATTGTCGGAAAATTCCATCTAGTTGCCCATTTTGATACTGAGCAACTATTGTCGGCACCACGCCTCCTGGGTAATAGTTTGTCCAGGTACCATGCTTTTGCCCGTTTTTGTATTTGCCTATTTCTTTGAGTTGAAAATCTATATGCGAATAAGCTTCAAATGAGCCATGAAATTCACTTACATTTTCTTTGAAACCCATTCTATTGAGCCCTTCGGAAATATTTTTTTGCGCAATGATTTTATAATGTTGCTTTTCCTTAAGTCTGCCATTTGAATAGTACGATAGCCATTCACCGAACTTTAGACCGTCCTTGTAATTCCCTTTTAAACTAGTGTTTCCATCGGGTGTGTAGGAAACCCATGAGCCATTTAATTTTCCGGCATGAAACGTAGACTTGTTTTTGATGCGCCCGTTTTCCCAGTAATTTTTCCATTCGCCTTCCTCCAAACCATTTTCATAACGGCCACTCATAAGAAGCGTAGAGTCTTCATACCATGTTTGCCATTCGCCATGCTTTTGATCTAATAAATAACTTCCTGTTCTATACAAGGCACCGTTCGGATAATAATAGGTCCAGTTTCCGGTACGCAGGTCTTTTTCAAATTCAGCTACATAGGAGAGTTGGCCATTCGGAAAATAATAGTGCCAAATGCTATCTTGTTTGCCTTCAATAAAATAGCCAGTCATATCTAGAACTGCATTTTCGTTAAACCAAATCCAAGAACCGGTTTTTTGACCTTTTTTATAGTTACCGAAGGTCAAGGTGTCTTTTTCAGAGAGCATTACAAGGTATTCGCCATCTAGTGAATCGAGCGCATATCCTACGCGTTTTTCGAGTACGGCGTTATAAGTGTAGAACTCCCAAATACCGTCTTTTTTACCATTGACAAAAGCGCCCGCGACAGACAACACGCCATTGGCCGTTCTTTCCTCGAATGGTCCTGTTTTTAATCCGTTTTGAAAAGTATAGGATTCCTTAACTACGCCATCCACATAATAACTCAGAACTTTGCCATTGCCATTTTTTATGGTTTGTTTATGTGGCATTTGTTCCTCCCAATATTCCATCAGATAGATGGTGTCATTACTGACCACTTCTACTGATTTTGGACTACCATCGGCGTAGAAATATTCCCAGCGACCAACTGGGCTTCCCAATTCAAATTGACCTCTAGTCAAGAGTTTACCGTCCTCAGCATATTCTTTATATGTAGAATCGGGTACATTGAAAGTGAAATAAGCTTCTTGCTTAATTTGTTTATTTGGATAAAAAAAAGTGCGTTTGCCGTGTAGTCTATTGCGGTAGTAGTTGGCTTCCTCTTCTAGCACGCCGTCATAGGTAAAAAACTGCCACTTACCATGCTTTTCATCAACAGTTGGTTTTACTACGCCAACGTAATAGGAACCTGTCCCCTGAACATGTTTTTTCTGTGCATCCCAATAGAGTCTGACTTTTGGCGATAAATTCTCTTTTAAGATTTTATAATCTTGGGCCTGAGCGCTGCTCCAAAGTACAATAAAGACAAGAAGATACCTCATGGGTTTTGAATTTAGCGAAACATGAACCTGAACATGAAAAAGAGCCCAAAAGCTACAAAGGAAACCCCGATAACTTTATTCAAGAGGTTTAGCATGCGTTCGTTAACAAAGTTTTTAATTTTCTTAGCCGTAAAGATTTTGAGAATATCAAAACTAAAAAAAGTAAGTAGGATGGTGCCTAGAAATAAAAACAGCATACTATTGCTATCGTCGGTGCTTTCTCTTTTTGCAATCGAAGCTACACTCAGCCAATAAAAAATGACGAGTGGATTGGCAAAATTGAGCAAGAAACCCTTAGCTATACTGAGGCCTATATTTCTTTTTGGATCTTTGCCTTCAGCGAGGTGAAATTTTTCTGTAACCTCTGCTAGTTCGGCATTGCCAGAGGACATCTTTGTTTTTTTGAACCAATTGAAAATGCCATAAATGATAAAAATGGAGCCGCCAATAATATCAAAAAGTTGCTTGTTATTGCCGGAAAGCAAATAATTGATTTGCTCTACAAATAAAACAGCGAGCAAGATGTAAACGATGTCGCTGATGAGCACGCCGAGGTCTAGAGCCAACGCACTGCGAATACCTTTGGTAATGCTGTTTTCAATCAAGACAAAAAAAACAGGTCCTGGCATTACCGATAAAATAAGGCCAATAGAAAATGCGCGGAACAATAAATCCATAGAACAAAAATAACTTTTCCTGCTACTGAAATGTTTTTTAGCATTGAATGTTACGGACACTGCGATGTTTATTTCGGGAAATCCACTAAATTTGTCACTCAATTTATACGAAATGAAAACATTGCGCGCCAATCAGAAACTAGAACAAATTATTGAAACAGTAGAAAAAAAGGGAATTGCAGCTCCATCTTTAGTTGCTGACCTTAAAGAATTGCGCGAAATGGCCTTGCTCGAACAAGACCCATTGGTGGTTAAGGTGCTGCGCTTGACCTACGAATTCATCACTGAAAACGAGTGTTTTGATGTTGAGGCACAATACGAAGAGGACGAAGAAGGTAACGAATACCCAATTGAAATCGAAGATCAAGAAAACCTTCTTTATTTATTGAATTTACTTAAGAATGCCGAGCACAAAATCAACCGAGAAGAAATCAAAGATTACCGCTCTGCGCTCAAACTAGAATTGTACTAAGCAACCAACTACAGAGGCCATACGTCTTTTCGAAGAACAGCCTTTGTTCATGGTTTTAATTTCTTGCAGAAAAACCTGGATGACCTCCAGGTTTTTTTTGTTAGTTACAAAACTGGCAATATTTAGAGCCCGTATCGTGCCCAAAATTGATTGTTGGGTCGAGTAATTCAGTAAGTAAGGCCGTGAGCCCTTCATTGATCAATTCCGGTACCCGACTCAGCCCCTGCTGCTTTTCAATATTGAGCGCAAAATTTTCATCGCGATTGATCAAGGACTCAATTCTAGCTTCTTGCGGAAGAAAAC
Organism: uncultured Lishizhenia sp.; assembly: GCA_964590425.1. Taxonomy (GTDB): domain Bacteria; phylum Bacteroidota; class Bacteroidia; order Flavobacteriales_D; family Crocinitomicaceae; genus UBA952. The sequence goes on along the minus strand of CAZPWB010000003.1, from coordinate 20,171 downwards.
CAAATTTTTCTTGAAAGAATAAGCAATATAAACTCAATTGCAAGGTGTGTTTTGGTTTAGCTAAATTGGTCAGGGCATCGTTCTTCTCGGTGAATTTGACATCCTGAGCTGCTGCTTTACCAGATTTGTAGTCAATGACACGGTATTTTTCACCAATACGGTCAATGCGGTCAATGTAACCCACAAATTTGATAGGGACGGTTTGTTGATGGATGTCAAAAGACAAATCGAGTTCAAAACGTCCTTCGAGCTGTTCAATAAATAAGGGCTCCGTGAGGGATTTCACAAAAGTTAGCTCTTTGAGCAAAATCTCTTTGGTAAGATCAAGCGCCATTTCAAAGCTAAGACGATTCTTTCCTTTGCTGAAAAGTTGTTCATTCTGATCAAAGTACTTTAAGAATTGCTTTCTGAGTTCTTCTTGATATTGCGTCAACATTTTGGCTACCGCTTTTTCAGTGAGCGGCCCGGGTGCCGGAACCACAGGGTCGCCATTTTTATGTCGCTGGGCATAAGGCAAATAAAGTGCCTCTAAACAATTATGGATGAGTGAGCCAAACGTGTTTTGGGCTAAATCTTCTTCGACTTCGTCTTCTTCGCCAAATTCAACCACATAGCGGTAATAGAAATCAAGTGGGCATGACAAGTACTTTTTAAGCGCCGATGCCGAAACGGATTGTGCTAAATATTGCTGAATGCGCTCAATAATTGCCGGAGTTTTCACAAATTCAGCACCCACGCTGCTTTGTTCTGAGTTCGGTATTTGGTATTTGAACTCTTCCCATTTTACATTCGGATTGTTCTGTAACCACTCCATTTGGAGTTGAAGTAGGTAACGACTTCTTTCACTGCTTCCCAACACTTCACTTGCACTCGTGTAAGTAAAGGTCAGTTGACGCGCTTCGTGCAACAAGCGGTAAAAATGTTGAGCAAAAATACCTTGTTTATCGCGGTTACTTGGCAAACCAAAAGCAGACCTGAGGTCCATTGGAATGATACTTTGGACAGGGTTTGTAGGTGGTAACTTGCCTTCATTCATACCGAGTACATAAACGTGCTCGAAGTCGAGTAAGCGCGTTTCAAGCAGGCCGGTGATTTGTAAGCCCGAAGTAGGATTACCCAAATAGGCTAAGTTGGCGCGTGTCCAGTGCTGATAGAATAGCTTTTTAAAGCTGCCTAGCGTCATAGTAGGGTAACCATCGGTCAACAGGTTTTCAAATTGACGACAAGTCTGTTCAAAAGTCAAAATTGCAGTATGCTCGAAGTCATTGGCTTGCGGAATAAGCTCTAGTAATAGGGCATTGATTTGTCTGAGTTGCTGCAGCGCCAATAGCCAATTTTGTTGCCATGGCGTGCTTAACAATTCTATGAGCTGCTGACTGGCACCTTGTAAATTTAATTGCCCAATATTCTGAAAAACACGATTGTACTTGACCGTTTGTTTTTCCGCTGCACTTAAGGCTTGGAGTGCTTTGTGATCCAGACACAAACTGGTAAAGGCATGATGACAAAAGCGCTGAAAATCTTTGTAGTAGAGCGCAGTTGTTTTGAATTTGTTTTTGTTTTCTTGAACTTGAAAGCAGAGGTCTACCCAAGTTCTGATGGGTGTTTGTTCTAAAGGAAGCCCTAGGGTAATATTGGCCTTCCCGACGTTCATCGGAATGTGGCGAAGCGCTGCATGCACTAACGATTCATCGGCTAATAACACTAAAACTTCACCCCAATCTTTTACTTGAAGGGCTTGGAGTTCTGTGGCCAAGACCTTCACTTGTCCAATGTGCTGAGCGCACTCAATCACTTTTACATGATAGTTAGCGGCTGACAAATCTTTTCGGAGAAAACGAGCCTCCTTGATACCGAACTGCGTTAAGTTTTTTCTTTGGAAAGCGCCTGCTTCGTGGTGGGCATTTTCAAAATAATAAGCATCCGAATCAATGTAGAAGTCTGCTTGTTTGCGCTTCAATAAAAACTGAATAATGCTTTGTTCAGCGCCGCTAAGCGCATTAAACCCTCCAAAAACAAAGTGGGTTTGGTCTGAAAGTACTAAGGCCAGATTTTCAGCTAAAAAGCGATAGGCCATAGCTTTAGTAAAGCCATTTTTTTCGGCTAACTTTTTAACTAGGCCAGCATGTAAATCAGAAATATGCTCCCAAAAGGCCATGAATTTCTTTTGCGAAGCGGAGTAACTTTCTTCGTCAATTTGCCAACTTTCTAGTGCTTTGATGGAGGCCAAATTTTTATAAAGCTGCTGCTCATTGACTAAGTACCGATCGACATCATCGAAATCTGACAACAAAATGGTTCCCCAACTCAAGAATTCTTCAAAAGGCTGTGCTTCAGCGCCTATTACTTCTTGATAAACTTCAAAAAGCATCAGGAGTACACGTGTTGGGTGCACAATTTTTTTTGGGCTTAATTCAGTGACCCATTGATCAATGGTTTGGATATTTGGCGCCAGCATGGGGCCTTTGTTTTGTCGGAACAAGGCATTCAATAAGTAACGCTTGGCGCGTTCTGAAGGCAGAATAACGTGGAGGTCTCGGTTTTTCTCGAGTCGCGTTAAGATTTCTATGGCAAGCTGGTCAAGGACTTTCATGCGTAAAGATCATTCAAACCACACTTTTTCAAAAAATGAAAAAGGTCGATTAGAGTGCATGAATTTATTACCGCCATAACATTTAATGACAACAAAGTGAGCAGCACCAAATTGAATCTGAACATAGTTTAGCCCCTCCGGATACGTATCGGAAAGCCCGTAAAAAACGACAGAGCCATCGTCGAGAATTTTTTTGGTGATGTTAGAGCCAGTAGGAGGGTTGATATAAATGCTGGCTAATTCTTCTTGTGAGGTATTTGGGTCGAGGACTTGTAAGTTAATTTCAAAGGTGTTTCCTTGCCCGAGCTCGCGGTAGACAATTCGTTTAGTTCCGTCTTCAAGTTCTTTGACATAAGGATTGCCTGGAAATTTGGCAATTAAGCCAGAACTTGCATCTGTAAATACAAATTCAGTTGGTTTTTTGAGTTGTCGTTTGACAGTGGGTGCCTGATCAGCTACAGACCAAAGTACAGGTCTCACCCGATATCCTTTTGCTCTGAGCATTTGAATAAGGCCATCTTCACCACCTAAATGACCGGCACCAACGGCACAAAAAAAGCTAGTATTGCCTTTGATGAGTTCGATAAGTTTGTCGAGCATGAGTTTGTTTCGCTTGACAATCACTTCGTCATAAAGCCGATCTTGTACTGATAAACTAGATTTCATAAAGCGCTGCAATGCCTCGATGTCACCTTTCAGGTAGAGTTCTTTCAGTTTTTCTTGCGTGAAGGTGTTGATCCCGTTATCAATGATTTTTCTTTCACTCAATTTGAATTCGTTGCTGAGTGCGTATTGATCTTCGAGCGCTTCGAGCGCCAGGACTTGCTTATTGCCGTGAAGCGCTAAGACTTGAAAATAGGCGTCTAGAAATTGGGGCATTCCATCTTCAGAACCATAAATGGTTTCAGAGCTTTCTACTGAACTTGTATAGGACTTTCCTTGGTCGTCAAATCTGGTTTCTGGCAGGTTTTTTCGGGTGTCCATTTCTTCGAAAAGCCTATAAATATCCGTTTCAAGAACGAGAACTTTTGCTTGTTCAAATGCCACATAGACACTATCCGATAGGTCGAAAAGTGAGCGGTCGTTGGCATGGAGCGTGCCAAAAATGTAAGACTTGACTTTTGATTTCGGATGGCTGATTTCCCAAAGTAATTCTTTCTCGGGCAAAATCAGTTGGGAAAAGCCAAAGGAGAAGCTACTTAAGAAAAGGAGGAGAACTCTTACCTGCATTGATTCAAAGTTAAACAATTCCTTGCACAAGTTGAGACGCGAAAAAAACTTAAATCAAAATCCTTTGAATGTGATCTTCAGTGTAGGCATATGCTAAATAGGCAAGGGAAGGCACTTCTTTGGTCAGCAGCAGTGGACTCTTTCTTCCTAAAGCAATTTGACCATGCGTTTCATTCAGCTCGAGCGCTGCAGCCGCATTAATTGTAAGTGCATTGATGGCTTCTTCTGGTGTCATTTTCATTTTGATGCACGCCAAAGACAAGACATGCATTAAATGATAACTCGGAGAAGATCCGGGATTAAAATCACTAGCAAGCGCTAATATGGCATTGGCATCCATGAGCTTTCTGGCGTTTCCAAATGGGATTGATAAAAAATGCGAACAGCCAGGCAGTAGGGTTGCAACAGTAGAGCTATTAGAAAGCGCGGCTAGGTCGGCATCGTCTAATTCTTCTAGATGGTCAACAGAAACCGCATTTTGGTCAACGGCTGCACCAACACCGCCCATTACTGAAAACTGATTCACGTGAACTTTCGGCTTGAGGCCGTATTTGGCACCCGCTTCAAGAATTTGGGTCATTTCTTCACGGGTGAAATAATTGCGCTCGCAAAATACGTCGATGTATTCGGCAAGATTTTCTTTAGCTATTTGAGGTAAGAGCTCATTGATGAGCAAGTCAATGTAGCCATTGCGGTTTTCTTTAAAGGCTTGCGGTATTGCATGTGCACCCAAAAAAGTGGCCTTGATTGCAATTGGAAAATGAGCTTTAAGTTGGGCAACGACACGCAGCATTTTTAACTCACCTTCTAGACTTAGTCCATAACCAGACTTGATTTCAAGTGCACCAGTTCCGGCGGCAAGCATCTTTTCTATGCGTTTTTTAGCAGCATTGAAAAGCTCGGCTTCAGACATGTCATTAAGTTTGCGTGCAGAGTTCAGAATGCCGCCTCCTTTTGCCGCAATTTCTTCGTAGCTGAGTCCTTGAATACGGTCCACGAATTCTTCTTCACGGCTTGCGGCAAAAACCGAATGTGTATGTGAGTCAATAAAAGCAGGCAAGACATAACAGTTAGTTGCATCGATTACTTCTACATCTCTCCAGTCAGTTATTCCTGGCCAATCGGACATCAGGCCGTAGTCTACAACCGTGTTGTCTTCGAGGGCAAGGTAGGCATCTTCGAGAATCGGGAGCTGCTGCATTTGCTGCCCTCTGATAACGCTTGGAAGATTTTCACCAACCTGGACCAAGCCTTTGATATTCTTAATAAATTGTTTGCGCATACGTAAATTCACTGTAAAGATACAAGCAATTTCGGCTTAATTTCGAGAATGACCTTAACGGATATTTGGCAACATCATGACCTCCTCGGAAAATGGGGCGAAGACTACGCCTTGCAATACTTACTTAAATTAGGCTATACGCTCAAAAGCACTAATTACCGCTTCAACAGAATGGAAATTGACCTCATCATGATTGACCAAAATACATTAGTCATGATAGAAGTTAAGACCAGACAAAGCGCCACTCTTGGCGAACCTTGGAAGGCAGTAAATTTTGGTAAACAGCGTCAAATTATTCGGGTGGCCAACTATTACACCAAAGCCATACAGTGGCCCCATGAAGTGCGTTTTGATATCGTGTCAATTGTGCACAACCAAGAAAGCACCGAACTAGTGCATATCAAGGAGGCATTTAGCCCGCTACCGTAAAAGCAGATTTAGACGTGTAAAGCGCGGTCTGCAGTGGCGGCTAAGGCAGCTTCTTTAATGGCTTCAGAATAAGTCGGGTGACCATGACAAATTCTAGCAATATCTTCAGCTGATGCACGGTATTCCATGGCAGTCACGGCTTCCATAATGAGGTCAGCTGCACGCGCAGCTATCATGTGTACCCCTAAAATTTCGTCAGTTTGGCTGTCGGCTAAAATTTTGACAAAACCACTAGTATCCATACTCGCACGTGCTCTTCCTAATGCTTTAATCGGGAAAGATCCGGCTTTATAACTGATGCCTGCTGCTTTGAGTTCTTCTTCAGTTTTACCAACAGCTGCAATTTCAGGCCAAGTATAAACCACACCTGGGATGAGGTTGTAATTGATATGTGGATGCTGTCCGGCAATTTTTTCAGCTACAAATACGCCTTCTTCTTCAGCTTTATGAGCAAGCATGGCGCCTCTAACGACATCACCGATGGCATAGATGTGTGCTTGGTTGGTTTGCAACAGATCATTGACCTCTATTTGACCACGTTGGTTCATATGAACACCAGCTTTTTCAAGGCCAAGCCCTTCAGTGTAAGGTTTACGGCCAACAGCTACCAGGCAGTAATCGGCCTCAAGTGTTACCACTTCACCTTTTTTGTTTTCAGCGGTGAGTTCAACGTGCTTGCCTTTGTTTTTAACACCCAAAACCTTGTGTTCAAGATGGAATTTAAAACCTTCTTTTTTCAAGATTTTGGTAAATTCTTTACCAACACCTGCATCCATTGTTGGCAAAATACTTGGGGCAAACTCAATGACCTCAACAGTTGTGCCAAGGCGTGCGTATACAGACCCTAATTCAAGTCCGATTACACCTCCGCCAATGACGAGCATTTTTTTAGGTATTTCAGTCATGTTAAGCGCTTCTGTAGACGTGATGATGCGCTTTTTGTCGGGCTCCATGCCAGGGAAATAGTTCGGCTTACTTCCTGTGGCAATGATGATGTTTTTGCCAGTAATCTGGGTGTTTTGCTCACCTGAAATTTGAATAGTATTGGCATCTACAAAAGACCCCAAACCGTGATAAACAGTTACTTTGTTTTTATCCATCAAAAACTTCACTCCGGCACATGTCTGTGAAACCACTTCATTTTTACGAGCGATCATTTGAGCCAAATTTGCCTTGAGCCCACTGATTTCAATTCCGTGGTCAGTAAAATTATGCTGGGCATTATGGAAATGCTCCGAAGAGTCAAGTAAAGCTTTTGACGGGATGCAGCCGACGTTTAAACATGTTCCACCCAGGGTGTTGTATTTTTCAATAAGGGCAGTTTTTAAACCTAATTGCGCACAACGCAATGCTGAAACATATCCACCGGGCCCAGAACCAATTACTACTACATCAAAAGCATCCATTTTCTATAAATTTTTTACAAAGTTACAGTTTGTCCACGAACAACCAAAGCCTTATTTTTGCGTTATTATATTGTGCCAAGATTCAGCCTACTTCTCTCCTTTATGTTTTGCTTGTTGTTTCAGCAGGTAAGGGCTTCTCATATAATAGGCGGAGACATTTATTATGATTTTCTAGGCAACAACCAGTATCGATTTTTTATAACGCTTTACCGCGATTGCGCTTCAACAGGAGCTGAGTTTGATGACCCACTTTATCTTTCTGTTTTCGTGCAAGGGAATGTGCATTTCCAAACGGTTCAAGTACCTTTTCCTGGTTCAGTTGTCTTGCCCAATAATTTCAATAATCCGTGTGCAACCCAACCTTCGGGCATATGTGTAGAGCGCGCTATTTATCAGGTAGTTCTTACTTTGCCGCCGATACCAGGTGGTTATACTGTATCTTATCAGCGCTGTTGCCGAGGTCCAAATATTACCAATCTCCAATTTCCTGACGACACAGGCTTAACGCTTGTGGCTCAAGTGCCTGGCTCAAATACAGGGGCAAGTATTAACAGTAGCCCTCGCTTCACAAATTACCCGCCGGTTTTATTGTGTAATAATGACCAACTTGTATTTGATCATTCGGCTACAGATCCTGATGGCGATCAACTCGTTTATTCATTGATAACGCCAAATACAGGAGCAAGTTCAAATAATCCACAGCCCTTGCAAATGCCCCCACCGCCTTATTTTCCCGTTACTTGGCAAACGATATTCAATGCACAAGTTCCCTTGGGGCCCGGATCATCCACAATTATACATCCAAATACAGGTCTTCTTACCGTGAATCCAAATTTGTTGGGTTTATTTGTGGTTGGTGTGAGGGTACAAGAATATCGTAATGGTCAATTAATTGGTGAAACCGTCCGTGACTTCTTGTTTAGAGTTTTTGATTGTAATATTCAGTTAGCGGCTATTCTACCTACTCAAGATCAGCTGCCAACGTTCAATGGCTATTGCGATGGGCTAACTGTCAATTTTGAAAATAATTCTTTTGGTGGCACCACCTATAATTGGGATTTCGGTGTGCAAAATACGACCTCGGACCAAAGCAACCTGTTTGAGCCTAGTTATACCTTTCCTGCACCTGGTTCTTATACAGCTCAACTGATTGTAAACCCCGGAAACAATTGTACCGATACGGCATATATTGATATCATTGTCAATAACCCATTGACCACAAGTTGGTCTGCTCCAGATTCCTTGTGTCTAAGCCAAGCACTCGTAACCTTTAATGCCCAAGCTACAGATCCAACAGCGACCTTCTCTTGGACCTTTTCACCGAGTGCTTCCGTTGTTCAGGTCCAAGGCTCAACGGTGTCCAATGTCACTTTTAGCCAGGCAGGTTATCAGCCGGTTGTTCTGGAAGCGCAAACCAATTTTTGTCAAGCTAGCTACACAGATTCAATTCTTTTATTTGGTGACCCTATTGCTGATTTTATTGTACCAAACCAGGTGCAGTGCTTGGGCTACACCATCGGGTTTACTAATAATTCTCAGAACACTTTCAACTATTCCTGGGATTTTGGCTTTGGCCAAACCAGCACTCAAATCTCACCAACTGTTACTTTTCCGGCGCCCGGGCTTTATCCAGTCATACTTATAGCATCTAGCACAGGAGCTTGTACCGACACCGCTACTACTCTTGTACAGATAGAAGAGCCAATTATCTTAAGCATGACGCACTCCGATTCTTTGTGCATCGATTTTGCTTTTGCTTTTGATGCACAGGTAAGCGGCCCTGTAGGCACCCAATATTTTTGGAATTTTGGCCCCAATGCCAATCCACAAACAAGTGCACAATTAATGGGTAATCAGGTGTATTTTCAGCAAAATGGCTTCCAACAAGTGCAACTCATTGGTCAGAATCCGGAATGTGCAGATACTTTAACTGAAATTGTACGAGTTTTTGGTCATCCTTCCATTGATTTTATTTTCTTAGAGTCTCTTCAATGTGCGCCGTCAGTTGCTCAGTTTATCAACCTGAGTCAGACAGAAGTGGCCACACAATTTATTTGGAATTTCGGCGATGGAACAACGTCTCAGGCATTTAATCCAACGCATGTGTATACTACACCCGGGAGTTATACGGTCACGCTAACGCTTCAAGAACAAGCGGGCTGTCTAGATACTTTGTTTATGGCGCAGCAAGATTTAGTAACTGTGCATCCGAGCCCGCAGGCTGGTTTTACGGTAAATCCTCTCGAGGTAGACGTGTGTAACAATGAGGTGACATTTACGAGTCAGGCAGTTTCAGCGGCCACTTATTCCTATTATGTAGAGGACCGTGGCTATGTTTATTACGATGCTAATTTTATTCACGCGTATCAGACCGGCGGCACTGATTTCCCGATGCAAGTGGTAGCTAATACTTTTGGATGTACTGATACTGCTTACGCAAGGGTAGAGGTTGCTCCATTTAGCATTTATGCACCGAATACATTTATTCCTGACCAAAATGGCAGAAATGATGTTTTCCAGATCGTAACTGACTTTGAAGTATTTGAATGCACCTTGAAAATTTATAACCGCTGGGGCGAATGTGTTTTTGAAACGGATAATTTAAACACAGGTTGGGACGGTACATTTAAAGGTTTAGCGTGTCAGGATGGGCAATACAACTATGTGTTAAAATTCAAACCTTGTCATGAACCACAAATCATGCGTCAGTATGAAGGCCTAGTGAATTTATTGCGCTGATGAATTGCGCAATACAAAATTCTGCCCTAAATAAACTTTTCTAACTTGTTCATCAGCTGCTAATTCTTCAGCAGTACCAGACTTCAAGATTTTACCCTCAAAAAGCAGGTAAGCGCGGTCTGTAATAGAAAGCGTTTCTTGAACGTTGTGGTCGGTAATTAAGATTCCGATATTTTTTTTGCGCAAATCGGAGACGATACTCTGGATATCTTCAACGGCAATAGGGTCAACGCCAGCAAAGGGTTCATCGAGTAAAACAAACTTCGGATCTGTAGCCAATGCTCTGGCAATTTCGGTGCGTCGTTTTTCACCACCCGAGAGTCGGTTGCCTAAATTTTTACGGACATGGGTAAGGCTGAATTCTTCGAGGAGTTGCTCAAGTTTTTCAGTTCTTTCTTTAGGTTTGAGTGGTCCCATTTCTAGAATGGCCATGATGTTGTCTTCAACACTTAGTTTTCTAAAAACAGATACTTCCTGTGGCAAGTAGCCAAGACCCAACTGAGCGCGCTTGTACATCGGATATTTCGTGATGTCGGTCTGGTCCAAGAATACGGTTCCGGAGTCAGGTCTAACGAGCCCTACCATCATATAAAATGACGTGGTTTTACCAGCGCCATTTGGTCCAAGTAGGCCAACAATTTCACCTTGGTTTACTTCAATACTAACGCCATCCACTACCTGACGACCGCGGTAGGCCTTGCTGATATTTTCTGTTGAGAGCTTCACTGTAGCGAAAGTACTAAAAATTCAAATCATGAAATTATTGTTCCTCTGCTTTGCTCACACGCTTTGCAACTAAAATGCTGATTTCAAAAAGCAAGTAAATTGGTATAGTAACAATTACCTGAGAAATCACATCTGGCGGGGTAATGACGGCTGCTAGAATCAGGATGACCACAATTGCATGCTTGCGGTACTTAATTAAAAAATCGGGCGTAAACAAGCCAATTTTAACGAGTAGAAAGGTGACGATTGGAAAGAGAAAAAACAAACCGGTGTAAAATACTGTGGAGAGGACTGTGCTCATGTAAGAAGCGATAGTGACGTCGGTTTTGATTTCAGGTGTGATTTGAAACGCGCCAAAAAACTGTACACTAAGGGGTGCAACAACATAATAGCCGAATAAAATCCCTGAAAAGAAAAGGATACTTACGTAAAAGACAATACCTCTTGCCATTTTCCTTTCGCTTAATTTAAGGCCGGGTTTGACAAAGGCCCAAAGTTGGTAAAAAATGTAGGGAAAGGCCAAGACTACTCCACCCATAATACTCATCATGAGGGCATAAGAAAACTGCCCAGAAAGTGTTGTACTTTGAAAATCGACATGAATCTGTTCTACACAAACACCTAAGTATTCGCAGAGGAGGCGGAAACTAACAAAATTTGGGTCGACCATGTTTAGGAAGATGCCTTCCATGATTTCTCGCTGATAAACCCATATTATACTTGCAAAGACGATGACCGCAATTGCGGCACGCAGTAAGCGCCACCGAAGTTCTTCGAGGTGATCTAAAAAAGACATAGGTTGGTCTTCAGCCATGGTGCAAAATTAGTGAATTATTCAGCAATAGCAGTAATTTTAGAATGAACGTAAAACGTTTACGATGTTATGAGTGAACTTTGTATCATCAAAACGACGCACTATGAACAAGACTTTTAAAATTCAGCACATTTGGTTCAACAACCAAGATTCAGATGTAACCATAACAGGCCTCATGCAAGATGACGTCTTATTCTATGAGACAAAGCTTGTCATTAAGATGTCAAGATTGAATGGCGTGATCAATAGGTTGCAAAAATCAACGGGCCTGGAGGTCAGTGAGTTTATGTGCCGTTATGAGTTTGGCTTTCTCACTGAATATCAAATTAGTTTCCCGGAAGAAGTACAGCAGTCGTTAGACCTAGAAGAACTTCTAGGGGATCAAGAAGGCTTGTTCAAGAAGATTGTAGCTTAATTAAGGCTGAATGTAAACGGTCTCTTCGTTGATCGTTTCAGGCTCAATTTTAATAATGCCTTGACCTACTTTGTTGCCTTTTTGTGCCTTGATATCAAGAACAGCAACACCTGCTTGTCCGAGTTGGTAAAGCTCGTTGTAATTGAAGGTAGCTAAACCATTTGCATTGGTGTAAGTAGTGTCGTAAACCGCTACTTGTTGTGGTGTACTTTGAGTATTGGTGCCGTAAAGTACAACCATTGCGTTTGAAACACTAGCATTGGTTTCGTCCTTGACATAAATGTGTGCAATGGTATCTAGTTTTTTACGACATGAAGTCATAGAAACTAAAGATACAGCGGCGAAAGATAATAGGATGAACTTTTTCATGAGTGCTTCTTAGTTGGGTAAGTAGATGGTTTCAACTGCGGTTGTGTGCACTTTGGCACGCGTGTAGCCATAGGCTGTTTTGTTGTTGTACTTGACAATGATATCGAAATAACCTGTTTTGCCGTTTTCTCCTGAAATGGCAAAATATGGATTCATATCAAAAGTAGTAAAGCCTGAAGAATTGGTGTAAGTGGTGTCAACCCACTCTAAAGTGGCTGGCTCAGACTGCATGTCTCCAATGATAATGACCTTAGCACCATCAATGAGTTGGTTTGAAGAAGAGCGGACAAAGACTTTAATGACCGCAGGGTCTGTTGGCTCACAGCTGCCCAAAATAAAGAGCAATGAAACGGCGAGTAGGCTAGTTAATAATGTTTTCATAGGTTTCGAATGTCCCAAATTTACAGTTATTTTTCAAATTTTAAAACTTCAGCTACAGCACTTTATTGTAAGGTGAGTAGTACTTGATTGCGTTGTTCTTCTTTAATTTCAGCAATAACTGAACCCGCAAGGCCAAAATAGAAGCCATTTACTTTAATAATCATGACGCCAATTTGCCCCGGTTTGTAATAAGAACTAAGATCAAAATAAGCTTTTCCGGATGCATCTGTTGAGGTGCTGTCATCAATAGAGATGGCATTGTGGGCAGTATCTGTGGGCTCTGCTTTGAGCCAAACTTTGGCGTTGGGTAAAATGACACCAGCGTCCGTGATAACACTGACCTCTAATGTGGTGGGTGCAGGTTCTTTACAGCTACTAAAAAAGCTAAGTAGCACGATAAATCCTACAAAACCGATTAGTGCGGAACGCAGCAGCTTTTTTTTCTCGTACATTTGCATATAACCCATGACCAACAACTTAAACAAGTTGCGGCCTCAAAAGGTTACAATTTTGCTGCAGAAAAATGAACATCGAAGATTTATCAAAAGAGCTTTTATCGGTTACCATCCAGAACGAAACCGAACTAGAACAATTTAGAATCCGTTTTTTGGGTTCTAAAAATATACTTAAAGACCTTTATGCTGCGCTCAAAGATATTCCCAATGATCAAAAGCGCGCTTACGGTCAACAAGTGAATGAACTCAAGCAAAAAGCAGAAGAAATATATACTGCTGCAAAAGCGGCTTTCACCGTGGCTCAAAATCAGTCTCAAAAAGAAGATTTGAGCAAACCCGCATCAGACCCTGGTGTTGGTTCACATCATCCGCTATCTTTAATTCGCCGCGAAATTGTTGAAATTTTCAATCGCATTGGTTTTGTAGTCTCTGAAGGCCCAGAAATTGAAGATGACTGGCATAACTTTAGCGCGCTGAATTTTCCGCCAGAGCATCCAGCCCGCGACATGCAAGATACTTTTTTCATTGAAAAAGGCGAACAAGAATGGGCGCTGCGTACCCATACCAGCAGTGTGCAGGTACGCGTCATGGAACACGAAAAACCACCTATCCGCACTATTTCACCAGGGCGTGTTTACCGAAACGAAGCCATTTCTGCGCGTGCACATTGTTTCTTTCATCAGGTGGAAGGCTTGTACATCGATCAAAATGTCTCTTTTGCAGACCTCAAACAAACGCTTTTGTTTTTTGCCCAAGAACTTTTCGGAGAACAAACAAAAATTCGCCTCAGACCATCTTATTTCCCTTTTACTGAGCCAAGCGCAGAGGTAGACGTCTCTTGCTCATTATGTGCTGGTAAAGGTTGTAATGTCTGTAAATATACAGGCTGGCTTGAAATTATGGGTTGCGGCATGGTTGACCCGAATGTACTCGACGCCTGCGGCATTGACTCAAAAACATACAGCGGATTTGCCTTCGGTATGGGCGTGGAGCGCATTGCACAACTCAAGTATCGGGTTACAGACCTCAGACTCTATTCTGAAAATGACATCCGTTTTCTTAAACAATTTACCCCAGGTGTATCATGAGTTGGCAGCATCTATCTGATTTGAAACAATGGCAGGAAGTTCAAAAAGCTTCTTTTGAGCAAGCTCAAGTGGTGTTTAAACACAGTACGCGTTGCTCCATTTCAGCCATGGCCGAGCGCCGCTTTGAACAAAGTGAGCTTTTTAAAAGCAAAGTTATACCATGTTGGCACCTAGATCTCATCAGCTTTCGTTCGTTATCAGATCAAATTGCCTCGGACACAAAAGTCCAACACGAATCTCCTCAGTGTATTGTTATCCAAAACGGCGAGGTCATTTATACGGCTAGTCATGGCCTCATTGATGCCTTGGCAATTCTTGAAAAAATTTAAGTGCTTTCCATGAAGAAAATTATCATTTGGTTATTGGTCATTGGTTTACTAGTTGGTTTTTTAGCACCGCTTTTTACAAAAGATGACGCACAAGATCAAACTGCTGCTGCTACTTTTGGCTTCAAAGAAAATTTGGCCACCGCCTATGGCCAAACTATTGCACTTCCGATCACGAGTAATGATGAGGTTGCAGCAGTTACACTGAGCATTGCAGATTCTATTGTTTTTGAAGTGAAGCAGCCAAAAGCTAAAGAAATCTATTTTCTGGACACTAAAACATGGAAACCTGGTGCTTACATCCTCAATCTAGACATCAAAGAAAAGAGTGGAGCAACTTACTCAGAGCAACGCAACTTGCGCATTTTATCCGATCTCAAGCCAGAACGCTGGTCTTTAAAATCTGTAAAGGCTTACCCACATAACACCAGCTCCTATACGCAGGGTTTGACCTTCTTAAACGGACAACTCTACGAAAGCACAGGTGACCCCAATCAGGACGGTAGCTCCATGGTGGCCCAAATGAGTCTGGCAACAGGAGAACCTATTTCGGCTGCGGGTAAAAGCAAAAAAATCAATTTGGATGCCAGTAAGTTTGGTGAAGGAATCACCATTCTAAATAATGAAGTATTTCAGCTCACCTGGAAAAACCAGCAATGTTTTGTTTATGATGCAACTTCCATGCAACTCAAAAGAGAACATAGTTACGTAGGAGAAGGCTGGGGGATTTGTACAGACGGCAAACAATTGATCCTGTCTGACGGAACCGAAAGAATTACCTTCAGAGATCCAAAAACTTTTGAGACCATTCGCACTATTGAGGTTTATACCAACGAGGGCCCAGTACCCCAACTCAATGAATTAGAATTTATAGATGGATATATTTATGCCAATGTTTACACGACAAATTATATCGCGGTAATTGAACCAGTTTTGGGTCGTGTTATTGCTTTAATTGATGCCACAACTATTGTGAATGAGGGCCGCGGTAATGGCGAGGTGCTCAATGGAATTGCCTGGGATGCCAAGTCAAAAAAACTTTATGTTACGGGTAAATATTGGCCGAAATTATTTGAAGTCGCAATTCAAAAATAAATACCATGGATACTCACAGAAAGGATTGGTCGGAAATCAAAAGCAACGATAGTTGGTCGATTTTTAAAATCATGGCTGAATTCGTTGAAGCCTATGACAAGATGGCCAAAGCCGGCCCTTGTGTAGCTATATTTGGTTCTGCCCGCACAAAGTCAAATCATCCACATTATATCCAAGCCGTTGAACTGGCTGAAAGATTAGCCTCAACAGGTTATGGTGTGATCACAGGTGGAGGCCCCGGTATTATGGAGGCTGGTAATAAAGGTGCCAAACAGGGCGGAGGTGTTTCGGTTGGGCTCAACATCGATTTACCTTTTGAACAATTTCATAATCAATATATCGACCGCGATCACTTTTTAGAGTTCGATTACTTTTTTGTCCGCAAAGTCATTTTCGTCAAATACTCTCAAGCTTTTGTAATTATGCCTGGAGGTTTTGGAACCCTTGACGAATTTTTTGAAGCACTTACGCTCATTCAAACCAAAAAGATTGCGCGTCGACCAATTGTATTATTTGGTGTAGCTTATTGGCAAGGCCTTTTCGAATGGGTACAACAAACCATGTTAAGCCAACAGTATATTTCTCCATCAGACCTTGAATTATTCAAACTGACTGATGACATCGGGGAAGCAGTTCAATTCATTGATGACTTCTTCAGCTCGCATGCACTTTCTCCAAATTTCTAAGCATCTTTGTACATTCATTCTTTTCAAACTATGTTAGACAAGATCAAAAATATCCTCAGATTAGCCCTCCCATTTGTGCGCACCAAACTGTTTTGGAAGCACTTTGGTTTGGTCATTCTATTTTACCTAGTCGTGGTGTTTGGCACGATGCTCTACCTAGATTTTGCAACAAATCATGGTCAGAAAATCCGTGTTCCAAATTTTGTTGGGATGTCTGGTGAAGCAGCGAAAAATAAAATTGAAGAACTTGATTTAACCTACCAAATCTTAGACAGCATCTATGATCCAACGCTTCCCGAAGGCACCGTTATTGAGCAGCTGGTTGAGCCAACTTCGCTTTCTTGGGTATATGTGAAGTCTGGCCGTATTATTGGTCTTCGCCTCTCTAAGAGAACACAACTTGTTGAGATGCCTAGTTTAGTTCATAAACAAGTACAATTTGCGCAAAGCATCCTTGAACAGCGCGGCTTGCGTTTTATTATTCAGTATCAAGCTACTTCAGAAGCCAATGGTTCAGTTTTAGATCAACGGTTCAAAGGTCGCCGAATCAAAGAAGGTGAACGCTTGCCAATTGGGGCCGTGGTTACATTAATTGTAGGTCAAAATGACGAAGGCGAACCTATACCGTTGCCAAATCTTATTGGGCTCACGATGTCTGAAGCACAGTTCATTTTTGATACATTAGGTGTGAGTAGTTTTTCCTTTATGTGCCCAGACTGCTTAAATAGCCAAGATTCCTCTGCGGCCCGAATTTTTTCGCAGTCGCCAGAATATATTGAAGGAACTACCGTTTTTAAATCCACGCAATTTATCTTATCCATGCAAAAAGGTGGAGACGGTCAAAACCCATAATTTATGCGCTTTCAAGTTTCTTTGTTGTTTTTCCTTTTTGGATCGTTAACCTTTGCGCAAGGCTTAGAAGTGGGCCCAATACTCAGAAATTTTCAGCTCTCTCCGAAGCCTGCTCATTTAAAAAGTACGACAAATCAAATAGACAGTACATTTTTCTACTCGCCTGACACACTATCACTGCCCTTTTTTGACGAGTTTTCTTCTGATAAATTTCAGAAATATGAGCAAGATTTTTCAGCACCAGGGATTACTCAACAGGTTTTTTACCAATTGTTAAACCCTCAAACTCAGCAAGCGCTTGCACAAAATGCTTCGTTCACAGATCAAGCCACTTTTCGCAGAACTTTTGACGTCAATACTGGAACTTACACCGATTCTATCTTCCCGACAATAGCAGTAAAGGTTGGTGATTTTAGCTCCTTTCCAATTGTCTACGGAACGCTTGATTTGTATCCACCATATTACATATATGACACCATCGGCATTCCCGATACACCCGATACAATCTTGATTCAGAACCCAAGTTATTTTCAAGATCAAGCCACTATTTTCTTTGCGACTCTCAATGATCCAGGTGCACTTTGGCTAGATTCCCATGCGTATCGCAATGATCGTTACGCTTTGAATCCGCGTTCACTTGGGGTAGTAACATTTGATGGCCTCGACGCCAATGGCTATCCATATGCCATCGGCACCTCAATTACCAACACCGCAGACTATCTTCATTCTAAACCCCTTGACCTCAGTCCATTCACTGCTAATGACTCCTTGTATTTTTCTTTTTTAGTCCAGCCAGAAGGGCTTGGTGATGTTCCCGAAAGCACCGATTCACTCATCTTAGAATTTTATGCCAAAGATCTCGATCAATGGATTTGGGTTTGGTCAATGGCTGGTAACTCCGTCCAACCTTTTCAAGTGGTACATCTTCCTGTTTTGAATGCGCAATTCTTCAAAAAAGGCTTTCAACTGCGCTTCCGAAATTACGGTGCGCTTTCAGGCTCTCTTGATCATTTTCATATAGATTACGTTCATTTGCGTGCGCAATCTGATGTCGCAGATACTTTGTTTAAAGATTTTGCTTGGGTTTACCCCATGAATACGCTCCTAAAAGATTACACCTCAGTTCCATGGGATCATTATAAAAACAGTAGTGTCAATCGGATGTCAGACAACTTAAAAGTCACTATTCACAATGGTAGTCCTAATCCGGAAAATAATAGCACTGCTGGCTCCTTGTTTTATAGCTATAATGGTTCGACAGTTGCAGGCGGTGGTCTTTTGGGTTCGATTCTTTCAAACGGGCAGCTCAATTATGCACCTCAAACTACTTATACGTCTTTTCATGACATGACGCCTATACCATTCAACACGAATTACACGGGTGATGAACAAGTGTTTCGTGTGAAAGGCACAATTTCGGCACAGTTTCCGAATTTAGGAATGAATGACACTACAGGTTTTTATCAGTCATTTTCTAATTTTTATAGCTATGATGACGGCAGTGCCGAGGCTGCATTTGGACCAACAGGAACCCAAGCGCGCCTTGCAGTTCAATTTGACGCCTACGAGGCTGATTCTTTGATCGGTGTAGCTTTTCATTTCGTACCTTCAGTCATAGATGTCAGTTCAAAATTGTTTTTAATCAGTGTTTGGTCTAATGAAAATGGGAACCCGGATACTTTACTATATGAAGATGATGTCTTTTTTCCAAGATCGCCGATCTATGGAGATGACCGCAACATATTTGTCAATTATTTCTTTACGGACACTCAAAAAGTTAGTGTCCCAACTTCCTTTTTTATTGGTTGGCGCCAGCTCGACCCCGAGCGCTTGAACCTAGGATTAGACCGCAATATAGATCATTCTGATAAAGTTAAGTATAGTGTAGACGGTGGTTTTACTTGGTATCCTTCGCCTTTTGAAGGCTCAGCTATGATCCGACCTATTTTCTCAACAGCACTTGACGCCAGTCTTGGCATTCAAGAAGCGGCGTCTATTGCTCCGATCTGGAGTTGTTATCCGAATCCTACATCTGGGGTGGTAAATATTGAATTACCTAGTCAATTTGTTGGCAAGACGATTCAACTTTTAAATATGCAAGGACAGGTATTGATGCAAACGCAAGACCTCAGTTTTAATACCTACGATTTACCTAGCGGTGTTTACTTTTTAAACTGTTTGGCTTCCAATCTTGCGCCGTTAAAATTGATCATTAAATGAGTGACGAGCAGCAACCAGACCTCGAATTAGAAGAAGCAGAAGCCGATCTTTTTGAACACCATCGATTTAAAGCAGATCCAGGTCAAGAAGTCGTCCGAATAGACAAGTTCTTGATGGACAGGATGGCTGACACTTCCAGAAATAAAATTCAGATTGCTGCCAAGAACGGCAATATCCATGTCAACGGCCAGGCAGTAAAGCAAAATTATCGCGTCAAACCTGGCGATGATATCGCAATTGTTCTGCCGTATCCGGTTCGCGAAATTGAACTTATTGCTCAAGATATACCATTAGAAATCGTCTATGAAGACGACGATTTATTAGTTGTCAATAAACCTGCTAATATGGTGGTGCATCCAGGCTACGGTAACTATTCCGGCACAATGGTCAATGCGCTTGTCTTTCACTTTGACAACCTTCCTACAAGACCTAAAGATTATTTTGGCCGACCTGGTTTGGTCCACAGAATTGATAAGCATACTACTGGCCTTTTGGTTGTGGCAAAGACCGAGCTTGCGCTCAATGATTTAGCCAAGCAATTCTACGACAGAACTACAGAAAGACGCTACCTAGCTTTAGTTTGGGGAGACATCCAGGAAGAGGGAACGGTTACAGGGCATATCGGCCGTTCTTTGAAAAACCGAAAAGTCATGACCGTCTTTCCTGACGGAGCGTATGGTAAACCTGCAATAACACATTACAAAGTAATTGAGCGTTTTGGCTACGTAACGCTGATTGAGTGCAAATTAGAGACAGGCCGCACCCATCAAATTAGGGCGCACATGCAGTACATCGGACATCCATTATTCAACGATTTAGAATATGGCGGAGATCGTATTTTGAAAGGCACAAAATCATCTGCCTACGAGAAATTCATGACCAATAATTTTGAGCTACTACCCGGACAAGCACTTCATGCAAAGACACTCGGCTTTATTCAGCCCACCACAAAAAAATATTTAGAGTTTGATTCTGAGCTCCCTACGGGCTTTCAACGTTTGTTAGAACGCTGGAGAACCTATTGTTCGGATTTTAAATAAAATTTCTCTATTTTTGCTTTCCTTG
>CAZPWB010000002.1:23003-79269 GCA_964590425.1 uncultured Lishizhenia sp. | reverse complement strand
TTGCGCACCGTTTATCTACTGTAAAAAATGACTATGAAATTATAGTTTTATAAATTGGTAAAATAATTGAACGCGGAAAACACCTCGAGCTATTGAGTGTTAACGGGCACTACAAGCGACTTTGTGAGTTACAAGGCTTATCATAAGAAAATTCTATTCATCAGTGTTACAGATTAAATGTCTTAATTTGATTAACTTTGAGTTTTTAATAAAGAAATGAACAACACTAACATACAGTTCTCTAAAGAACACAACACAGAGTTTTACAAAACTCTGAAGTCTAGAGTAAACAACTACTTCAAAGACAACAACATATCAAAACAAGCCAACGCAGCAATGGTTTTCAAGACCTTTGCTTTATTAGCACTATTCCTCACACCATATGGGTTTTTATATTGGCAAGAATTGCCAACTTGGGCTTATGTTGGTTTGTGGTTTGTGATGGGCTTTGGAATGGCCGGCGTGGGGCTTTCTGTCATGCACGATGCTAACCACGGCGCATATTCCAAAAAAGAATGGGTAAACACCCTTGTAAGTAACGTCATGATTATTCTTGGTGGTAGTGCTAGAAACTGGAGAATTCAGCACAATGTACTTCACCACACCTACACCAACGTTACCGACCACGACGAAGACATCGACCCACCAGTTTTCATGTTGCGTTTTTCACCACACTCAAAGCACTACGCTATTCATAAATTCCAACACCTTTATGCTTGGTTTTTCTATGGCATGATGACGCTTTTTTGGTTCCTCTCTAAAGACTACGTCCAAGCTTTCCGATACAAAAAGAAAAACCTCATTGCTGCTCAGGGTGTTAGTTTTGCACAACACATGGCGGGGATTTTACTCTTTAAAGTTATATACGCCGTGTTGTTTCTTGTGCTTCCTATTTACTATGGCGGTGCTTCTTGGTTAGTGAATGCACTTGGGTTCTTGCTCATGCAGTTTATTTGTGGTCTCATTTTAGCCATGATCTTCCAGCCTGCGCATGTCGTGCCAACCTCTACCTACCCCATGCCTAATAACTCAGGTGTCGTTGAAGCGGATTGGGCAGTTAGCCAGCTTTTCAATACGGCTAATTTTGCACCAAAAGCAAAGTTATTTTCTTGGTATGTCGGCGGTTTAAATTACCAAGTAGAGCACCATTTGTTTCCATCTATTTGCCACATTCACTACAACAAAATTTCTAAAATTGTTGAGGAAACCGCAAAAGAATACAACCTTCCTTACCATTCTTACAGCACATTTGTTTCTGCGCTTGCAGACCACACCCGCATGCTAAAGAACCTCGGTAAGAAAAACCCTGTGTTGGCCTAATTCATGGAGCCTGATATTTTGCATCAATATTGCATGCAAAAATTGGGTACAGAAGCCTGTTTTCCTTTTGACCAAAGTACCCTTGTTTTTAAGGTGTTCGGAAAAATCTTTGCGCTTCTAGATATAGACTCCTTTGAAGGGATTAATTTAAAGTGTGAACCCGAAAAATCCATTGATTTACGCGAACGCTATACGGCCATAAGGCCTGGTTTTCACATGAATCACAAGCACTGGAACACCATAAATTTTCATTCAGATGTCGCTGATTCACTCATCTTTGAACTGATCGATCATTCATACCAATTGGTTTATAAAGGTCTACCAAAAAAAATCCGAGATGAAAATCCGCTTTGACAAGTATGTATGGTGCGTCCGTTTAACCAAAACGCGCTCATTAGCCACAGAACTTATTTCAAAGAGCAAAATCTTGCTCAATGATCAAATCGTTAAACCCTCTCGGGAAGTTAAAGTTGGAGACCTAATTGTTGTGCAAAAACACAGCGCACGTTTTGAATATAAAGTACTGGACCTAATTGACCGAAGATTAGGGGCCCCATTGGTCAAAGATTACATTTTAGATCAAACGAAAGAAGAAGAAATTCAAAAGCTAAAGATTTACCAAGAAGCACAACGTAACTACCGCCTAACCGACGGAAAACCAACAAAAAAAGATCGCCGAGAATTGGATCGCTTTCTTGATGATTGGTCAGAATCTAATTGATTTCGTCAGCGAGAATTTTATCAGCCAAAACAGAACTAAGTTTCACGTAACTTTCTGATGTCCAACCACCTACGTGTGGCGTAAGCACCACATTTTCTGAATTAATTAAATAAGAAAAGGAACCTGGTAGCTCTTGCTCAAAGAAAGACTCAAAGCTTTTTGATTCAAACTCAAGCACATCCAAACCAGCGCCTTTGATTTTTCTATTTTGTAGCCCCTCAACTAAAGCAGTGGTATCTACTATTTTACCCCGGGAAAGGTTGAGTAGATAAAACGGCTTTTGCATCGCTTCGATAAACGCTTCATTGAGAAAAGACCTTGTTTCTTTGTTTTGCGGAATATGAAAACTAATGACGTCGGCTTGCTCCAAAATCGCATTTAAGGTGCACTCTTGTACAAAGTGGTCCCCAAAACCAGACTTGTATTTATCATGGGCTAATACACGCACATCAAAACCCCTGAGTTTTTTAGCAAACGCAGCCCCATTATTTCCATAACCAATAATTCCTACCGTCTTTCCATCCAATTCTTCTCCACGATTTGATTCGCGGTTCCATTCTCCACCACGAACCTCTTTATCTGCTTTTTGTATCTTGTGAAGCAAAGACAGCAACATTCCTAGCGCGTGCTCGGCAACAGCATTCCTGTTTCCTTCTGGAGAATTATAAACACGTACACCTAAATCTTTACATGCTTTGGTGTCGATGTTTTCTAGACCTGAACCTGACCTAGCTATGAACTTCAAATTCGGACAAAACTTTAGAAATTCGGCATCAATGGTAAATCTCGAACGAATGACGATACCGTAGGCTTCTGGCAAAATTGTTTGAAGTGTTTCAAAGTTTGTTTTGGTGTGTTGTAAACAAACCATTCCTGCTTGTTCTAGTTTTTGTTCTAAAACAGGATGAACACTATCAATAAAAATTACTTGCTTGTCCGCCATAGGTTAAAATTAGCCAATTTTTCAACGAAACGAGAAAAAAACGGCTTTTATAGGCGGCTTTTAAGCGCACATCTAATAACGATTAGGGTGATTGAACTTTGACCAATAAGAAGCGCGCTTAAACACGCTTAAAAAAGGTTTTTAACGGCCCAGATGGATTAAAAGCACGGAAATATCACTTGGAGACACTCCGGATACGCGAGAAGCTTGCCCAATTGTTGCGGGTTGAATGCTGGATAATTTTTCCTTGGCCTCAATGCTTAGACTTTTAATTTGTCTAAAATCTAACTCTTGCGGTATTTTCAAATCTTCTAAGCGAAGTAATTTTTGCGCTTGCTCTTCTTCGCGTTCGATATAACCTTCGTATTTCAATAAAATCTCTGCTTGTTCAACAGCTAGTGGATCATTCGCTTTTACCGCCTCAACAACGGCTCTAATTGGCTCACTAATTTCGACTAAATCATCTAAAGAAATATGGGGCCTTGTAATTAAAGAAGCGGCTTTAACCTGTTGTGTAATTGGGGCAGACTCTTTTTGCTCAAGCATTGAATTCGCTTCAGTTGGCGTAACGCCAATCTCTCTGAGTTTAGATTTAAGAAGCTGTGTTTGTTCTTTTTTGTTTTCTACGCGTTGCAGGTCATCTTCGTTTGCCAGGCCTATTTGGTGGCCTAGTGGCGTGAGGCGTTCATCAGCGTTATCTTGTCTTAACAGAATTCTAAATTCAGCCCGACTTGTAAACATTCTATAAGGTTCATTAGTGCCCTTAGTAATGAGGTCATCAATTAACACACCTATATATGCTTCACTTCTAGACAAAATAAATGCTGGCTTTTCATGAGCGTTTTGATGGGCGTTTATTCCAGCCATTAAACCTTGGCAAGCTGCTTCTTCATAGCCAGTAGTTCCATTGATCTGACCAGCAAAGAATAGGTTCTTAACCAGCTTTGTCTCTAAAGTATGACTTAATTGTGTTGGCGGGAAGTAATCGTATTCAATGGCATAACCCGGTCTAAACATTTTGGCATTTTCAAATCCTGGGATACTTTTTAAAGCTAAACACTGCACATCTTCAGGTAAAGAAGTCGAGAATCCATTGACATAAATTTCTACCGTATTCCAGCCCTCTGGTTCTACAAAGATTTGATGGCGCTCACGATCTGCAAACCTTGAAATCTTATCTTCAATACTAGGGCAGTACCTTGGACCAGAACTTTTAATCGCTCCATTGAACATCGGCGACCTATCAAAACCTGTTCTTAAAAGATCGTGTGTGGTTTCATTTGTATAAGTGATGTGGCAAGGTAGCTGCGTACTGAGTGCGGGTGTGGTTCCGTAGCTAAACTTAGAAGGGTTTTCATCGCCGTGTTGAACCTCCATTTTTGAATAATTCAGGCTTCTGCCGTCTATTCTGGGTGGAGTTCCGGTCTTCATTCTTCCCGCTACAAAACCATGTTCTACCAAAGATTCTGTTAATCCAATAGCAGCCTTTTCACCTGCTCTACCGCCGCCATATTGTTTTTCACCGAGATGAATTAGTCCATTTAAAAAGGTTCCATTGGTTAGAACAACAGTCGTTGCATAGACTTTAGTACCCATTGCTAGTTGAACACCAACTACTTTATCTCCCTCTGTAATGATGCCAACACACATGTCTTGCCAGAAGTCTACATTAGGGTTTTGCTCAAGTAAATAGCGCCACTCCAAGGAAAACATGACTCTGTCGTTTTGTGTTCTTGGAGACCACATAGCCGGACCTTTAGAACGGTTTAGCATTCTAAATTGAATGGCGCTTTTGTCACTAACAATTCCTGAGCCACCACCAAGTGCATCAATTTCTCTGATAATTTGACCTTTGGCAACACCTCCCATTGCCGGGTTACAACTCATTTGAGCAATGGTGTTCATATTCATGGTGATCAGCAAAACCTTACTGCCCATTTTTGCAGCGGCATTAGCTGCTTCACATCCGGCGTGACCGGCGCCAACTACAATTACATCGTATTTACCTAACATAAAGAGAAGTGTTTCACGTGAAACAACAGCGTTTAATCTTAATTTGTTTCACGTGAAACAAACAATTCTAAATAATAATTTTCTCTATTTCGCATCAATTCTTCATCTGCAGCAGACTTATCCTTGTACCCACACAAATGAAGGAGGCCGTGATAAACAACTCTGTTGAGTTCTTCTTCAAAAGAAACACTCAATGTTTCTGCGTTATCTTTAACTCGGTCTAGGGAAATCATAATATCACCAGATACCTCTGGAAATATAGAATAATCAAAAGTGATCACGTCTGTGTAATAATCATGATTCAAATATTGCTTATTCACTTCTAACAAATAATCATCGTCTGTGAAGACTACTGAAATATCTTTCAGAGATTTACCCTCGCTTTTTGCTAAAGTTTTGAGGTTCTGTTTTAATGTAGTTTTAGAAATGAAACCTGGGATTTTTACCCCTAGATTGATAATTTGTATCATTTCTGAAAGTATAGATTAACCGTGTTTCCTGAATTAATAAACTCAACTTCGTCAGCCAAATTCTTCATTAAGAACACGCCACGACCACTTTCTTTGAATATGTTTTCTGGAGCTGTTGGATCGGGTAGCGCTTCATATTCAAAACCCACACCTTGATCTTTAACCTGAATACAAAATTGTTTAGGGTCATTAAGAACACTAATGGTTACATTTAAATCAGGATTGTTTTTATTTCCATGGGAAATGGCATTATTAACCGCCTCAGAAACTGCAATTAATACATTTCCAAAGGCTTCGTCGTTTACGCCTAAGTCCTGACAAACTGTACCTACCAATTTCTCAACATCTATAAGAGACTGATAATCAGACGGTAACACTAATTCTGTAACAATATTTAATCCTTCTTTCATACGCTAAAAGTCTGGAATTAAAGCTGAAGATATTGATCGGCCCGTTGCTTGTAATAAGGTTGTAAAGCAGGGTCAAATCCTCTCAATAGTTCAAGATTATTCCATTTTGACCTTTTATACTCTTCAAAACGAATTTGGTTACCTTTTTGTACATCTTTTCCACTCTGAGATTCTCTTTTTTCTTCAAAGCCTCTTTGCATCATCGCCTTCTCGCTTTCAAGCAAGCGCGTCATGATTTCCTTTTGACGTTGAATGGTTTGTTGATCTACTCTTTTCAGTAATAATTCTTTTTCTTGTTCTTCGAGTTCTTTAATGAGTGGGTTGAGTTGATTACCAAGTCCTTTGCCTTCTTTATTCATTTCTTGACGCAATTGTTCTAGGCGCTGTCTGATTGCCGTTTGCTCTGCAGCCATTTTTGCTAATTCTTTACTTCCAAGACCCAACATTCCTTGACCTGGTTTTCCATCTTTTCCGGGCATATTACCTGGTTGCTGCCCCGGTTCTTTACCACCTGGTTGCGAACCTTTTTGCATTTGCTCCAGTTGTTTTTTAAGCATTTCCTTCATGTCACCTGGAGACATGGATTGACCAGATTTTGGTCTACCTTTCCCAGGATTATCACAGCTTCCGCTTCCATCCATTTCTCCACTCATTTGTTGTTGCATGGATTGCAAAGCTTCATTAAGTAATAAAGCGAGATTATTATAAGAAGTCATTGTCATTTGCTGATGCTTTTCGATTTCCTTTTTTTGGTGGTCATCTATGGCTTCAATAGTTAAATGCTGTTGAAGCGCAATTGCATTCAATTCAGCATCTATAAACGTGGCTATTTTTGGTTGTCTCTTAGCCAAGGCTAATAAACTATCTCTAATGATCTTAGTATCGTCTATAATTCTTTGCTGTCTGCGACCTAATTTTCTGTAGATAGGATCTTTAGTACTGATCTTTAAAAATCTCTTTTGAACATACTCTTGATCAAAGCTAAGTGTCAGTAAGCCTTCAAGAATGGCCCTAAGCGCATCCATATCTTCCTCTTGTTGTTTTTGCTTAGACTGTTGTTGCTTAGCATTTAATTGAGCTGCCATTGATTGCATACCTGAGGCTGCTTGTTTTTGATTTTCGCTCGCTTTTTTGTTTTTTCCCTCAGATATTTCTTGCGTCGCTTCCTTTAAATCTTGTTCAACTTGCTCCTGTAAGTTTTCCATGATATCTAGATCAAGAGGCCTTTCAAGTTCCTTATTAAGCTCGTTCAATTCTTTTAAATCTTGTTTTATATCTTCAAATTTTTCATTGAGCTCTTGTTGTTTTTTAAGTAAGTCCTCTTTACTTAATTCACTATTCTTTTCTTCTAAATCTTTTTGTTCTTTAGCTAAAGACTCTAGTTGTTTTTCAAGGTCATCAATGCGCTCATTGACTTGCATTTTTTTGAGCATTTCTAAACTTCTATCGAGCTGTTTTTTCATATCTTCACTCGACTGATTGAGTTCATCTAACTTTTCTTTTACATCTTCCTTATTTTGCTCACTCAGTAATTTTTCTAGCTCGTCGAGTAATTTCTTGAGCTCATCATCCATGACTTCTTGAAGTAGTTTTTCAAGTAAATCTTGTTTTTCTAATAATTCTAGATCAAGTGGAGAAAGTTGATTTTTTTCTTCTGTGCTTTGCTCCATCTGCTCCAACGTTTCTTTTAACTGGTTTTGAAGTTGTTCTTGCTGCTGTTTAAGTTCTTGTACTTTATTTAATTTATTCCAATTGGTATTTTTATTCTGAAGTGATTCTTTTTTGAGCTGTTGAATATCTTTTTGAAATTCTTGACTTTTCTTAAGTATATCCTGAAGCTCATCTATTTGTTTGGTTTGTTCCTCTTGACGCTGCTCATTTAATTCTTCTAAATTCGGTAACTCATAAGTTCCTACCTGACTTCTCGTTGATTTACTTCCGTTTACCCCATCATTATCACTGACGATGAAATAGTATTTAATAACATCTTGTAATTGGATTTTTTCACGTTTGAAATCTACAGCAAAATCAAAATTTTGAGCAGTTCCTTTTACCGCCTGGACTGGCATTTTTTCAGTTCTTTTCTGACCATTTACACTTTCAATTGTGTAGACAAATTGTAAGTTATTTAAACCGTAGTCATCTCGTACCGAACCAGAAAAATACTTCCTTCCATCGTATACAGAATCTTGTTGTTCGGAAACTTCAATTAATGGAAAAGCATCTTTTATTACCGTAATTCTCGAATTACTGGTATCTCTTTTTAATGTTTGTTCATTGGTAAGAATAAAAGAGACTTTGACATTATTAAGTAGTCTTTTGTTAAAAGCACAAAGCGATCCTTTGAATTTTTCAAGTTGTCCATTCCAAGAAACTGTTATTGACTTCGTGTTTTTTGCTTTAAGCTGCCATTGAATTTGTGTTCCTTCAGGTACGTTTAAATCACCAACATTTTGAAAAGTTTGAGGTGCTTTATTTAAGTACTTTGGATAAGAACAGATAGCATTCAATACGCCAATCACTGCCTTCTTAGTTACCCGTATGATTTGCTTCTGGCTACTAAATTCATTGGTGCTCACTTGATAAGTTAGACTTTCATTTAACTTTTGAATTCTAGCTGAAAACCTATTTTTTTTGAGTTGTTTCATTAAAAACTTACCTTGGCTAGAAACCAAATAAAGTTGTTTTGGCAACTCATTGAAACCAATATTCGGTTTTACTTTTACTTCAACCAGGTAATCCTTACCTTCTTCAATACTTTTCTGCTTATTTAAAAATTCAAAAATAAAAGGATTGGGTTTTTCAAAAACTTGATTATAAAGAACTACACGCTGACTTCCTTGTAAAATTAACTGGGGTAAAAACAATCCTACACAAACAAATAAAAAAAGTAATGGCAATAAATACTTTAAGTATTTACGATGGTCTTGATAGCGCAGTGCTGACTGAAAAGGAATAACACTTAATTGCTCTGATCTTTGAATGATACTTGCCTGTAAGAGTTCAATATTTCCATCTTTAGAAGACAAACTATTATGCAATTGAAGGGTATTCTTAAGTTTATCAGCTACTTCTGGAAAGAACTGCCCAATAATTTCCGCTGCTTGTAAGTGGTTGATTGTCTTACCAAGAGAAAATAATCTGCTAAAGGGTTGAAAAATAAACTTTAGAAATAAAGCTGCATGAAGCAGCACAAATCCAAAGAAAAAAATGGCTCTTACAACAGTTGAAAAACGACCAAAAAACTCGAGTGACGAAGTAATTAAAAACGTACTAATAAAAATGGATGAAAAAACTAAAATACCTCTCAGCAGCTGATACTTGTAGTACTTTCGTATGAAAGCATCTATTTGTTCAAGAAGAGATTGATAGTTTGAATTCATAGTATAAAGCTAATGTTTCAAAAGCGTTTAGCAAAATTAGCAGCTTAGCTCTTCTTTAAATAGTATAATACTTTCTTTTATTTAAATTTTTAAAGAATTTACTATAGTTATTAAGGCTGTTCATATGTGTATAAAAAACAGAGGTTTTGTTTGTTTATTGGTTAAATCTTCTTTTACGAACAATATGTGAACACGTAATATTATATAAACACTTAATAATCAATAAAATAAACACATAATTAACAAAAAGTCATTTATATACATTGTTTATAAATGACCTTTAGCTTTACCAACAATCTAGTTATTTATAGGTGTATAAAGTTGGTATAACATCGCGTAAAAAATACCGCTTAGTTCATTTCCATTTTGGTTTGTAAAAAATAAATTAAAAAGCAAAAAAGGTTTTCATGGTTTTTAAACAACTTGTAAACGCTATTTATAAGAAACGGGTTAATAAGTTGAACGTGTTTATTAGCTTCCAGAGCCAATAATTCTGGTCATGTTTACAAGTTTGTCTTTATTCTAGCTAATTTTACCAAAAAAAACATGATTCCAATAGGTTCTGATCACGCAGGTTTCGAAACAAAACAAGCCGTTATACAACATCTTCAAGCAAAAGGATTTGAAGTCAAAGATTACGGTTGTTACTCTGAAGAAAGTATAGATTATCCAGATTATGCGCATCCTGTTGCTGAACACGTAGAAAATAATCCAGGAACACTAGGAATTCTTTTGTGTGGATCAGGAAATGGTATCAACATGACCGCCAATAAACATCAGGCTATACGCAGCGCCCTGTGCTGGAAAAAAGAAATTGCCGAATTAGCGCGTCAACATAATGATGCCAATATCATTGCATTGCCAGCACGTTTTATTTCTAAAGAAGAAGCTATAGAAATGGTAGATGCTTTTCTCAACACTGAATTTGAAGGTGGTAGACACGCAAAACGCGTTGATAAAATTTCTTGTTAATTACTTTTAATTAGAATTTCAACCCTCCGGTTTGCTTCTTTTTGTTCTTCATTTTGAGGATTAGCGAAAACAGGTTTGCTATCACCAAAACCAACTGGAAATAAGCGGTTGGCTGAAATACCATTTTCAACTAAGTATTTTTCAACCATTATTGCTCTTTGTTTAGAAAGCTTTTTCGCTTCTCCCTCTCCTTCCTCTCGGATATTCACATGTCCGTGTATTTCTATAGATACGGTTGGGTTCAATAAAAGAAAGTCGCGTAAACGATTGAGCTGAGGATAAGATTCTTCTAAAATTTCCGGAACCCCAGCCCCAAAATAGACCTGTTCTAATTTTGTGAGTTCTCCTTTTTCAAAAGCGTGTAAGTATATAGTGTCATTAAACACCTCTTTAAATGGTAAAGATTGTTCTTTGAACTCGAGTGGAAAATAACCCGGGGCATCAATTTTTATATTGAGCTTTCTAGCCCTTTGATTTAAATTCATGTAAAGATCAGAAGCAAAATAAGTTCCGTTTAAATTAGGATTTCCTTGAAAAATTATTCTGCTTGAAACAGGACTAGAATCTTGATCGTTTCTAATTACAAGGGTGTATATTGGTAAGGAGCGGTCATAAACTAGATCCAATTGATGTCTTAAATCTATTTGATCATCAATCTGAAAATGAGAACTAATGTTAACAGTGGAAAACGCTTTTGGAGCAGCTTCCATTAATAGACTCAGCACTTCGTTTTTTGCAACCCGCTTTTTAATGTTCTGGTAGTTACCCGTCGGAATTATTTCTGGATTTAACCGCGCACTTTCCTCTGGGATTTCTATTAGATCACAAATATTATCTACGCTGGAATATAACTTCCCTTTGAAGTTTTCATTTCCTCTTAAATTGATAATCACATCTCCTTCATTAGGCGCAATAAAAACTACCCAGATGAAGTTGTTTTTTGTTTTTCCGAGAAAATTTACTTCAAATGCACCATCTAATGGTGCAAAAATAGCCCCCTTACACTGATTATATGATTGGTCTTGAGCCGATAATTGTTGGCTAAAAACTAAAGCACAAAAAATAATCAGAAAAATTTTCACGAACCTTTATACGACCTACTCTATTTTTAGTTTCAAGACTCCGGTTAAACGCAAGTCGACAATAAGGTGTCCTGTAGTTAAAAACAAATTCTGAACGCTTAATTCCTCGATTTTACCAGCTAACCAAACGCCTTTTGTAATTTCACTATTGATTTGCTGTTCAATAGCGGCTTTTGATTCTGTAAGAATAGGACTTAAATCCACGTCGATGTGGGTGGTAAGTTGTTCTTTTAGTTTGGAGTTTAACATCCATTTAGCGGAGTGTAACAATACACTTTTAGTTCGCAATTCATAGTCAACTTCTCGAATTCTTAAATGTTGCTCTAGGTCAATATAAGGTTGCACGACTAAATATAGCGTTCCTTTCTTAGTGCCGGAAAATTGAACCGAGAGCACCAACCGGTCTCCTTGAGGTCCTAATATTTTTACTTGATCAATATTGATGTATTTTTTATTCGTGATGGTAATTTGTTGCGTGTCGAAGTCGCGCGAAATAAAATGATTAATAGAATCGTAAGAGGCAAAGGTTCTTAGATTGAAAACACTCTCTTTTGAAGCATTGGCACGAGGAGTATTTTGTGGTAATCGCACTTGGGGAATGTCTACAGCATTTGTCGAAAACAACGGTTTAGCCACGATTTGCGTTGTAAAAACTGCCTTTTGGTCCTCATTTTTTAAAGAAAGCCCTTCAATTCCAATTTGCTGCGGCCGCAGGTAAAAATAACCATATGGCTCCACCAAAATAGGATCTTGCATGGATTTCCAAACTTCGGTCATGGTGCTATGTACAGGGGCTGAAGCCAATTGTTTATCGACTTCCTTTTCGAGTTGCATTAATGACGACCTCACTTCTTTTTCAATTGTTGGAGTTGCGTCATACCTAAAAACCGTGATTTTACAAGGATCAATTAATGTAAATTCATTTAATTTGGTTTGTGATTTGAGTTCAAAATTTTCTGAAATCCCAATTTTACTTTTGTAAGAAATATGCACTTTTCTTTTGGGCTCTCCCACACCACACGAGGCATAAAGACGCGGAATAATACACATTGATTCCCCAAAGACATTTTGGCAATCTGGGCAGTAAGATAGACTCAAGTCAAACTTCCCATCTATATCACATAATACTTCTTTATCCTTTAATTGAAAGGAGAGGGGTCCGCGCTCAAAGTGATATTTATAACTAATCCCTTCACATTGTTGTACTTCACCATTAAACTTTTTATCTAAGGATTGGTCGGCCTCCTTTAAATAAGGCTTAAGAGCTATTTCGGTGTGTAAAGAAAGAAACGAAGGTTCTGGCGCACTTACCTCAGCAACAACTTTAAAATCCGGAACGGGCAAGTCTATTTTAATTGTTTTACACGAAAACAAACCTAAAATTAGAAAGACAACGATGTTGATTGACTTCATTTTTTAGGTTTGAGCACGGCCCTTTGTAAAAAATTCACGCGCATTGATTCAACCACACCCTCCGCTTCTTCAATATAAGGACTGGTATAGGAAGCTTTCTTTTGTCCACCGGTAATTTCAAAAATCAAGTTTAGATCTTGTTTACAAAGTGATGAATTAAAAAACATCCCATTAAGTTCATAGTGATCAAATAAACAATCACCCATCAGGGTCATTTCAATGAGCAAGCTATCACCTTCGTCCATCCAAAGTTTATTGGTATGCTCCTCGTAATATATTTTGTATGCTTTGGTGCTCATCAACTCATCGTTTTTGAGATTGATAAAAGACATATTGTAGATCCAATAGTTTTCTCGGTCCATTATTTGAATTTCTAGTTGGACACCAATAATTTGTTGCAATCCTGTAGGGCTATAAATTTCCATTTGACCTTCATAGCGTCCTAACCAATAAGAAGGCAAGCCCTGTTCAAATTCATGAAGAGGAGCGTTTTGCCCAAAGCAAACAGAACTGATGAGAAGTGTAAAAAGTAAGCGCATAAAAAAGGGGCTTAAGCCCCTCTAAATTAATTCATTTTTGCTTTCAGACCTTGGTCGAGTGCATCTAAGAACTCTTCGGTATAAACAAAGTGTTCGCCGTGGTTCACTTTATTTCCGTGAATACACACCGCTAGGTCTTTGGTCATGATGCCGCTTTCTACAGTTTCAATACAAACGCGCTCGAGTTGATTACAGAAATCAATGAGGTCTTGGTTGCCATCAAGTTTTCCTCTGAAAGCCAAACCGCGAGTCCAGGCAAAAATAGAAGCAATTGGGTTTGTGGAAGTCTTTTTACCGGCTTGGTGATCGCGGTAGTGACGCGTAACCGTGCCGTGTGCAGCTTCAGATTCCATGATTTGCCCGTCTGGGGTAATCAATACAGAGGTCATAAGGCCCAAGGAACCAAAACCTTGCGCAACGGTATCAGACTGAACATCACCGTCATAATTTTTACAAGCCCAAACAAAATTTCCATTCCATTTAAGAGCAGAAGCCACCATGTCATCGATAAGACGGTGCTGATAAACGATACCAGCTGCTTCAAATTGTGCTTTGAATTCAGCTTGATAGATTTCTTCAAAAATATCTTTGAAACGACCATCGTATTTTTTGAGGATGGTGTTTTTAGTGGAAAGATATAAAGGCCATTTTTTTGTTAAGGCCATATTGAAACAGCTTCTGGCAAAACCTGCAATAGATTCATCAGTATTGTACATCGCCATGCCAACACCATCTCCTTTAAAGTTATAAACTTCAAAAGTTTGAGCCTCTCCGCCATCTTCCGGTGTAAAGGTCATGGTTAATTTGCCTTTCCCCTTAAAGACAGCATCAGTTGCGCGGTATTGATCACCGAAAGCATGACGACCTACAATGATAGGGGCGGTCCAGTTGGTAACCAAGCGCGGCACATTTTGCATAACGATGGGCTCACGAAAAACAGTACCATCTAAAATGTTGCGGATAGTTCCATTTGGAGACTTCCACATCGATTTAAGGTTGAACTCTTTAACGCGCGCTTCGTCTGGTGTAATGGTAGCACATTTGATTCCTACCTTGTATTTTTTAATAGCCTCAGCAGCGTCAATTGTAATTTGATCGCTTGACTCATCGCGCTTTTCAATCCCTAAGTCATAGTATTTGATGTCTAGGTCTAGATAAGGTAAAATGAGTTTGTCTTTGATGAATTTCCAAATAATGCGGGTCATTTCATCGCCGTCAAGCTCTACTACCGGGTTGGCTACTTTAATTTTTGACATGATAAATATTTATGCACAAAATTAATGAATATTATGCTCTGCCATAGTCTAATCAAGTCAATATTTTTCAAAGATTAGTCCATGGAACCAATCATTTTTGACGGATCTACAATTTGGTCGTATTCTTCTGCGCTGACATGACCCAAACCTACAGCGGCTTCTTTCAGCGTTGTGCCGTTTTTGTGGGCATATTTTGCAATTTCTGCAGCTTTGTAATATCCAATTTTTGTATTGAGTGCGGTAACCAACATCAATGAGTTGTCGAGGTGCTGTTTCACAATGGGTAGGTTTGCTTCAATACCCACAGCACAATTGTCGGCAAATGAAACACAAGCGTCACCAATAAGGCGCGCCGATTGCAATACGTTTGCAGCAATGACTGGTTTAAAAACATTGAGTTCAAAATGCCCGTTTGATCCCGCTACACTAACGGTGACGTCATTTCCCATAACTTGAGCACAAACCATGGTTAATGCTTCAGGCTGTGTCGGGTTGACTTTTCCTGGCATGATAGAAGAGCCTGGTTCGTTGTCAGGAATGATGATTTCACCAATTCCGCAACGCGGGCCAGAAGAAAGCATACGGATGTCGTTCGCTATTTTCATCAGCGCAACAGCAGCTCTTTTTAGAGCACCAGATAATTCAACCATTGCATCATGTGCGGCTAATGCTTCAAATTTATTGGCAGCAGTAATAAATGGAAGACCTGTGAAATCAGCAATTTTTTTTGCCACTAAAACATCGTATCCTTTTGGTGTGTTAAGGCCTGTACCAACAGCAGTTCCGCCGAGCGCTAATTCAGAAACTGCCACTAACGCATTGTTAATAGTGCGGACAGAATTGTCAATTTGAGCCACATAACCACTAAACTCTTGACCAAGCGTGAGGGGTGTTGCATCCATAAAGTGTGTGCGACCCGTTTTAACTACATCTTTAAATTGCTCAACTTTTGCTTGCAATACAGCGCGCAAATGTAAAAGGCCTGGCAAGGTTGTTTCTACTGTCATTTTGTAGGCAGCGATGTGCATAGCAGTAGGGTAGGTATCGTTTGAAGACTGCGATTTATTGACGTCATCATTAGGATTCAGCACTTTTTGCTCGTCTAATAAAGTTCCTCCTTGCATAACGTGCCCACGATTGGCAATTACTTCATTACAGTTCATGTTTGATTGCGTTCCAGAACCAGTTTGCCAAATTACTAATGGAAACTCATCATTGTGTTGACCCGTTAAAATCTCATCGCAAACTTTGGAGATTAAATCTCGTTTTTCAACAGGAAGCACCCCAAGGTCGTGGTTGGCGTGGGCCGCCGCCTTTTTGAGATAAGCAAATGCATGAATAACCTCAATAGGCATAGACCCTTCCGGACCGATTTTAAAGTTATTGCGTGAGCGTTCGGTCTGTGCGCCCCAATAGCGATGAGCAGGTACTTTTACCTCGCCCATTGTGTCTTTTTCGATACGGAATTCCATTTTTTCTTGTTTATAAATTAATTTGTGTAATTTTGAACTGTTATCAACTGCAAAAATAATAGAAGATGAGCACTTTCGGTATTGTAATGTTTCTTTTAATCGGCGGAATGGCCTTTTGGATGTTGTTCTTTTTATTAGGATTTATCCTACCTTATTGGTTAACTCTTGGTCTTTTCGAACAACTTCGTCCAAAACGTATTTTTGACGAAAAATCGAAATAACATTATTTCATTTCACCGAAAGCGCCACACGGCGCTTTTTTTATGCCCAATTTTGGCACATTAAAAATCCTTAATTTCGAAGCATCAAACACAACAGCTCAATCATGGAATTAACACCAGAACTCAAAGAGAAATTATCATTACTTCATGAAAAATACGCGGCACTTGGAGAAGACTTCAATGCTTATTTAGAAGGCTTGTTATACGCTGATGTCACTACCTATTGGGATTACATCCAACTTGACACCTTGCTAAGCCTTCAAAAACCGAAGACTTCGTTTCCTGATGAAGTTGTTTTTATCATGTACCATCAAATTACGGAGCTCTATTTCAAATTAGCGCTTCGTGAGTTTGAAGCACTGGGAAAAATTCAAGCCCCAACAAAAGCGCACTTTATTGATCGTGTGGGACGCATCAACCGTTATTTTGATGCGCTAGTCAAGAGTTTTGAAATCATGATTGACGGCATGGATCGTGATGAGTTCCTAAAATTCAGAATGAGTCTTTTGCCTGCGTCGGGTTTTCAGTCAGCACAGTACCGTGAGATCGAGATTTTCAGTACAGACTTTATCAACCTCGTCGCAAAAGAAAGGCGAGAAGAATTGCGGGCTGAAAATACGATTGTAAAGTTATTTGAACACATTTACTGGAAAGCTGGTGCTACTGAAGTGGCAACAGGTAAAAAAACCCTGACGCTCATCCAGTTTGAAGAAAAATATAAAGATCAATTCATCGCGCTAGGTGAAAAATGCAAAGACAAAAATCTTTGGCAAGTTTACTCAAGGCTTTCTACAGAAGATCAACAAGACGAACAAGTAAAAAATGCATTGCGTCAAAACGATGTTAATGTCAATATCAATTGGCCCCTAGCGCACTATAAGTCAGCAGTAAGATACTTGGCCAGAAAAGACGAAGATGTAGCAGCTACTGGTGGAACCAACTGGCAAAAGTACCTGCCACCTCGTTTTCAAAAACGTATTTTTTATCCGGCATTGTGGACTCAAGAACAGCATGAAAATTGGGGTAAAGCCTGGGTAGAAGAGGTGTTTCAAAGAGGTTAATCCTCACAATATGAGGGCCTAAATGGGTTTTAAATAGATTTTGGAGAAGTCTACAATTCCAGATTCAGAAAGTTCAAAACCCCTGACAGACAACTTGTTGAGCACAAAAAAGTCTTCAGTATAAATCGGAATCAAAGCATAATCATTCATGATTTCACTTTCACAGATTTTTTGAGAAAATTTGTGCATCGGACTTTGATCGTCTGCAAAAATTGAAGCTAAATAATACTGGTCAACTTTTGTGTTTTTATAAAACAAAGGCTTCTGTGCACCACTATAAAAAAGTCTCAGATATGATTCTTCACCCGGATAATCACCCACCCATCCACCGCGCCAAATATCTATTTCGGTGTTATATAGGTTTTCGCTGACACTACTATTATAGATTAATCGGAGCCTAATTCCTAAATTGTTCAGCAACATTTGTTGAACTGCCCGACACCACGCGGCAGCAACCGAGTTTTTAGGCCCTCCAACAGCTAAAGAAAGAACTGGAAACATGTCTGGTTTGGAGTAGCCTGCCTTGACCAAATACGCTCTTGCCTCTTTGTTTTTATCGGCTTGGCTTTTTTGCAATAGTTCATTTTGCATGGCAAGCAATAGTTCATTTTGATATCCTTTTCTTTCAGGAATATAATGACCAATCATAGGACTTCCTTCTCCATTTAGATCATTGGCGCAGATTGATCTTGGTTCTATTGCTAGGCTAATCGCTTTTCTGACTAACTTATTTTGCAATGGGCCCCGCATTGCATTAAAATAGAGATAGTGAATTTTGGATGAAGGCTTGATATAAACTTCGTGTAAAGGGTTTTTCCCTTGTTGGGCATCTTGCAGGGTTCCGAAGGCTTTCGGTAATTGATTGACCGGCAAGTCAAATAATAATTCACTGCGATTTTCTGAGAAAAGGCGGTGCTCCAAGGCGCTTGAAACACCAACAAATACTTCAACTTCTTCTAAATACGGTAGTTGGTTTCCATATTTGTCATTTTTCCAATAGTCTGTATTGCGCTTGAAAAGAAGTTTTGTTGGTTCCTTGGAATCGAGATAAAAGGCCCCGGTTCCTACAGGGTGGTCAATCAATCTTTCTTTGTAATATGCACCAGCTTTATGGCTCAAAACGCCCAAGCCGTTATTTGATAATAAAGGAAGAAAGTGATTGTAGGGTCCGGTAAGTTGAATGCTAAGTGAATAACGGCTCAATACTTTAATACCGCTAACTGTTTTTTCAAAAGGAGAATGGTTTGCTTTAAAATATGTTTCCGCCCCTTGAATGAGCCCAATCAATAAATGACTTTGTTGATTAAAAGGCTCTGAAGAGCAGGCATAGCTGAGTGTAAATGCTAAGTCTGCTGCGGTGAGTTCTTGAGATTCAAAACGGAAGCAAGCGTCATCTGCAAAAAAGATGTGTTTTCTTAGTTCGACGGTTATCTTTCTTTTATCTGTAGAAACCTTGATGCTTTTTGCTAAGTTGTAATCCCAACCCTTACTGTTGTTTGAAGCTAAAAGCACCGGCTCAAAAACCAACTGTTGAACACGGTGGTAATCGAGTGTATTAGAAGATAGAGGAAATAGCTTTTGAAAATTTTCAATACTGCTGAAACGAAGTTTTCCTCCATAAACAACAGGTCCTTTAATCTTGTGGTTTTTTGACAGTGCAAAATAGAGGATCATTCCGCTAAGTGCTAAACCGAATATAACCCAGAAGATTTTATGTTGCTTCATTACTAGCAACAAATGTACATATGTTGCACCATAAAAAAGGGGGTTCATAGCCCCCTTTTATTATTTTTTATTTGCTAAGTGCATGAATCCGTGGCCCTTTACTTCCTGACCATTGATGCCGGTGGCAACATAGGTGTAGAAGTAAATGCCTTCTGTGGCTAGTTGGCCATCGATTGTGCCATCCCAAGAAGGGTTGTTATTGATGAGGTCCACAGAGCTTCTTTCGAAAACAACATTGCCCCATCTGTTGAGGATGGTTAATTGAAGCGTTGTTACATTCTTGGTGCTCAAGAAGAATGCTTCGTTGTTGTTGTCAAGGTTTGGCGTGAATACGTTTGGCGCCACAACTTCTGGTTCTGGAATAATACAGGTACCGTCATCAACCGTAGCGAGTGGGTTGTAATTGATCGCCTCAGGGTTTGTACAGCCACAAATGAACACGGTAATTGTTGTACTAATTTGATCTGTACATTGTGCACCCTGAAGTGCGGTAAGTGTTACCACATAAGAGCCTTGAGATGCATCATAAGTCATGCTAATTGGGCCGGCTGAATTTGAAGTTTGTCCGTTTCCAAAATCCCAAGCATAAGTTTGGGCATTTTGACTGGTGTTGGTAAAAGAGACTTCTAGTGGAGCACAACCACTCAATATGTCTGCACTGAATTGTGCGTCTGCAGTCGGTAAAGAGTTTACATATATGCTATCATTAATAGCACACAAACTGTCTGTAATTTCTATATAATACATACCTGTTGGAAGGTCGGTCCAAGTTTGGGCTTGAATGTAACCATTTGGTCCAGGCCCACTCCAAAAATAAGCAGGCGTTCCTTGAAACCCGCTGGCTTGAACCGAAACGAAACCTGTAGGCATACACGAAGCACTTTCAAAAATAATGGTATCAATGGCTAAAGTTTGGTTCAGGTTTACAGTAACAGTATCGGTTTTTGTAAAGTTACAGTTGTCTGTGGCTGTTACTAAATAATACATGGTGCCATTCTGACTAATACCAACCGAAATGGAGTCATTGGTGCCCAACGGCGTGCCGACAAGGTTTTGCCAAGAGTAGTCATACGGCGCATAACCTCCTGACGCACTAGCAGCAAGCCAAACGCTATCAACAGCACAGTAAATGGTTGGGTTGTTACTTGCTATATCTAGAATAGGCGCGTCGCAAATCCAAATTGACTGAAGCAGAGTTACGCTATCCCCACAGGGATTTATAAAGGAAATTGAAACATCAATAGACTCACAACCTTCAGAAACATTGTCCAAAATAGGCGTAATATTCAGTATAACAGAATCTTGTCCGGGCAAAAATGTAATTGGATTAACTAGTGTGTTATAGTCAACACCTTGTTGAGCCGAACCTCCAATAGTGTAGTTTAAAA
Organism: uncultured Lishizhenia sp.; assembly: GCA_964590425.1. Lineage (GTDB taxonomy): Bacteria > Bacteroidota > Bacteroidia > Flavobacteriales_D > Crocinitomicaceae > UBA952. The sequence goes on along the minus strand of CAZPWB010000002.1, from coordinate 58,880 downwards.
GTAGGGTGTCGTTTATTTGTCCTTGAGGTCGCGTAAAAAAGATAGTAGCTTCTGTGCACCCTTCAACAATTGTGGTGTCGTTGCTAGTGGTGGCTATTGATAAATCAGCTGGTGCAGATGAACTAAAAGATCCTGCTTTAAAAAATACACCTGAGTCCCATGCGTCATCACCAATATTTGCAATGAACAATTTGATATGATATGGCTGATTGCATTGAAGCACAGCAGAAGCTGTTAATAAGGTGGTTGTTCCGTCATATTGAATAGCATTATTATATGCCAAACCAGCAGCATTATTAACATAGAACGCTTGATTAAATGCGGGTCCAACATTATTGATTGTAATTGGAGTGCCATTTGGCAATGCAGCTATATTGATGCCTCCATTTGGATAACCAGGAAGCGGGTACGGGCCAGAAATATTGGGCCCACCTAAAATAAAACCAAATGCGTCATTAAAAGAAGAGGGTGACCATTCTGGATATTCTTCAGAACCAAAGATGTATTTAAATTCAAAGATATCCCCGCTGGAAATGAAGTCAAATTCTAAAACAACGCCATTTACAATATTGTTAGTCATATAATCAATGGTTACATCGAAGTCAACCAGGGTCGTTGGAGGTAAATTACTTGTTGCGTTTTCAGTGTTATTTGGCCCACATGCAGCCGATGCATTTCCGGTGGTCAGCAATAGGCCATTATTGAAAGGGAATCCGGGATTTGTATTAGTGAATTGAGCTACGTTGCCAATAGATGATTGCGCTAGGCTAGCTGAACCATTTATAGTGATATTATAGGCGTTTATCCCAAAACCAAGCAACACATTATTAACAAGTTGTTGGGGCGTTAATGCAGTCGAAACAGAAATAGACTGACCCAATAGATCAGAAGTTTTGAGAAAAATTAAAAGTGCGAATAAACATTTCATGAGCAACTTTAATACGCGGAACAAATAACAAAAGGGGGTTCATAGCCCCCTTTTATTATTTTTTATTTGCTAAGTGCATGAATCCGTGGCCCTTTACTTCCTGACCATTGATGCCGGTGGCAACATAGGTGTAGAAGTAAATGCCTTCTGTGGCTAGTTGGCCATCGATTGTGCCATCCCAAGAAGGGTTGTTATTGATGAGGTCCACAGAGCTTCTTTCGAAAACAACATTGCCCCATCTGTTGAGGATGGTTAATTGAAGCGTTGTTACATTCTTGGTGCTCAAGAAGAATGCTTCGTTGTTGTTGTCAAGGTTTGGCGTGAATACGTTTGGCGCCACAACTTCTGGTTCTGGAATAATACAGGTACCGTCATCAACCGTAGCGAGTGGGTTGTAATTGATCGCCTCAGGGTTTGTACAGCCACAAATGAACACGGTAATTGTTGTACTAATTTGATCTGTACATTGTGCACCCTGAAGTGCGGTAAGTGTTACCACATAAGAGCCTTGAGATGCATCATAAGTCATGCTAATTGGGCCGGCTGAATTTGAAGTTTGTCCGTTTCCAAAATCCCAAGCATAAGTTTGGGCATTTTGACTGGTGTTGGTGAATGTGACGTTTATAGGATCACAGCCTTCGGTTATGGAGGCGCTGAATGCAGCTACAGGTGGATCTAACAGATCCACAAAAGCACTGTCTGATACCGAGCACACGTTGTCTTCAACGGTAATGTAATACCATCCAGACGGAATGTTTTGCCAAACAGAAGCATCTATGAATCCGTTTGGTCCTGGGCCAGTCCAGGTGTATTGCGGCACGCCTTGAATGCCTGATGCTTGAACTGAAACGTAGCCAGTTGGGACACAAGTTGAAGGCCCAATGTAAATAGTATCAATGGCTAAAGTTTGATTCATCGTGATAGTCACGGTGTCAGTTTGGGTAAAGTTACAGTTGTCTGTGGCGGTTACTAAGTAATACATGGTGCCATTCTGACTAATACCAACCGAAATGGAGTCATTGGTGCCCAACGGCGTGCCGACAAGGTTTTGCCAAGAGTAGTCATACGGCGCATAACCTCCTGACGCACTAGCAGCAAGCCAAACGCTATCTGTTGCGCAAAACACAGTTGGGTTATTGCCGCTGATGTTAATGATGGGCCCTTCACCAATATAGATGGTTCCGGACGAAGTGATGGTGTCACCGCAAGGGTTGATCAATTGGACAGTAATCACAACAGATTCGAAACCTTCATTGATTCCGTCTTGTGTAGGTGTTAGGTTGATGATAACGGTGTCTTCACCTGGTAAAAAGGTAATTGGGTTCGGTAGCGTGTTGTAGTCAATGCCCTGCTGCGCCACTCCGCCAATAGTGTAGTTGATAATTAAGGTGTCATTTACTTGTCCTGGAGGACGCGTAAAAATGAAGTCAGCGTAGGTACAACCCTCAATAATGGTGGTATCGCCTGAAACAGTAGCAACAGCCACATCTACTGCGGCTGAGCTAAACGACCCCGCTTCGAGGAACACGCCAGAATCATAAGATTGGTCACTCACATTTGAAATAGCTAGCTTGATGTGATATAGTTGATTACATTGAACACTTGCAGCTGCCGTCAATAGAACAGTGGTTCCGTCGTATTGAATGGCATCACCATAGGTAAGCGTCGAGGAGTTCTCATTGAAAACATAGTATTGGGTGTTGTTGACATCACCTACATTATTGATAGTAACTGGAATTCCACCTGGAATTGTTGCGATGTTGCTGCCGCCGTTAGGGTAGCCAGCCAGCGTGTAAGGACCAGAAATTCCTGGACCCCAAAGAAAGAGACCAAAGGCATCATTAAATGACGAAGGAGAAAATTCCGGGTATTCGTCAGAGCCAAACATGTAGTTAAATACAAGAGTGTCTCCTGACGGTATAAAATCAAATTCCAACACAACACCGTTTGTTACGTTTCCGGCTGCAATGTCGTTGAGGTGTGGATCTGTAGACACAGAAGATGTTGGAGGATTATTATTAGTGAATGAGCCACTGCTGTTTGGACCAACTGCTGCCGACGCGTTACCCGTAGTAAGCACGAGTCCGTTGTTGATAGGAAACAAAGGATTGGTATTTGTAAAATAACCAACATTTCCTTGTGGCGTATTGGCTAAAGCTGGGTTTCCGTTAATGGTCACGTTGAAAGCGGTTACACCAAATCCGAGCAAAACGTTGTCAACGAGTTGTTGTGGAGTTTGAGTAGTGGCTACTGAAATTGGCTGGGCAAAAGCCACACCAAATGAGCATAACATGAGGAGTTGTAAAAAGTGTTTCATATGCGCAAGTTGTCGGTTAGACGGTAATTTTGTCAAATTAGTTGCAATACAAAATTAATATAATCAACGACGTAGCAAAACACGGCGATTTTTCGCAACTTTGATACATTAAATTACTATGGAAAAGACACAACAATTTATTGGCCAAAATAAAGAAAAATTTGTGGCCGAACTCTTCGATTTACTGCGCATTCCTTCAGTTTCTGCCGACCCAGCTTTTCAGCATGATGTCAAGGCCTGTGCAGAACATTTAGCTACACATTTTAAGCAAATAGGCCTCGATGAGGTAACGATCTATCCAACGGCAGGGCACCCTATTGTTTATGCTGAAAAAATCATTGACACAACCTTGCCAACGGTTTTGGTTTATGGTCATTATGATGTACAACCAGCTGATCCTCTTGAGTTGTGGCACAGCCCTGCATTTGAGCCTGTAATTAAAACAACCGAAATACACCCGGAAGGCGCCATTTTTGCCAGAGGAGCCTGTGATGACAAGGGGCAGTTTTTTATGCATGTTAAGGCACTTGAGGCCATGTTAAAAAGCCAAGAATTACCTTGTAATGTCAAACTTATGATCGAAGGTGAGGAAGAAATAGGTAGCCCGAACTTGGCCATTTTTGTCAAGGAAAATAAAGCAAAATTAAAAGCTGACATCATTTTAGTTTCGGATACAGGAATGTTGGCCAATGATGTTCCTTCCATTACTACCGGATTGCGTGGCCTCAGCTATGTTGAAGTAGAAGTCACAGGCCCGAACCGAGATTTACATTCTGGTTTGTATGGGGGTTGTGTAGCGAATCCGATCAATATCTTGACGCAAATGATCGCTAGCCTCCACGACGAAAACAACCACATTACCATTCCTGGATTTTACGACAAGGTGCAAGAACTCAGCCCAGAAGACCGCGCAGAAATGGCCAAGGCCCCTTATTCAGAGGAGGCCTATTGCAAAGCCCTTGATTTAACCGCAACACACGGCGAAACCGGATATAGCACCATGGAACGCGGATCTATCCGACCAACCCTTGATGTCAATGGCATTTGGGGAGGTTACACCGGTGAGGGCGCCAAAACCGTTATTGCCTCCAAGGCATTTGCAAAAATTTCAATGCGCTTGGTTCCGGACCAAGATCCCGAAGAGATCACTAAATTGTTCCAAGACCATTTCGAAAAAATTGCCCCAAATAGCGTTCGTGTAAAAGTATTGCCTCATCATGGAGGAGAACCAGTTGTAACACCAACTGATTCTTTTGCTTATGCTGCTGCAGCACGCGCCTATGAAAAAACCTTTGGTAAAAGACCTATTCCTGTACGCAGTGGCGGTAGTATTCCAATCATTGCCATGTTCGAGAAAGAATTAGGTTTAAAAACAATTTTGATGGGCTTTGGCCTTGATAGTGATGCCATTCATAGCCCGAACGAACATTATGGATTATTCAATTTCTACAAAGGCATTGAAACCATTCCTTATTTTTTCAAAAATTTTAGTCAGCAATAAAGATGTTTAAAAAGTGCCTATTTATTGCGCTGGGTTTTGTCTTGTTTTCTTGTGCAAGTCTAGAAGAACCAGTTGAACTAGTGAGTTACGACGGTTCGCAAATTAAGCAATTTACTGGTCAAGTAGTTGAATTTAAGGCAGGGTTTCATGTCCAAAACAAATTATTTGTTCCTGTTAAAATGAAGCCAGGTTCTTTTGAGATTTTTGTAGATCAACAAAAAATCGGAACACTTTACTTAGATCAAGTAGTAAAACTCAAGGCCCGCAAGGAAACAGAATTGGATGTGCCGCTGCGCTTGATTCCTGAACCAGGTTTCATGACCACGCTATATAAGTCTGCAAAAAAACCAGAGGTTCTAACCAAAATAAGCGGTTATCCAAAAGTTGGTGTCTTTTTTATTTATAAAACAGTGCCTATTTCTAAAGAAGCCAATATTCAACCCCAACAGTTTATCCCCAATCTCCCTATTTTCTAATGCTTACACCCGCCGCACCCAAAAAACTGTTTTTGCTTGATGCCTATGCCTTGATTTACAGGGCTTATTTTGCTTTTGCAAAAAATCCAAGAGTGAATTCAAAAGGCGAAAACACATCTGCGGCTTTTGGTTTTACAAATGTGCTCATCGATGTTTTAAAAACCGAGCAACCCACCCACATTGCCGTTGTTTTTGATCCGCCGGGTGGTTCTACCCAAAGACAAGAAGAGTTTACTGCCTACAAGGCGCACCGCGAAGAAATGCCTGAAGACATTCGCTCCATGATTCATCCGATCAAGCAAATTGTAAAGGCATTTAATATTCCGATTTTAGAAGTAGCTGGGTATGAAGCAGACGACGTGATTGGTACAGTTGCCTTAATGGCTGAAAAACATGGCTTCATTACCTACATGATGACCCCAGACAAAGACTACGCTCAGTTGGTCAGCCCCCAAACATTTATTTACAAGCCCGGAAGAGGAGGAAACCCACCGGAAATTTTGGGCATCAAAGAAGTCAAAGAAAAGTTTGAAGTAGAAGACCCGATTCAAGTCATTGATATTTTAGGTTTGTGGGGAGATGCTTCAGACAACATTCCGGGTATTCCTGGCATTGGTGAAAAAACAGCCAAGGTGCTTATTGCCAAATATGGTTCGATGGAAAATTTGTTCGCTAATGTTCATGACCTAAAGGGCAAACAAAAAGAAAACGTCGAGAATTTTCAAGAGCAGGGCCTGATGTCAAAAATGTTGGCCACCATTATTCGAGATGTGCCGGTTGAATTTGACGAAGCCGACCTCAAGGTTTGTCCTGTAGACAACGAAGCAGTCAAAGATGTTTTCACAGAACTTGAGTTCAGAACCCTCGCCAAAAGAATCATAGGCGAAGAAATTGTGGTTACACAAGCTGGTTCAACCAATACAGCCGAATCTCAACTCGATTTATTTGGTGTGCAAAGCATGCTTGAACCACAACAAAGCAGCCCAACTGCAGGTTATAAAACAATTGCCACAGAAAAACCAAGCTATCATTTAATTTCTTCACCTGAAGAAAGAAAAGAATTGCTTGAACTTTTATTAACTCAAAGTTCGGTATGTTTTGACACCGAGACCACCGATATTGATGCCTTGCATGCCGATTTAGTGGGCTTTTCGTTTTCCTATAAAGAAAGAGAAGCGTTTTATGTAGCGGTTCCGCAAGACTTCGAGGCGGCAAAAGCCATTTTACACGAGTTTGCTCCAGTTTTTCTAGATATTTCAATTGAGAAAATAGCCCATAACATGAAATACGACCTCAAAGTATTGCATCGTTATGGCTTGCACATTGAAGGCCCTGTTTTTGACACCATGATTGCCCAGTATTTGATCAACCCTGAATCCAAACAAGGCATGGATTTCTTGGCAACGTATTACCTCAATTACCAACCAATCTCCATTGAAACCTTGATTGGAAAGAAAGGTAAGAATCAAGGCAACATGGCTGATTTACGCCCAGAAGAAATTGCCGACTACGCTTGTGAAGATGCCGACATCACGTTTCAATTGAAGCAATTGTTAGAGTCGGAAATTCAAAAACCGCACCTCTATCATTTGTTTTATGATATGGAAATGCCACTTGTTCAGGTATTAAAAGACATTGAACAAGAAGGAATAGCCATTGACACCGCTGCACTAGATCAATTTTCTAAAGAACTTGATTTACGCCTCACTGAACTCGACCAAGAAATTCTAGGTGCGGCTGGTGAGACATTTAATATTGACTCTCCTAAACAACTGGGTGAAATCTTGTTTGAAAAGCTTAAAATTTCAAGCAAGGCAAAAAAAACCAAAACGGGTCAATATGCCACCTCTGAAGACATTCTTCAAAAACACGAGCACGATCATCCGATCATTCCGATGATTCTTGAGTACCGCCAGTTGCGCAAATTAAAAAGCACTTATGTGGACCCACTTCCAACTTTGTGTGACCGCATCGATGGGCGTATTCACTCAAATTTTATGCAAACGGTAACTGCAACAGGGCGCTTGAGTTCAAATAACCCGAACCTTCAGAACATTCCAGTTCGTACCGCTAAAGGAAGAGAAATCAGAAGGGCATTTGTAGCACGTTCTGCTGAATTTCAATTAATGGCGGTTGACTACTCGCAAATTGAACTCAGAATTATTGCGGCATTAGCTGAAGATCAAAACATGATTGAAGCGTTCAAACAAGGACAAGACATCCATGCCGCAACAGCTGCTAAGGTTTTCCATGTTTCGATAGCTGATGTAACACGCGAACAGCGTAGCGCGGCCAAAGCAGTCAACTTTGGTATCATTTACGGGCAATCTGCTTTTGGTTTGGCTCAAAACCTACAAATTTCAAGAACCGAAGCCAAGCAAATCATCGATGCTTATTTTGAACAATATCCGAGTATTAAATCCTACATGGATAAAGTCATCGCTCAAGCCAGAGAACACGGCTATGTCGAGACCATCATGAAGCGCCGCCGTTACTTGCCAGACATTCATTCAGCAAATGCCGTAGTGAGGGGTTATGCCGAACGCAATGCTATAAATGCACCCATTCAAGGCTCTGCAGCAGATATTATAAAAATGGCGATGGTCGCTGTGCATGAAGCCATGTCAAAAGCTAAGCTTCAGTCAAGAATGATTTTACAAGTGCACGATGAACTTGTTTTTGATGTGCATCAGACAGAGACAGTTCAGATGCAACAATTAGTCAAAGAAGCCATGGAAAACGCTGTTCAACTCACAGTTCCAATGGAGGTAGAAATGAAATTGGCAGCAAATTGGCTAGAGGCACATTAATTCTTAGTTGTGCTTCATACTTAAAATTAACTTTGTAAATAAGAAATTAGAAAATGGAAATCCTTATTAAAGCTGCTCAGCTCATTACATCATTAGCCATATTAGTTACGCTACACGAATTTGGCCACTTTATTCCGGCTAAACTTTTCAAAACCCGTGTCGAAAAATTTTATTTATTCTTCAATCCATATTTCTCTTTCTTTCGTTGGAAAAAGGTCAATGGTAAGGGTAAAAAATCTTGGTTGAGCAAAACACCTCCAGCAGAGTGGTCCGAAGATCCGGATAGCACGGAGTGGGGAATTGGCTGGGTTCCTCTTGGTGGTTACGTCAAAATTGCTGGCATGATCGATGAGTCTTTAGATACCGAGCAACTCAAACAAGAACCACAACCCTGGGAATTTCGCAGTAAAAAACCATGGCAGCGCCTTATTATTATGATTGGTGGGGTTACTGTCAATTTAGTATTAGGTTTTATTATTTATATCGGTGTTGTATTCACGTGGGGCCAGCTCACGCTTGACCAAAATAAGTTGCAGGCCGGTTTAAGTGTGCATCCTTATTTATCGAAGTATGGCATTCATTCCGGAGATAAAGTTTTAAAAATAGAAGGACACACACCGTTGAATTTAGACGATATCAACAAAGAAATTCTTTTAAGAGATGCGAGGAACATTGAGGTTCTGCATCCAGATGGCCAAATCCAAAATATCAAATTACCGACAAATATCGATCAAGAATTATTCGAAGCAGGAGCTTTACCAGCCTTTAGTTTAAGATCTACAAAATTACAAGTTGCTGAGGTTACCAATGATTCACCCGCATTAGCCGCAGGCATGAAAGCAAAAGATCGCGTGCTGAGTGTAAACGGAGAAAGCATCAATTATTATGATGAGTTTCAGGCAAAACTCTTTACAAAGAAAAATCAAAAAGTAGCGCTGAAAGTAGCGCGCAATGGAAATTTAAAAGACACGCTTACCATAGATGTCAAAGTGAAGTCTAATGGCACCATTGGCATTCTAGCTAATTCCGAATTTGTAGATCAAAATGCCATTTCTGAGAAAAAATATGGTTTTGCGCAAAGCATCAGTATTGGAATGGGCTATGGTTACCACACCCTTTCAGACTATGTGAGCCAATTCAAATTTGTATTTACTAAAAAAGGCGCTACCCAAATTGGTGGTTTTGCCTCAATTGGCAACATGTTTCCGCCGCTCTGGGATTGGCACACCTTCTGGTTAACGACAGCATTGTTGTCTATCATTCTTGCCTTCATGAATATTTTACCGATTCCAGCGCTAGATGGAGGCCACGTTGTCTTCTTGCTTTATGAAATGATTACAGGCAAGGAAGCACCTCAAAAAGTTTTGGAGGTGGCGCAGTATATCGGTATTTTCCTTTTACTTTCTTTGATGATTTATGCCAACGGCGCAGACCTCGTTCGTTGGTTAATAAAATAATAAATTATGCAGCGTTTTCAAAACTACGTGCTTGGCCAATGGATAGAAGGTCAAGGGGTTGAAACTCAATTATTTCATGCAATTACAGGCCAAGAATTAGGCTCAGTATCGAGTGCAGGCATTGATTTTGCAGAGGTTCTTGCCTATGGTAGAAATAAGGGGCAAGCTCTCAGAAAAATGAGCTTTCAAGAAAGAGGCAGAATGCTCAAAGCCTTGGCGCTTTATCTTTTGGAAAGAAAAGAAAAATATTACCTGGTTTCTACCCAAACAGGGGCAACCAAAATTGATTCTTGGATTGATATCGAAGGAGGTATCGGCAACTTGTTTGCAAACGCCAGCTTGCGTAGACAATTTCCAGATTTACCTTACTATGTAGATGGCAGCGCCGCACCACTTTCTAAGAACGGCACATTTATTGGCCACCACATAATGGTGCCAAAAGAAGGTGTAGCCGTTCATATCAATGCTTTTAATTTCCCGATTTGGGGAATGCTCGAAAAAATTGCCGTAAACCTTATGGCTGGCGTTCCGGCAGTTGTAAAACCTTCCGAATATACCAGCTTTCTGACAGAAGTCATGGTCAGAGATATCATCGCTTCTCAGATTTTACCTGAAGGCTCGTTACAATTAGTTACGGGCTTGGGACGTGGCATTTTAGATAGTGTTGACATGCGAGATGTCGTCACGTTTACAGGTAGTGCAGCAACTGGTAAATTGTTGAAAGGCTTACCAAGAATAGCCGAACAAAGCGTGAGTTTTAACCTAGAAGCAGATTCTTTAAATGCTACTGTTTTAGGAGAAGCTGCTACCCCCGGAACCGAAGAGTTTGATCTTTTTATTAAAGAATGCGTCAAAGAGATCACCATTAAAGCTGGGCAAAAATGTACTGCTGTCCGAAGAATCATTGTGCCAGAAAACCTGCTCGATGAGGTTCAAATAGCGATCAGTGCTCGTTTGGCAAGCACCAAAATGGGTGACCCAGCTCAAGAGGGAGTTAGAATGGGAGCTTTGGCAACCAAATTACAAGTGGAACGCGTAAGAGCAAATGTTGATTTATTAGCGCAATCCCAAGATATCGTTTTTGGAAATCCAGATGCTTTCGAACTTGTTGGTGCTGATGCCAAAGCCGGAGCCTTCTTTCCGCCGATTTTATTTCGCAATGAAAACCCTTTGCAAAACACCGCTTGTCATGACATCGAAGCCTTTGGGCCGGTGGCTACAATCATGCCTTACAAAAACCTTGATCAAGCCATTGAGATTGCCAAATTAGGCAAAGGAAGTTTGGTGTCGTCAATCGTGACCCCAAGCAATCAAGAGGCTGTAGACTACGTAGTAGGCGCTGCGAGCATGCACGGCCGAATTTTAGTTTTAAATAAAGATTGCGCCAAAGAAAGCACGGGGCACGGCTCACCAATGCCGTTACTGACACATGGTGGCCCAGGAAGAGCAGGCGGCGGTGAAGAAATGGGTGGTAAGCGTGGCGTGTTGCATTATTTGCAGCGCACAGCAATACAAGGCCATCCAACAACGATTACAGCGATCACGCAACAATTTCAAGTCGGGGCAGCCATGCCAGAAGCCAATCCACATGTATTCAGAAAGCACTTTGAAGAATTAGTGATCGGCGAAACCGTATTTACTCATAAGCATACGGTCACAGACGCCGATATCGTCAATTTTGCCAATGTATCAGGCGATAACTTTTATGCGCACATGGATGCAACTTCTTTGGAAGGAACCATCTTTGAAAGACGTGTTGCCCATGGTTATTTCATTCTTTCCAAAGCAGCTGGTTTATTTGTTGACCCAAAGAAAGGACCTGTCTTATTGAATTACGGAATCGAAGAGGCACGATTTACAAAGCCGGTTTATCCGGGCGCAACCATTGGCGTTCGTTTTACTGTGAAAGAAAAAGTTGATCAAGAAAAAAGAAGTCCAGAAGACGTTGCCAAAGGCATTGTTAAATTCTTGGTCGATGTCTATGATGAAACCGGAGAAACGGTTGCATTGGCTACCATTTTAACAATGGTTAAGAAGCTCCAAGACGCCTAATCAGCGTTAAAAAGTTACTTTTAATATTAGCGCTTAGCTCTTAGTCTTTCTCTGGGTGTTCTGCTGCAAACTCAATTTCGAGTTTGTCCATGTCGTAGTCTGTTTCCTCGTTGTAGATATCAATCAAGGGCTCTTGGAAAGAGCGCATGCTGAACTTTCTTTCAAGGCTCAAGAGCAAGGCCGGCAAAATAATCAAGTTGGTGGCCATACCGACTAAAATGGTAATGGAAACCAGCAAACCAAGCGCCTTTGTGCCTCCAAATTGCGAGAAGACAAACATCAGGAATCCGAAGAAAAGAATTACTGACGTATAGAAAATACCAAGCCCTGTTTCTCTGAGCGAGTGCAGAATGGCAAAGCGGGTATCCCATGCATGTTGCTTCAGTTCGTGTCTGTATTTTCCTAAAAACAAAATGGCGTTGTCAACAGTAATACCAAGTGCGATACCGAACACTAAAATAGTCGAAGGCTTGAGCGGAATTTGAAAATATCCCATGATACCGGCGGTGAACAACAGCGGAATGATATTCGGGATCATGGATACTAAGATGATGCGCAACGACCTAAATAAGAAGGCCATCATGATGGCAATAGAGATAATCGCAAAAATCAATGACTGAAGCAGGTTTACAAATAGGTATTTGGTTCCTTCTGTTTGCACCACCTTAATTCCTGTAAATACTAAGTCATAGTATTCTTGGTCTATTGCTTGTCGAAGGTGCTGTGAAAAGCCTTTTTTACCCGCAAAGTCTTTGATTTTCTCTGGGTTCATATCAAAGGCCATTTGTTGCGCATCATTGCCTTTTGACAAAATGGAAGTCAGGTTGTTGTAAACGCCAGCATGCTCGAAGATAATTGAGTCGATGGCCCCAACATCACCTTTATTGATTTTGGTATAAAGTCTTTCTAAAGTAGGTTTTTCAGGATTGAGAATCTCGTTGGTTTTTACTTTAAGTCGATCTAGTGTTGGTCCTACTTTATCGATTTCAAGATCTTTCATTTGCATGCGGATTCTCAGGGTGGTTTTGCTTGTGTCAACCAAATTTTTAAGAGAAACCGAGCCGCCATTTAAGCTGCTGAGGTCAAGTTTGTCAATGTATTTTTTGAGACGCAGCTTATCGCGGTTCGATATAATTGTGTACTTATTTGGGTCTCCACCATGGTAAGCCATGTTAATAGACTTAATCAAGTCGACATAAGACATGCTTTTTGAAAACAAAGTGTCTTTAGCAAACACACCCTGAATTTCATCTACTTTTTGCATGGTTTCAGTGCTAAACAAGCGACCTTTTTCCTTGTAATTGACGGTAATTTCAAATGGAATTGAGCCACCAAAATTGCTTTCGACAAACTTCATGTCGAGCAAAATAGGGTCGTCTTTTGGTAAATCGCTCGTAACATTTCCAGTAGAGATGATTTTTGTCATGCCGTAGATGCTAAAAACAACCATCAGGACAGCGGTGACATATATCCAAGGACGATGCTTGGTAACTATTCTTACAACAATTTCAATGATTCCCTGCGAATATACACGACTTAAGTGCTTAAGGTGGCGTGGTTTAGGCGGTTTTGCAAAAGAGGCAAAAATAGGAATGATCACTAATGAAAGCACAAAAACAACCATGATATTCCAACTCGAAATCAGACCAAACTGTGCCAACTTATCAGAACTTGTGAAGGTCACAAAACCCACAGCCGTGGTTAAATTGGTAAGGAAAGTTACTGATCCAATGCGTTTGATCATGACAAACAAGGAGCGCATTTTGTTGTCAAGGCGCACATATTCTTGATGGTACCTGGTTATCAGGAAGACGCAGTTCGGAACCCCAATCACAATGAGTAATGGCGGTATGAGCGCCATAATGATAGAGAGCTCATAACCCATAAAGGCGATGCTGCCCAAGGCCCAGATTACGGAGATGAAAACGACAGAATTACAAAGTAAAACAACGTATAATGATCTGAAGAAAATATACAGTAGTAAAGAAGACGCAAAAATAGAGAGCGCCAAAAAGATATACATTTCACTGACGATTCTTTTTGAAACTACTACGCGAATATGCGGCAAACCAGCAAAGTATACTTTGCCAAAATGTTGGTCATATGACTTGGCAAGCTCTTCTATTTTGAAAATAACGCCTGATTTTTTACGATTTGAAATTACTTTTTCATCAATTCCAATCATCAAAAGCGAAACATTACTGGTGTCGTTATAAAGCAAGCCACGATAAATAGGGTTTTTTCTAACTTCCTTTTTGATAGAGTCAATGCTCTTATCTCTATACGTGGTATCAGAAAATATCCGATGAATTTCGAATTCGTTTTTCTTGATGTTATTTGTCATTCCGAAAAGTGTAGCTTCAGAAACGACATTATCAACACCTTTGATTTTTAAGATTTGATAACCCAGCTCTCGCCACTTTTTGAAGTTTTCTTCAGTGTAAAGTGAATCTGTTTGAATAGCAATAACTAAGGTAGACCCATCTTCCCCAAACTGTAATTTGAATTTTTCATAATCCATTTGAATAGGGTCGTCTTTCGGAAGGGTGTTGCCAAAACGGTTGTCAACTTTGAGTGAAGTAGCAGCGTAGTATCCGAAGAAAATGGTGATTAAGGCAACAATTGCCAGTATAAAAAGGCGATTTCTGAGAATTAAACTAGCAACTTTACTCCACATGCGACTAAATGTACAAAAAAATGAGGGGTGAAGTTACGAATAATTGTCAAAATGACCTTTTATCGATAAGAACTCGCAATACTAAAGGAATTGCTTTAGCACATTGTTACCAATTACTTCCTTACGCAACGCACTGAAAACCCACCTGATTTATAATAACTTCCCCACAAAGGGTCAAATTTGTATTTATGCAGATAAAGTGCATTTGCACTGTATGCGTTTGCCGTGTCTTTGCTCCAGTAGCTTGCATATTCATCCTTGCCAGAAAAGACACCAGATTCTTTGCGATAACCAGAACCATAGGCGTGAAATTTCAAAACATCTGAGTCTGGGCAATCACCAACAAAAGAAGGGTGCTGGAGTGCCATAGCATCTTTATCCATTTTTCCGAGCGTGCGCAATAATTTTTGAAAGTCGGCATTCGCAGGAAGGGCCCATCCTTTTGGTGCTAAACCCCTTGGATCATTGACGGCGTACCAATTATACAGTTTGCCAAATTTTTCACCGAATGCGGAGTCATTATCGTAATAACACCAAGCTGGCGTGCAGGAGTTTCCTGCTTTTTTCCATTCATCCAGAGTCTTTGCCTGTTTAATTGGGTCGCCATTTCTAAAGTGTGGCTCATTTAAATTTTGAGCCATCCAAACTTGCTCTCCAATTTGACAAGTATCATAAGCTTGACTGGGTTCCACAACACGCGTGCTGACGGGTTTGCTTTGTTTTTGCTTGGCTTCTTCTGGGGAAGAACAAGCTCCTAAGGAACTGAGTAGAAGAAGGCCACAGCCGAAATTGAAAAAATGTCGCATGTTGTTTTACTTGGTTAAATTTAAATAAAACGTTGAAAAAGCACTAATTAATAGAAATTATTGGAGCGGCCTTAAAACAAAAAACCCTCAATCCTAATAGGACCAAGGGTTAGTTTCACAGTATTGTACTCGAGGCGGGACTTGAACCCGCACGGGCAAATGCCCACAGGATTTTAAGTCCGGCGTGTCTACCGATTCCACCACTCGAGCTCAAAAGAGCGAGAAACGGGATTCGAACCCGCGACCCCGACCTTGGCAAGGTCGTGCTCTACCAACTGAGCTATTCTCGCTTAAGACTCCCATTATTGCGCTGCCTTTGCTTTGCTAGGGGCGACAAAGTTAAGGATATTTTTATTTTTACAAAACTCTATCCAAATTTTCCTTGCGTTTTTTTAACGAAAAATAAATCCAGGTTAAAAGAATGGTCAAATCAAAGTTGTAATAGAGGTCTTCAAATGGAATGCTAACCATCCGAATACCAATGATGTGCGCTGAATTATACCATACAATTGGCTCAGGTGTAAAAGCGCCTGTTAAAATGCCATTGACAATAAAAAATGGGATTAAACAGAGTAAATAAGCCCAAATAAAATCATTGAACCAGTGTTTTTTCCGTAAAAAAGCGGTGAGTATGGCACTAAAAAAAGTCGCGGAAAAAGTGTAATAATTATCGTGATAAATAATCTGTAATAAAAGTCCGCTCAATATGACAACCCAGGCTATTAGCCCTATAAATTTAGGTGCTTCGCGCTTGGGGAAATAGGCTTGGATTACCCTTAGAATGAATAAAAAATTATAGGGCACCACGAAAAAAAACATGACTTCTTCTATGGGTAAATTATAAAAGTAGGTTCCGAGTAAGTAACGAGGCGTAAAGCCCCAGATTTTCCAATCAGTGAATTGGATATCCCAAATGATAAAAGGTATAGCTGCACCGATGATTGCTGGGATGACAAAGCGCCAATCTTTATAATAGGCCACTTTTTTGTCGAAACTTAAAGCAAAAGGCCCAGCAAAAGACAATAAAATAACCCAGCCGTATAAACTCATGCGCGTTGCTTGTATTGCTTGGCACTTTCAATGTAAAAACGAATAGGGACTAATAGCATCCCAAAGCATTCGCCGTGTTCTTTACCAAGGTGTTTGTGGTGAATTTTGTGCGCCCTACGAATGGCATAAAAATATGGGTGGTCAATATCTCTAAGCCATTTGAAGCGGCGGTGGATATAAACGTCGTGTATCAGAAAATAAGCTAAGCCATAAGCAGCAATTCCAAAGCCAATCCAGACAGGTAATAAGTTTTGGTTCATCATGCCCAACATGATACAGAGCCAAGAAGGTATGGCGTAAATCAAAAAGAAGACATCATTTTTTTCAAAAAAACCAGGCTCTACCTGATGGTGATCTTTATGGAAATACCACATAATGCCGTGCATCACATACTTGTGCGTTGCCCAAGCCATGAATTCCATGATGAAAAATGTACCGAGTAAAACAAATGGACCCCACCAAATCATAAGTAAATATCTAAAATTGTGAAAAATGCGACTATGTAAAAAAACAACGCAATAGCGACATTGTTTGACTCATTAAGTCGCCATTTACTGTAAATATATTGAATACCGAGTGAAACCAATAACCAACAAACATAGTTGTAAGTTGGAATGCTGCCGTTAGTCCAGTGCCAGAAGTCTAGTTTAATGGCAACGGGCTCCATTAAAAAATCTAGGAACACCATTAAAAGAGCTGAAAAAATAATTTCGAGCCAGGAGCCGAGTTTTAATTTAGCTAAGAGTGCAGCAGAAACAATGCTGAGCATGGCCCAATTGACACCAATAATAAGCGGAACTTCAAATAATTTCGGCCCGAGCACAGCACCGTAAGCGTAGTCCCCGAACAATAGGCCCGTGTGAACACCAACCCATTCGGCACTCATGCCCGTAAGAAAAGCCACAGCAATAAAGCCCCAAAACTTGGGGCTGTACGAACTGCGACTCAATAGCAAAACGCCAAACGAAAGCAGCAAATGAAAAAAGCTCAGGTTGACAAAAAAGGAGCGGTAGGAGGGGAAGTACATGCCTATGATACCGACCAAGTAAAAGATACCAATAAAAAGAATCAGTTTCCGATTCAAAGTTCTAATCTTTAGTGATGACAGCTTGGCCACTAACCATATTAGTAATGATTTGGTCTAATGGCGTGTATTCATAGGACAATTCAGTTTTGATTTTGTTGATGTCGTATTGAATATTTTGATAAGAAGAGCGAGCAGTTTCTATGGTTAAGCCAGAACGCTTCCCACTCACATGACACCACAACTCATGGCTGATGGCAAATAGGTAAGTTAGTAATTGAGGCGCCGCAATTTTTGGTTCTTTTTTACCAAGAGCTTTTGCAAATTGGGCAAATAAACTTTTAAAAGACTGTTGTGGCCCCACGACTAAAAAGCGCTGATTGTGCACCCCTTTTTCAACTAACGCTACCATTACTTTAGCGACATCTCTGGCATCTACAACCGCGTTGCTTCCTGATGTATAAAACAAGAGCCCTTGCTTGGCGGTTTCTAAAATTTGCAAGGAAGGACTTCCTTTTGCAGCTGGGCCCAGAATGACACAAGGGTTTACAATTACGGCCTTCAAGCCTTCTTCAATGCCTCTCCAAACTTCGCGTTCGGCGAGTAATTTAGAAATGCCGTATCCGCTGTGTTTGCCACCTACTTGCCATTTGGTGTTTTCATTCGCTACTGGCACTGCACCTCCGATGGCGGCAGTGGAGCTCACGTGGCAAAAGTGCTTAATGCCATATTTTAATGAAAAGTCAACTAGGGTAGCGGTTACGTATCTGTTTTGCTGCAAGCAAAGTTCGAAATCAGCTTTGAAAAAGGAGACCAGTGCGGCACAATGGTAAACGCGATCGACGCCGTTAATTAAGGAATCGACATCAATGATGTCTAGTAAATCTGCTTTTATCCACTCAACGAGCGTCCATTTTTGTTCGGACTCTTCTTTGAAATAGTAGGTGAAAAGTTTCCGGACGTCTTGAATTTTAGCCTCGCTGCGGTAACTCGCACGACAACGCTGCTCGTTTTTGACGAGCTCTACCAGTACATGACTGCCTAACAATCCGGTGGCCCCGGTTACTAAATTCACGGCCTAAAGCTAGCTATTCCTATTGATTATAAAACGCTTTTAGCGCTTCTTTGATTTTTTCTTGTGCAAAATCGAGTTGCTCTTTGGTATGCGCTGAAGAAACAAAACCAACTTCGTAGCCACTTGGCCCGAAATAAACGCCTTGATCTAGTAGGTAATGGTGCATGAAGTTGAAAGCACTCATGTCGTCATCTATTTGCTCAGCTGAAGCAATACGTTTTTTACCATTAAAAGAAAACCAAAAAATAGAACCGATACTCACTAGCTCCATTGGAAAATTGTGGTCAGCTGCAAAATCATTGATGCCCTGCACAAACTTGTTAGTTTTTTCAGCTTGTGCCTCGTAAAAACCAGGTGCAGCACAAAGTTCAAGCTGAGCTAAACCAGCGGCCATGGCAACCGGATTACCAGAAAGCGTTCCGGCTTGGTAAACGGGCCCATCAGGCGATACAAATTGCATGATTTCTTTTTTGGCGCCATAGGCGCCAACTGGCAAGCCACCACCCATGATTTTGCCGTAGGTGACGATATCTGGCGAAATACCGTAGCATTCAGCAGCACCTCCAAAAGCAACCCTGAACCCTGAAATAACTTCGTCAAAAATTAAGAAGACCTTGTATTTAGTGCAAAGGTCTCGAAGGCTTTTTAAGAAGCTAAGGTCTTGAAGAATAAGTCCATTGTTTGCCGGTATTGGTTCAATAATTACAGCGGCCAATTCTTGGTGATTGGCTTGAAAACAAGCTTCAAGCGCGGCAAGATCGTTTAATGGTAGCACGATAGTTTCATTGGCAAAAGCTTCAGGAACACCTGCGCTTGATGAGGTTCCGAAGGTAACCAAACCACTACCTGCTTTTACGAGCAAGGCATCTACGTGCCCGTGGTAGCAACCTTCAAACTTGATGATTTTGTTTTTTCCGCTGGCTCCTCTGGCTAAGCGCAAGGCGCTCATGACGGCTTCAGTGCCAGAGCTAGTAAAACGAATTTTATCGATGAAAGGAAGTCTTTCCAACATAAATGAGGCAAGCTCATTTTCTTTTTTTGTAGGAGCACCAAAACTAGAGCCATTTTGAAGTGCTGCAACAATTTTTTCGAAGACATAAGGATGATTGTGTCCGTGAATTAAAGGCCCCCAACTGCAACAAAAATCGATGAACTCATTACAGTCTTCGTCCCAGATTTTAGCGCCGTCGCCCTTTGCAATAAATAAGGGTGTGCCCCCTACAGATTTAAATGCACGAACAGGAGAATTTACCCCTCCTGGAAAGTATTGTTTTGCTGCTTCAAATAATTCTGCAGAACGGCTGCGGTTAATCGGAGAGGGAGTCTTCATTCTTATGTATATTTGCGACAACAAAATTACGAATAAAGCCGCGCATATGGAATTTCAATTTAGCCCCGATTTTGCAAAAAAACTTGACCATCAAGATCCATTAGCAGCTTTTCGCTCGCGCTTTCATTTTCCTAATTTTCATACCGAGAATCCTGTTTATTTTACAGGAAACTCTTTGGGTTTACAGCCAAAAACCGCCGCAACTTATTTACAAGAAGAACTCGACGATTGGGCCAAATTTGGCGTTGAGGGTCACTTTTTGTCAAGACGACCATGGTTTTCTTACCATGAAAATCTGACGGCAATGGCTGCAAAGATAGTTGGTGCCAAGCCAATAGAGGTAGTCATTACACATTCTTTAACAACGAATTTGCACCTGTTAATGGTGTCGTTTTATCGCCCAACGGGTAAAAGAGTAAAAATTCTTTGCGAAGAAAAAGCGTTTCCTTCAGATCAGTACGCGTTGGCTTCACAGGTGGCCTTTCACGGTTTGCCTCAAGACGCATTAGTTGAGGTTGGTCCTCGCCAAGGAGAGCAATTGATCAGAGAAGAAGATATCCTTGCTAAAATCCAAGAACTAGGAGATGAACTAGCACTAGTTATGATTGGTGGCGTTAATTATTATACAGGTCAGTATTTTGATTTGGCAAAAATCACAAAGGCTGGGCACGCTGTTGGCGCAGTGGTTGGTTTCGATTTAGCTCACGCCGCAGGTAATGTCAACTTACACTTACACGATTGGAACGTTGATTTCGCTGCATGGTGTGGTTATAAATACTTGAATTCATCACCCGGAGGTGTTTCGGGCATGTTCATTCATGAAAACCATGCCCACGATAAAAGTTTACCGCGTTTTGCCGGTTGGTGGGGGCATAATAAAGAAGTGCGCTTTCAAATGGAACCTGGTTTTGATCCCATTCCTGGGGCTGAAGGATGGCAATTAAGTAATGCCCCAGTTTTAGGTATGGCGGCACATTTGGCGTCTTTAGAAATATTTGAAGAAGCTGGCATGGAGCGCATTGGTGAAAAGCGCAATCAAATGACAGCATATCTTGAATTTCTGATCCACGAAATTTCTGTGCGTAATCAAGATAAATGTCAATTTGAAATCATTACACCGAGTTCACCAGCACAAAGAGGCGCACAGTTGTCTATTATGGCTAAAGGTCAAGGCCGAAAGCTTTTTGATAAACTAACAGCACTGGGCGTTATTGCAGATTGGCGTGAGCCAAATGTGATTCGGATTGCACCCGCACCTTTATATAATTCTTATGAAGACTGTTGGCGTTTTGCTCAGTATTTAGAGCAGGCCATTAGTTAGAGCTCAGATAGGTTTCTAAATCTTGCGCAAAATGAGTCAGTTCTAAAGCCCTAATGCTGCTTTCAATTTGCTCAGGATTGGCGTTTTCTGGTAGCTTGACCGCGTGCTGAAATAGCATCTTTCCTTTATCGAATTCTTCATTTACTAAATGAATACTTATTCCGCTAAATCTTTCATGTGCTGCAGCAACCGCTTCGTGTACTTTTTTACCGTACATCCCGGCCCCGCCATAATTAGGTAGTAATGAAGGGTGAATGTTGATGATGCGATTAGGATAAGCCTCAAGAAGTTCAGTTGGAATTTTTTTTAAGAAGCCAGCTAAAATGACCCACTGGGCATTTTGTTTCAGACAAAAGTTAAGATATGCACTAAAGTCTTGACCTTCCAAATTGACAAACGGGACTTGTTGCGCTTCACAAAATAAGGCCATGGTTGAATTCTCTTTACTAGAGACCACTCCACAAACATTAATAGCCTCATTTCCATTAAAATAGCGTATGATTTCACGGGCATTGCTTCCGGCACCAGAAATAAAAATGATAATTTGTGTTTGCATTTGAGCAGCAAAGTTAAGCATAGTGACTGATTCCAAGCATTTGAGCCTTGCAGTGTTGATAAATTAAATTCATATAAGTTTTGTTTATTGGGCGATAGTTTTTTTCTTTGCAAGCTGAAACCTTTAAATTTTTAAAAATGTCTGACATCAAAGCTAAAGTTATCGCGATCATCGTAGATAAACTGAATGTTGAAGAAAGTGAAGTATCTAACGAAGCTAGCTTCACTAATGACTTGGGTGCTGATTCACTCGACACCGTTGAGTTAATCATGGAATTCGAGAAACAATTTAACATTTCTATTCCAGACGATAAAGCAGAAGGTATCCAAACTGTTGGTGACGCTATTGCTTACATCGAGGCAAACGTGTAATCTTTCAAGCTACTAATTCATAGGTATGCAATTAAAAAGAGTTGTTGTAACGGGCCTAGGTGCGCTAACCCCAATAGGAAACACAGTACAAGAATACTGGGATGGCCTAATGGCAGGTAAGAGCGGAGCTGCACCCATCAAACAATTTGATGCTTCTTTATTCAAGACGCAATTTGCATGTGAATTAAAAGACTTCAATGTGGAAGACCACATTGACCGTAAAGAAGCACGTAAGCTTGATCAATTTTCGCAGTATGCCATAGTTACCGCCACGGAAGCTATGGCAGATGCTGCCTTACTTGAATCAAATCCAAACCTCGATCGCATCGGTGTTATCTGGGGCTCAGGTGTTGGGGGTCTTAAAACCTTCCAAGAAGAAGCCAGAGAATATTTTGGTGGAGACGGAACACCTCGTTTCAATCCTTTCTTTATTCCTAAAATGATTGCTGATATCGCAGCAGGTCACATTTCTATTAAATATGGTCTTCGTGGACCAAATTATGTATGTGTCTCTGCCTGTGCATCTGCAACCAATGCCATTATTGATGCCTTTAACCTGATTCGTTTAGGTAAAGCTGATGCCATTGTTACTGGTGGATCTGAGGCCGGCGTCAATGAAATGGGTATGGGTGGTTTCAATGCTTTAAAAGCTTTATCTACTCGCAACGAATCTCCTGAAACAGCATCTCGTCCGTTCGACCTCGATCGCGACGGTTTTGTTCTCGGAGAGGGCTCAGGCTGCCTCATTCTTGAAGAATACGAGCATGCCATAAAAAGAGGAGCAAAAATTTATGCCGAAGTAATCGGTGGCGGTATGTCTGGTGATGCTTATCACATGACGGCTCCACATCCCGACGGAATTGGCGCAAGAAATACTATGTTGGCTGCCTTAGAAGATGCTGAAATTGATCCGTCTCAAGTAGACTACGTCAATGTTCACGGAACTTCTACACCACTCGGCGATATCGCTGAAGTAAAAGCCATTCAAAGCGTATTCGGAGAGCACGCTTACAAACTCAACATTAGCTCAACCAAATCAATGACAGGTCACCTTCTAGGTGCTGCCGGTGCTATTGAAGCGGTTGCCTGTGTGTTGTCTGTTAAAAATGATATGGTACCTCCTACAATCAATCATTTTACTGACGATCCTGAGCTAGACTCAAAACTTAATTTTACCTTCCATGAAGCGCAAGCTCGAACGGTAAATATTGCACTTTCCAACACATTCGGTTTTGGGGGTCATAATACCACCATTATCGTCAAGAAATTCAACGCATAATTTGCTGAAATTTCCTTTGTTTTCAAAGAAAAGAACTGCTGATGAACTGAAGCTCATCCGCTTTGTCATACAAAACTTTGGCTATAAACCGGTTCATATTCAGCACTTTAAACAAGCATTAACCCATAAAAGTATTTTATCCGAAGAGGCTTTATTGCAAGCCAATGAACGGCTAGAGTTTTTAGGCGATGCTATACTTGACGCAATAGTTGCCTCTTATATTTGTGAGAAGTATCCGGATGCTGATGAAGGCAAACTCACTAAAATCAAGTCTAAAATTGTCAATCGCAAAACCTTATCTGGTATCGGTGAGCGTATGGGTATTCGCCAACACCTCATTTATAATCAAAGCAGAAGTATTAATTTGGCGGGTCTAGAGGGCAATGCGCTTGAAGCCTTGGTAGGAGCAATCTATCTCGATGCGGGCTATGACAAAGCTAAACAAGTTATTCGCAATAATGTACTTAGAAAATATTTGAATTTGGCACAGCTTCTAGAAGAGGAGATTGATTTTAAATCGGCGTTATTTATTTGGTGTCAGCGCAAAAAACTGAGCATAGATTTTAAATTATTAGACGAGCAATTTATCGACGGTAAATGGCAGTACGAAATGGAGGTTCAGATCAATAGAACTGCCTATGGAAAAGGAAAAGGGCTTTCAAAGAAAGAAGCGGAGCAAGCAGCCTCAAAAGAAACACTTGCTTTGATGGGAGAAATTTAATTCCGCATTACAATTTCTAAAATTTGTAGTACATTTGTTGCACTAAAGCAGAGAACAATGACTTGGACAGATTTCGTTTATAAAATTGGTGACGCATTTCAATGGTCTTTTGGATTTTTTGAATTCGTACAAAACTATTTCAACAACATCCTAATCGTATTAGGTTTTTTTGGTTTCTATTTCTGGATGCGCACGCAGAAGCGCCTCAGCGATCAATCAAATGTACCTGTTGAAATTAAAGACAACCAAGGTTGGTATAAAAATGAAGGCCAACAACTAAAGTAAGTTGTTAAAGAGCATAAAAAAAGGGCGGTTATTTATAACCGCCCTTTTTTATTGAGAAACATTTTTTATTTTTCTGATGTCAAGGATGACATAAGGTACTCACGATTCATACGCGCAATGTTTTCAAGAGAAATTCCTTTAGGACACTCTACTTCACATGCACCAGTGTTGGTACAATTTCCGAAGCCTTCTTCGTCCATTTGGCGAACCATGTTAAGTACACGCTCTTTAGCTTCAACTTTACCTTGTGGAAGTAAGGCATACTGAGAAACTTTAGCACCTACAAATAGCATTGCAGAACCGTTTTTACAACTTGCTACACAAGCACCACATCCAATACATGCCGCAGCTTCAAATGCTTTGTCTGCGTCAGCTTTAGGAATTGGAATGGCATTTGCATCCATGGTGCGTCCTGAAGTATTGACAGAAACAAAGCCACCCGCTTGTTGAATGCGATCAAATGCCGAGCGGTCCACTACCAAATCTTTGATAATTGGGAATGCTCTTGATCTCCAAGGCTCTACGTAAATGGTGTCTCCGTCTTTGAAACTACGCATGTGCAACTGACAAGTTGTTGTTCCGGTTTCTGGACCATGCGCTCTTCCGTTGATATACAAAGAACACATTCCACAGATACCTTCGCGACAATCGTGGTCAAAAGCAATAGGTTCTTTTTGTTCATTGATCAATTGCTCGTTCAATTGGTCGAGCATTTCTAGAAATGAACTATCTGTAGACACTTGGTTAAGGCTATAGGTTTCAAGACCACCTTTTGCGTTGGTGTTTTTTTGTCTCCAGATTTTTAGGGTAATATTGATATACTTTGAAGCCATACTATTCTTATTTATAGTTGCGCGCAGCAATTTTAATAAATTCATAATTCAAAGCTTCTTTATGCAAGTTCGCTTTGGTCGCGTCACCGTCTTGATATTCCCAAGCGGCTACATATTTGAAGTTTTCATCGTCGCGGAGTGTTTCTCCTTCGCTGTCTTGGTATTCTTCGCGGAAGTGGCCTCCACATGATTCAAGACGATGCAAAGCATCTACAGCCATGAGTTGTCCGAGCTCAATAAAGTCAGCTACACGCATTGCTTTTTCGAGTTCAGGATTCATTTCGTTGGCAGCACCTGGGACAAATACGTCGTTGTAGAACTCCTCTTTAAGTGCAGCAATTTCTTCAATAGCTTGTTTTAAGCCTGCTTCGTTGCGCGCCATACCAACCTTGTTCCACATAATTAAGCCCAAACGCTTGTGGAAATGGTCAACTGATTTCGTTCCTTTATTGTTGAGAAAGCGTTCAATGCTTGCTTTTACTTCAGCCTCAGCAGTTTCGAATTCTGGAGTATCTGTGGCGATTTTTCCAGTTCGGATGTCATTAGCGAGGTAGTCAGAAATGGTGTAAGGCAATACGAAATAACCATCAGCTAAACCTTGCATAAGCGCAGAAGCACCTAGGCGGTTAGCTCCGTGGTCAGAGAAGTTAGCTTCACCGGTTACAAAACAGCCTTCAATAGAACTTTGAAGGTTGTAATCTACCCAAACACCACCCATTGTATAGTGGACAGCAGGGTAAATTTTCATCGGTGTTTCGTATGGGTTGTCGTCTGTAATTTTTTGGTACATCTGAAAGAGGTTACCATATTTCTCTTCAATCCATTTTTTGCCGAGAGCTAAGATTTTTTCGTCTGAAGGGTTGTGATCACCTTGTGCAAAAGCTGACTGACGGCCTTTGTTACGGATTTCAGTAGCGAAGTCAAGGTAAACTCCTTCATTGGTGTCGTTGGCTTCAATTCCGAATCCTTCGTCACAACGTTCTTTTGCAGCGCGTGAAGCGACGTCACGAGGAACAAGGTTTCCGAATGCTGGGTAGCGTCTTTCTAAGAAATAATCGCGGTCTTCTTCAGCAATTTGCGTTGGTTTTAAACGGTCTTCGCGAATTGCTTCTGCATCTTCTTTTTTCTTTGGAACCCAAATTCGGCCTGAGTTTCTTAAAGACTCAGACATGAGTGTCAATTTAGATTGGTTAGTGCCGTGTACAGGAATACAAGTCGGGTGAATTTGTACAAAACAAGGATTAGCGAAGTGCGCCCCTTTTTTGTGTACTTTCCAAGCAGCGGAAACGTTGCTTCCCATTGCGTTGGTTGACAAGAAATACACGTTTCCGTACCCACCGCTGGCAATAACAACAGCATGCGCAGAGTGGCGTTCTAACTCGCCAGTAACTAGATTTCTAGCGATGATTCCACGTGCTTTGCCGTCAATTTTAACGAGGTCCATCATTTCATGACGGTGGTACATTTTTACACGACCAAGACCAATTTGGCGAGAAAGCGCTGAGTAAGCACCAAGTAACAATTGTTGGCCAGTTTGCCCGGCAGCATAGAAAGTACGTTGTACTTGTGTTCCACCAAAAGAGCGGTTGTCAAGTAAACCTCCGTATTCACGAGCAAAAGGAACACCCTGAGCAACACATTGGTCAATGATATTTCCAGAAACTTCTGCTAAACGGTAAACGTTGGCTTCACGAGCGCGGTAGTCACCACCTTTGATGGTGTCATAGAACAAACGGTAGACAGAGTCACCGTCGTTTTGGTAGTTTTTTGCAGCGTTGATACCTCCTTGTGCAGCAATAGAGTGCGCACGTCTTGGAGAATCTTGGAAGCAAAAGGCCTTCACGTTGTAGCCCATTTCACCAAGCGAAGCAGCAGCAGATGCACCAGCTAAGCCCGTTCCAACAACAATGATGTCGATTTTTGGACGGTTGTTTGGAGCAACCAACTTCATGTGGTTTTTATGATTGGTCCATTTTTCTGAGATTGGACCTTCCGGAATGCGCGAATTTAATGTTGACATAGCCTAATTCCTAGTGATTCATGAAAATAATAACAGGGATAATTGCGAACAATAGCGGTACTAATATTGCAAATGCCGCACCCACTTTTTTAATGAGGGGAGTATATTTCGGATGATTAAATCCTAAAGATTGGAAAGCACTTTGAAAACCGTGTAATAAGTGATAAGCCAAAACGATCATGGAAATCACGTAGAACAATACGGCAAAAAGCGCGCCTTCATTTTTGCTTTTACTAAAGAAATCCATGACCAAAGTGTGCAAATCACGGTAACCTTCAGCTACTTTTACATTCGTTCCTTTTATGTAAAGGTCTGTTCCTTTTTCAATGATGTTATTTGGGTCTTTTGGAATCGGCTGAACACCTGGTACATGAGTGTAGTACAATTCTGTATTAGCCGCACCCATCATTTGATTTTTCATTTCAAGCGTGTAGGTGTGCAATGGAACGTCTTCTTTGACTTTCATTTTCCACCAGAAATTAGCCATGTGCGTAGCAAGGAAAACGAGAATTAAGGTTCCTAGAATGGCCATGCTGCGGCTTGCTGAACTTGAATTAGCACCGGGTTTGCTGTAAGCATAAGACACGGGACGCGCCTTTCGGTTCTGGATAGTAAGTAAAATCCCATCAATTATGTGAATGAGCACAGCTGCATAGGTCACGTAAGAAAGAATTTTGATAAAAGGATTGTGGCCCATGAAGTAGGCGTACTCATTGAAAGCACGGCGGCCTTCTTCTCCTGTCTTGAGGATGAGTTGTAAATTTCCTAGCAAGTGCCCAATTAGGAAGGTGCAAAGGAATAAACCAGTAAGCGCCATAAACACTTTCTTACCGATTGATGATTTAAAGAATGCAGAGTTACTCATATGGATCTTTCATTTGAAGTGTTGCAAATTTAAGTTAAGAACACCTAATTAAAGCATTTGTTGACTAGATATTATAGCTCATAAAGCTATTTAGAATCATTTTAGATAGCTCAATGTAACTTGATTATTTTCTATTTCAAGTGCAACTTCCGCGCCTAATACCAACGCACGATTGTCTGCTATGTGTCCGGCAGGAAAATCGAAACAAATTGGAATCTGGCGGTACTGAAAGTGTGCTAAAATAAGATCCTCAATTCTCATGCCAAAAGGTATGTCTGTATCTTCGAGTTCAGTCATGCCGCCAATAATGAGCCCGTTTAACTTTTCGAGTGCCCCTGATTTATGCATGGCATACAACATGCGGTCAATATGATATAGATGCTCGGCAAGGTCTTCTATAAATAAAATGCTTTCGGAAAAGTCATAGCGTTCTGGTGTAGCCAACATGCTAAATACGATGCTTAAATTTCCACCGACAAGCATTCCTTTTGCTTTCCCGTTCTTATTAAATGGGGAGGCAGGGAGATGAAAAGCCGTTCTATTTCCAAAAAGCAAAGCACTTAATGTTGTTTTTGCCGCTGGGCTATTTTTTTCAAGATTGAGTGCCATGGTGCCATGAATACTCTGGAATCCAAGACTTTGGATTTTATGATGTAGCACACAGATATCAGAAAAACCAATGAGCCATTTCGGTTCACGAATGAATTGTGCCCATTGCAAACCATCAAGTAGTTGAACAGATCCATAACCACCACGCACACACCAAATGGCCTTTGCTTCCGGATGGTCGAGCCCTGCTTGTAAATCGGCAAGTCTTTCTAAAATACTGCCTGAAAAATAATGATGACGGCCTCCGATGTGCTGACTTCTCTCGGACTTCAATCCAACAGAAAGCAACCAATCTTCAGCTGCTTTGATATAAACTTCTTCAGTGGCTTTCGCTGGTGCGCATAAATAAACGAGGTCACCGGGCTGCAGATTTGGTGGGTTTTGCAACATGTTTAAGTCAATAGATTATTCAAGAGTTTGAGATCAAATGGGCTCGTGATTTTTATATTTTCTTCATTACTTAGGACCAAAACGGGTTGAATACCAATAGCTTCAGCTACGCTTGCATCATCCGTAAATGTACTTTGATAGTCTTGTTCGTAGGCCTTTTTTAGCACTGCTGTTTTGAAGCATTGTGGGGTGTGCACATGAAAGAACTCAGCTCTGTTAACCGTTTCAGAATTTTGCAAGGTCCCTTTTCGAATGCTGTCTTTTGCTGGCAAAACCGGAACCACTGCTTGAGCACTAGAAAGTGCCTGAAAGCACCTTTCAATTGTTTCCAAACTAACAAGCGGACGAACGCCATCATGAACTGCAACTTCTTTTCCTTCGCAATGAGCCAAGGCATTTTTTATTGAATGGAAACGCTCTTGACCGCCGTCGATGAGTTGATGCGGAATCTGAATGTTAAATTGAGCCAACAGTTCATTCCAATAGCCAAACCATGCTTCAGGTAAGGTGATAAAAATTTGAGCTGTCGGATCGAATTGATAAAAACGCTCAAGGGTATGCATTAAAACAGGTTTTTCCTGAAGCAATAAAAATTGCTTTGGAATGTCAGTTAGCATGCGCTTGCCTAAACCTCCTGCCGTAATAATTATGGACCGTTTCACTAAAGCCAAAGATAAGTAAACTTTAGTTGTGGAATTTGACCGGGAGTATCTTTAGTCGACCTGGTAAAAGTGAAATTTCAAAGGTGCGGCCACCGATATATTCACCATCGGTTTCAGCGTGTAAAAATTCAGCCGTTGACTTCACCTGAATGGGAAAGCTCACCGCTAAGTAATGAGCCTCTGGATGCTTGATCTGAAAACCTCTTTTCACTTTCATAACATTTTTCAAGTAGTCAAACAACGATACTTTACCGAGCAAAGTAAGCTTCAACTCCCCGTCATTGATGCGTGCTCCGGGGTGGATATACAAGCCGTCTCCAAAAATATTTCCGTTACAAAAAGCGGCTAACAAGAGCTCTCCTTCGTGCTGAAAATGAGCGCTTTGAATCAGAACTAGAGGTCTTTTGTATTGTAAAAAGGTTTTGATAATGGCAAGTCCATAAGAAAAGCTAGGCCCGAAACGCTTTCTAAAATTCTGAAGTTGTAAAACAACTGCTCCTCCAAAACCGATATCGGCGATGTTGGCAAAATAACGTGTTTGCGCCTCAGTTTTGAGGATGCCTAAATCAATGTTTTCAAATTGACCTGAAACAATTGCTTCAAAGAAATCATATTTTTTTGGAAAGCCCGCCGATCGATAAAAATCATTGCCGGTTCCATTAGGCAGTACACCAACAATTGGAGAAAAGTTAGGGTCAGGATGCGTGAAGACGCTATTTACAATGGTGTTAAAAGTGCCGTCACCACCGACGCAAATGAGGTGCGTGCACTGCTCATTTAATTGATGAATAAAACTTCTGGCCGCTTCCGAATCAGCGCTGTTGTAACATTGAAAAGCTGCCCCGAAATGCGTTTGTAGTGCAGAGAGAAAAGCTTGATTTTCCCGAAGAATTTTTTTATTTCCGTTGGTAATGCAGTAGATAAGAGGCATTCGGAAAGGTAGCAAAAAATTTAATACTGGATTTGCAGGCTACTTGACTGCTGCCATTTTTCGCCATTGATTTGGCCAGTGACAAAATAAATGAAGATCCCAGGCGCCAATTTTTCACCACCGAGGTCGGTGCCGTTCCAGTTAAAGTTCGGCTCTGAACTTCTGAACACCACCTGATTATTTTGATTGAGGACGACAAGACTGAAGTCAGCAACTGAAAGCCCCTTCCAATCGATTTCAAGCCAATCATTTTGGCCGTCACTGTTCGGGGTAAATACATTAGGCAACTTGATTTTTGGCGTATTTGTGAGAGGCGTAATTCTTGGGTTTTGAGCAGGCGCAGCAGTTGCTTGAGTTGAAACCGCATTAGACCCTGTGGTTGCTGCCCCAACGTTATTTGCACGCACCTTACTTACTTGATTTTCCGAAGTTGCATCGTTTGAAGCTGGAGCTGGATGTGTTTGCGGCGCCAATTGTGTTTGATCTGCTAATGGAAAACCAACAACCGGAATAGCATTGATCTGAGGAGTTGCTTCAGGTTGCGTCTGAGTTTGGATGGCATTTCCTGTTTGGACAGGGCGCTCGTCTTGGAGGGAATTCAAGATGTTTGATTTGGCCGTTTTCGTTTCTTCTTTGAGCGTTTTTTCCTGCTTGTTTGAAGAAATGACCAGTGGTTTTTTGTTGGACACCGCTTGTGGCGCACCTGAGTTTGTGTAAAAATAAGCGCCAACAATAAGGCCTGCACTTGTTCCCAAACCAATGAGTACTTTAGAAAGAACAGACAAGCCCACCGGTGCAGCAGTGGCTCCGATGGAAGCAGAAACAGCAGACCATATTGCAGGGTCTACAGGAACCTGGTGGTCCAGAAGGCCTTTGGCAAATAGATCTTTAATGTTGTCTTGTTCAGTCATTTTCAATTTTTTCTAGGCGGTCTTTCAAATATGCTCGTGCTCTGAGGTATTGTGTTTTAGAAGTACTCTCAGAAATGTTGAGTTGTTTGGCAATTTCTTGATGTGAATAACCTTCAATAGCAAATAGGTTAAAAACCGTACGGTATCCGTCGGGTAAACTTTGCACGAGTTTCAGTAGGTCATCGGCCATGAGTTTTTCAACGCTGTGGTCATGATGCGCTAACTTAAAACTGACATCGTCTATAGAGATATCGGAAAGCGATTTTTTGTCTTTGCGCAATTGATCAAGACATGTATTGACCGTAATTCTTTTGACCCAACCTTCAAAAACGCCTTCAAACTTATAGTCTGGGAGGTGTTTGTAGATTTTTACAAAAGCATCTTGCAAAGTGTCTTGAGCGCGCGGCACTTCATTCATGTAGCGCAAACAAATCACGAGTAGTTTAGGAGCATAAATGTCAAACAACGCTTTTTGAGCCTTTGGACGACCAGCTATACAACCAAGTATGATCTCACGTTCATCCATAGACACAGGACCATTGACGGATTATATTTTCAAAAAGTTGCATGCGCTAAGCAAGATAGTTTATTTCTTTTAATTTCGTAGTTCAACCCCGCAATCTTTCAACTTATGCGTAACGCTATTTTTGGAATCTTATTTACTTTTTTGAATGGTTTTCTAGGTCAAGCCCAAGACAATTTTACGGCCCGACCTAACGGTGTTCTTTTCCCATATATTGCAGAAATTCAACTCAATGATCGCTTACAAATAGAGGTAACAGCTGCTCTCGTTGAAAAAAATTCTAAATCACCAATTACCATTTATAATGGCAAAGAAGTTTATCAGTTGTCCGTAAAAAAACGGATAGGTGATACCCTTATCTATCAATTCCCTGCCCAAGAGGCAGAATGGCGAATTGCATTTAACGAAGATTTTTCCGAAGCCCGCGGTTGGTGGATCAATTACAATAAAAAAACGCCGGTTCGTTACCCTGTTCACTTGTATTATGGTTTACAGACTTTACCAGATCAAAGTTCAGCTGGTGTACCTTTTGACTTATCTGGACGCTGGAAGGTTGTTTTTCAGCCAGGCACTGCAAATGAAGAAGTTTTGGTAGGTGTTTTTCAGCAAGAGCGTGGCAATTTTGTTTATGGAAGTTTTTTAAGCGAAACCGGTGATTACCGTTATTTGCATGGTTATGCCGCAAATGGAAAATTGCATTTACAGACCTACACGGGCTATTGGGCTTTTGTAGTTGAAGCAACGCTCAACGGCGACAACGAAATGGAAGGCGTCTTTTATAGTGGTGGAAAGTCAAGCTCCCATTTCAAGGCCATCAAAGATGAAACAGTTCAGTTAAGAGACGAAGCCGAACTGACCTATTTGATCAAGCGCGATGAAACAGTTGTGCTCAATGGACTTCGAAAGTTAAATGGCAAAAAAGTCAATTTAGATTTTTCAAAAAAAGAACAAGTTACCCTGATTCAAATTATGGGTACTTGGTGCCCAAATTGCATTGATGAAGCCAATCTATTTAGAGAATTAAAGGCAAGGTATGGCAGTCAAGGTCTTGAAATGATGGCGCTAGGCTTTGAAGTAGGCAATGACCAAAAGAAGCAACGAACTAGGCTGAAAAAATTCTCAGATCAACTCGAACTGAATTATCCGGTTTATTTGGCAGGAACCTCAAGTAAAGAAGCAGCAGCTGCGTATTTTCCGATGCTGAACGGCATCATGAGTTTTCCGACTGCTATTTTGGTTGACCAGCAAGGAAAGATCATTGCCATCCATACTGGGTTTAGTGGGCCAGCAACAGGAGCAGCTTATACTGAATTAGTGAAAAAATTCGAGCAAGAAATTCAGAACGCTTTAGCAGGCGCTCGCCAAAATTAACGGCCCATCAAGAATGGGTACTTGTCAATGTTTTTCAAGGCAATGCTTGTACCGCGAGCTACAGCTCTTAGCGGATCTTCAGCAATATGAACCGGTAATTTGGTTTTCGTAGAAATACGCTTGTCAAGACCGCGAAGCATGGAACCACCACCGGCTAAATAAATACCTGTTTTGTAAATATCAGCAGAAAGTTCTGGTGGCGTCATTTCAAGGGCGCTCAAGATCGCTTCCTCGATTTTCGCAATGGTTTTGTCTAGTGCATGAGCTACTTCTTGGTAAGAAACCATGATTTCTTTCGGAATACCGGTCATGAGGTCACGTCCGCGTACAGCGAAATCTGCTGGTGGATTCTCGAGTTCAGGTAAAGCAGCACCGACTTCGATTTTAATTTGCTCAGCAGTACGCTCACCAACAAGAATGTTGTGCTGACGACGCATGTATTCTTCGATATCATTGGTGAAGTCATCACCGGCAATGCGGATAGATTTATCACAAACAATACCTCCAAGGGCAATAACGGCAATTTCTGAAGTACCACCACCTATATCGATGATCATATTACCCATTGGCTCTTCTACGTCGATTCCGATACCAATTGCAGCAGCCATAGGTTCGTGGATGAGATAAACTTCTTTAGCTCCGGCATGTTCGGCGGAATCTTGTACCGCGCGCTTTTCAACTTCGGTAATCCCTGAAGGAATACAGATTACCATACGGAGTGTAGGGTTGAACAAACTTCTTCCTGGGTTGATCATTTTAATCATCCCCTTAATCATTTGTTCAGCGCTTTGGAAATCTGCGATTACGCCATCTTTGAGCGGACGAACTGTTTCGATTAATTTGTGTGTCTTACCATGCATCTGTTGTGCCTTACGACCAATAGCCACGACCTTTCCGGTTTGGATATCTTTGGCAACAATAGATGGTTCATCAACGACTACCTTGTCGTTCCAGATGATGAGGGTGTTTGCCGTACCGAGGTCAATGGCAATCTCCTGTGTAAGAAAGTTAAAAAGGCCCATGTTAAGCGCTTGTTTATGTTGTAACCTATTGTTATTCGAAATTAGCGTCGAAAGGTTACATTAATTTCGAAACAATTTTATTTTTCTTTTTGTAGCCGTTTTAATGCTTGAAATGGCGCACTCCGGTAAATACCATACTCATGGTATTGGCGTCACAGTAAGTAATAGATAAGTCGTCTTTTACTGAACCACCAGGTTGGATAACTGCATTGATATTTTCGTTGTGTGCAATCTCTACACAGTCCGGAAAAGGGAAAAATGCATCGCTCGCCATGACTGCACCATTGAGGTCGAAACCAAAAGATTTTGCTTTGTGAATGGCTTGTCTGAGTGCGTCAACACGTGATGTTTGTCCGGTACCACTTGCTAAAAGCTGACCGTTTTTTGCCAAGATAATCGTATTAGATTTGGTGTGTTTGACCAATTTGTTGGCAAAAAGTAAGTCTTGAATTTCTGTAGCACTTGGCGCTAATTTTGTTTTAACCTCAAGGTTTTCAGGCCCTTCAGTAGCTAAATCAGCATCTTGAACAAGGTAACCATTTAAAGCGCTGCGCACTAATGTTGTAGGAAGTTCAATGTCATTTTGAACCAAAATGATGCGGTTCTTCTTGGATTGTAAAAGCGTGACTGCTTGTTCGTCGTATGCAGGTGCAATCAAAACTTCGCAGAATAGCTCATTGACTAACTCAGCTGTTGCGTAGTCAATTTTTGTATTGGCAATCAGAATACCACCAAAAGCACTCACTGGGTCAGCAGCTAATGCGGTTTCATATGCTTCTTTAAGAGTAGGCCGTGTTGCAATTCCACAAGCGTTGTTGTGCTTGAGAATTCCGAAAGTAGGCTGGTCGTTTTTAAACTCGTTCATTAAACGAACTGCGGCATCAACATCTAGTAAATTGTTGTAAGAAAGCTCTTTGCCATGAAGTTTAGTAAACAAGGCATCGAGGTTACCATAGAAAATTCCTTTTTGATGCGGATTTTCACCATAGCGCAATGGGCTTTGATTTTCTTCGCTTATTTTTAGGTAAGTACTGTTCTGATTCATGAAATATTGGTGAATCAGGGTGTCGTAATGAGAAGATACGTGAAACGCTTCAGCAGCAAATGCTTTTCGCTGTTCGATTGAAGTGAGCGCACCTTGCTCATTTAAAATCTCGAGGAAGTTGGCATATTGCTTCACACTTGGAATGATGACGACGTCGTTGAAGTTTTTAGCAGCGGCACGAATTAAAGAAATACCACCGATGTCAATTTTTTCGATGATGGCTTCATGGCTAGCGCCACTTTGAAGGGTTTCTTCAAATGGATAAAGGTCAACAATGACTAAATCGATAGAAGAAAGCTGATGCTCAGCCATATGTGCTTGATCAGCTGGTAAGTCTCGACGATTTAGAATTCCGCCGAAGATGGCAGGGTGTAAGGTTTTTACACGACCACCAAGAATTTCTGGAAACTGAGTGACATCTTCAACAGCGGTGACAGGAATCCCGAGTTCTTGAATAAAGGCAAGGGTGCCGCCCGTAGATAAAATTTCAACTTTGTTTTCGTGTAATTTTTGCACGATTGGCGCTAAACCGTCTTTGTAATAAACCGAGATTAATGCGCGCTGAATTGCTTTTGAATTTGTCATTATGTATTGGAAAATGCAAAGTTACGGTATAAATAAAAAGGCCCACTAAAAAGCGGGCCTTATTTTATCATTCC
>CAZPWB010000002.1:0-22903 GCA_964590425.1 uncultured Lishizhenia sp. | reverse complement strand
TGAACACATTTAGTTCACTTCGTTCATGAATTTACGTTCAGCATATAACCGGCTGGCGCCGCTTCTATCCTGAACACATTTAGTTCACTTCGTTCATGAATTTACGTTCAGCATATAACCGGCTGACGCCGCTTCTATCCTGAACACATTTCACAGCCTTCTGGGTCGTCGAGTGAACAAGCGATGGCTGCTTGTTGGTCCTCGACACTTTGAACTTGTGCTTGCGCTTGTGGTTCTTCAGTGACTGTTTTATCAACGGTGAATTTGATGGCGTCTGTTGCGGCTTTCGTACGCAAGTAGTACATACCAGTTTTCAAACCTTTTTCCCAACCATAGAAGTGCATTGAGGTTAACTTACCAAAGTTTGCGTTCTCCATGAAAATGTTGAGCGATTGGCTTTGACAAATGTAAGCACCGCGGTCAGCAGCTTGTTCGATGATGGCTTTTTGAGAAATTTCCCAAGCCGTTTTGTAAAGATCTTTGAGGCGTTGTGGAATTTCTTGAATATTTTGAATAGATCCATTTGCAGCCATGATTTTTTGACGCATGTCTTTGCTCCAGAGACCTTCTTTCACGAGGTCTTTGAGGAGGTGCTTGTTCACGATAATGAATTCACCTGAAAGTACACGACGCGTATAAATGTTAGACGTATATGGTTCAAAACATTCGTTGTTACCCAAGATTTGAGCAGTAGATGCTGTAGGCATTGGCGCAAGAAGTAAGCTGTTGCGCACACCGTGTTTTTTAACTTCTGATTTGAGCACATCCCATTCCCAACGGTTCGTTGGCGTAACACCCCACATATCAAATTGGAATACACCTTTAGAAACAGGAGATCCTTTGATTGTTTCGTAAGGGCCATCAACTTTAGCTAAGTCTTTAGAGGCAGTCATTGAAGCAAAGTAGATGGTTTCAAAAACGTCGCGGTTCAAAGCACGTGCTTCTTCAGATTCAAATGGGAAGCCCATCATAATGAAAGCATCAGCTAAACCTTGTACACCAAGACCAATTGGACGGTGACGCATGTTAGAATTGCGCGCTTCAGCGACAGGGTAGAAATTGTTGTCGATGATGCGGTTCAGGTTAAGCGTAGCTTGGTAAGTTACTTCGAAAAGTTTGTCGTGGTCAAAGGTTCCTTCTTCAGTAACAAACTTAGGAAGCGCCAATGATGCCAAGTTACAAACAGCCACCTCATCAGGTGCAGTGTACTCGATAATTTCGGTACAAAGGTTTGAAGACTTGATGGTACCAAGGTTCTGTTGATTTGATTTGGCGTTTGCGGCATCTTTATACAACATGTATGGTGTACCCGTCTCAATTTGAGACTCAAGGATTTTAAACCAAAGATCTTGTGCTTTGATGGTTTTGCGTCCTTTTCCTTCTTGTTCGTATTTGGTGTAAAGTGCTTCGAATTCTGCGCTGTGCGAATCAGAAAGACCCGGACATTCGTGCGGACACATGAGCGTCCATTCGCCATTTTCTTTAACGCGCTTCATGAATAAGTCTGGAATCCAGAGTGCGTAGAAAAGGTCGCGAGCACGTTGCTCTTCTTTTCCGTGGTTTTTCTTGAGGTCAAGAAAATCGAAGACATCGGCATGCCATGGCTCGATGTAAATAGCAAATGATCCTTTGCGCTTACCACCACCTTGGTCAACGTAACGAGCAGTGTCGTTGAATACGCGGAGCATAGGAACGATACCGTTAGAGGTTCCGTTAGTTCCTTTAATGTAAGAACCAGTAGCGCGGATGTCGTGGATAGACAAACCAATACCGCCAGCAGATTGTGAAATTTGCGCACAAGATTTCAAAGTATCGTAGATGCCCTCGATGCTGTCTTCTTTCATGGTGAGCAAGAAACAAGATGACATTTGTGGCTTTGGTGTTCCGGCATTGAATAATGTTGGAGTAGCGTGTGTAAACCAACCTTCAGACATGAGGTTGTAGGTTTTAATAGCTGACTGTACATCTTCTTTGTGAATACCAACCGCAACACGCATGAGCATTTGTTGTGGTCTTTCAGCGATTTTACCGTTCAAGCGCATGAGGTAGGAGCGTGTCAAGGTCTTGAAACCGAAATAGTCGTAGCGGAAATCGCGGTCGTAGATGATGCTTGAATCGAGTAATTCTTTGTTGTTCATGATGATCTCATAGACGTCGTCTGCCAGGAGCGAAGCAGCTTCATTTGTCTTAGGATCAATGTACTGATACATATCTTGCATCACTTCCGAGAAAGTCTTTTTGGTTTCTTTGTGGAGGTTAGAAACCGCAATTCTAGAAGCGAGAAGCGCGTAATCTGGGTGATCAATGGTTTTTGCGGCAGCAACTTCAGCAGCTAGGTTGTCTAGCTCGGTTGTGGTGACACCGTCAAAAATCCCTTCAATGACCTTCATGGCCACGGCTTCTGGCGAAACAAGCGGATCAAGGCCATAACACATCTTGATGATGCGGGCCGTGATTTTATCAAATTTTACGGCTTCTTTGCGGCCGTCTCTTTTTACTACGTACATGTGCTCCTTATATTTATAGTTAGGTTAGGTTTTTAGAAATCTTCGTCGAGACTAAACGTTTGGTTTTCTTTGCCGGCCAACACCCCAGCTTTTTGATATTCACCAACGCGCTTCTCGAAGAAATTTGTTTTTCCTTGAATTGAAATCATGTCCATGAAGTCAAAAGGATTTGTAGCATTATAAACACGCTCATTGCCAAGCTCAACCAAAAGACGGTCAGCAACGAATTCGATGTATTGACCCATGAGGTCACTGTTCATGCCGATGAGTTTCACTGGAAGTGCATCAGTAACGAATTCTTTTTCGATTTCAACGGCATGCGTAATGATTTCTCTTACTTTCTCTTTTGGCAATTTGTTAACCAAATGCTTGGTGTAAAGTAAACAGGCGAAATCGCAGTGTAGTCCTTCGTCACGAGAGATGAGCTCGTTAGAGAATGAAAGCCCTGGCATTAAGCCGCGCTTTTTAAGCCAGAAAATCGAACAGAAAGAACCTGAGAAGAAAATACCTTCGACAGCGGCAAAAGCTACAAGACGTTCAGCATAAGAACCTTGATCAATCCAACGCAAAGCCCAATCTGCTTTTTTGCGAACGCAATCAACGGTATCAATGGCATTGAACAAATAGTTTTTCTCTTGGGTATCTTTGATGTAGGTATCAATCAGTAATGAATAAGTTTCAGAGTGAATGTTTTCCATGGTTACCTGAAAACCGTAGAAGAACTTAGCTTCTGTGTACTGAACTTCAT
Organism: uncultured Lishizhenia sp.; assembly: GCA_964590425.1. Classification (GTDB taxonomy): domain Bacteria; phylum Bacteroidota; class Bacteroidia; order Flavobacteriales_D; family Crocinitomicaceae; genus UBA952. Next base: position 19,648 of record CAZPWB010000002.1, on the reverse strand, counting down.
TGAGGAAGTGCTCAGCGAGGTTTTCATTGACGATGCCGTCAGAAGCGGCAAAAAAGGCCAAGACATGCTTAATGAAGTGGCGTTCATCATCGTTGAGTTTGTTTTCCCAATCAATTAAATCTGGTGAGAGGTCAATTTCTTCTGCAGTCCAGAAGCTGGCTTCAGCTTTTTTGTAAAAGCTCCAGATGTCGTCATGCTGAATTGGGAACAGCACAAAACGACTTTTATTTTCTTCAAGTATTGGTTCGTGTAGTGCTTTTTCCATAGAGGTTTTTTAAATTGTTTTTCAGACTAAAACAGGGATACAAAATTTGTTAAAATTCGGTCTCGAATCAATTAAAGAAATTAACATTTATTTGAGGTTTTCAACACCAATTTCCGCAATCCTTTCTGCATCAACGCTTCCGTGGATTTCAACAGGTGAAATAAAGATATTCACACGTTTTGAAAGCGGGTATTGATAATTTTTAGTAAAAAAATTGGCTGTTTGAAACGATAATTTTTGTATGAAAAGAAACCACCATAAAATTAGCGAAGGGCTTGAGGTTTTGCAAGACACAATTCAAGCAGTTTTGAACACGTTAATGTTGAATAACAATATTACCAATGATCAAATACTTTAGCGGCTTAGGTTTGGTGCTTAAAAATTATTCTGATGGTTTAGGACACCTCATTTTTACCAATGTTTGTTTGCACTGCAACCAAGAGTTGGTTCATTCAGAAAAATATTTGTGTTTTACTTGTTGGGAACAACTTGAGTCTACCTATTTTGAAAAAGAACCACAAGTAAACAAAGTGGAGCGGATTTTCTGGGGAAGGGTTCAAGTGAAGCATGCGTGCTCCGTTTATTTTTATGCGAAAGGCTCAGTAAGTCAGTCACTTATTCGGGCTTTGAAATATGATTTTAAAGCGCCATTGGGTATTTATCTTGGAGAGCTCATGGCTCAAAAATTGGTAGGTCATCCTTTGACCAAGTGTGATTTTTTGCTCCCTGTGCCTATTCATCCAAGGAAGAAATTTGCTCGGGGCTATAATCAAAGTGAATTGCTGGCGCGTGGGCTATCTAAAAGTTGGGGCACACCAATATTAAGTCAGTTAGCCAGGAAAAAAAGATATACAAATAGCCAAACCAAATTAGACCGATTTGGACGCTGGGATAACGTTCAGGATATTTTCAGAAGTACCGAACTTTTGCAGTCTAGAAGTCATGTTTTAATTGTAGACGATGTCATTACAACCGGTGCTACCCTGGAGGCGCTGGTGCGTGCGATTCAAGTTGTTAATCCGGAAATTCAGATTAGTTTGCTTAGCTTCGCATTTACAAAATAAATAGGTGCATTGGAACGGATTTTAATTTTTGGAGCAGGCCTTGCCGGCACTTGTTTAGCGCATCAATTATTGCGCAGAGGCCAAGAGGTTTTGATTATTGACTCTGGTAAAAATCATTCAAGTAGCATCGCTGCCGGAATGGTCAACCCAATGGTTTTCAGGCGCATGAATAAGTCTTGGCGTCTTGATGAATTCATTAAAGATGCGCAAGTTTTTTATCAAGAAATTGGCAGTGAAATCGGCCAAGAGTTCTTTCATCCCGTTGTTATTCGCCGCTTCTTTTCTTCTGAACAAGAAAAACAGTTGTGGGAAGAGCGCCAAGAATTAGCTGAATTTCAACCTTATTTAGAAAAATTGAATGCTGATGACATCAATCATCAAGGAGCGACTAATTTTTTTGGAAGTGGCCGAGTAAAGCAAGCTTTTTGGATTGATGCACAACATTGGGTCGCACAAAATAGCACATACTTTCGAGAAAAAGGACTGCTCTCAATTGAAGAATTTGAACCTGAATCTTGGGAGCCGAGCGCCCGAACATACCGTAATATTACCTATGACAAAGTCATTTTTTGTTTAGGATACAGACAAAAATCGGAGGCTACCTTTTCCTTTTTGCCCTTGCAACAAACCAAAGGACAAACACTACTCATTCAAAGTAAAGCTTTACCCGAAAATGAATCGTTGAATAGAAAATGTTTTGTGCTACCGGTGGGCGAGCAACATTTCAAAGTTGGCGCTACTTATGAATGGAATAATGCTAGTCTTGAAACAACGCCAGAAGCCCAAACACAATTATTAAATATGTTGGCTTCGCTCGGCAACTATGACCCTCAAATTCTCGAGCAAAAAGCGGGTGTAAGACCTACTGTTTTAGACCGCCGGCCTTTGATGGGCGAACACCCCGAATATCAAGGGGTATATATTTTTAATGGGCTAGGTACAAAAGGCTACATGATGGCCCCGACTTTGGCCTCAGAACTTGCCGATTTCATACTCGAACAAAAGCCTTTGGACCCCGAGACAGACATTCGTAGATTTATACAGATTTAGGGCTTAATCTAAGCTTGTTATATGCTATAGATTGCTTACTTTTGTTGCCTATGAATCACATTCGCAATTTTTGCATTATTGCCCATATCGATCACGGTAAAAGCACCCTTGCAGACCGCCTTCTCCAGACCACCGGAACCATTTCTGATCGAGAAATGCAAGCTCAAGCACTTGACGACATGGACCTTGAACGCGAACGCGGCATTACCATCAAGTCCCATGCGATTCAAATGAATTATAAATTTGAAGGCCAAGATTATGTCTTGAACCTCATCGATACCCCGGGGCACGTCGATTTTTCTTACGAAGTATCTCGTTCAATTGCCGCTTGCGAAGGCGCACTCTTAATTGTTGACGCTTCGCAAGGAATTGAAGCTCAAACGATTTCTAACCTATACCTTGCCCTAGAGCACGACCTCGAAATCATTCCGATCCTCAATAAAATGGACCTTCCAGGCGCCATGCCCGAAGAGGTGTCAGACCAAATTATTGATTTAATTGGTTGTGATCCTGAAGACATCATTCCGGCATCAGGAAAAACAGGTTTAGGCGTAGACAAAATTCTCGAAGCAGTAGTAAAGCGTATTCCAGCTCCAAAAGGGGATGAAAGCGCACCACTCCAAGCCATGATTTTTGACTCCGTTTTCAATCCATTCCGCGGCATCATTGCTTACTATCGCGTTAAAAATGGTGTATTAAAGAAAGGTCAAAAAGTCCGCTTTTTAAATACTGGCCGTGACTACAACGCCGATGAAGTGGGCATTCTAAAAATGGATTTGCTCCCGAAAAACGAGGTAAGGGCAGGCGATGTTGGTTATATTATTTCCGGTATCAAAGCCGCCAACGAAGTAAAAGTCGGGGACACCATTACAGGCTCAGATAATCCATGTGAAACCGCCATTAAAGGTTTTGAGGACGTCAAGCCGATGGTCTTTGCTGGTATTTATCCTGTTGACACCGAAGACTACGAAGAACTGCGCTACTCCATGGAGAAGCTCCAGCTCAATGACTCCTCTTTGGTTTTCGAACCTGAGTCTTCAGCAGCCCTAGGTTTTGGTTTCCGCTGTGGTTTCTTGGGCATGTTGCACATGGAAATCATTCAAGAACGCCTTGAGCGCGAGTTCAACATGACGGTTATTACTACGGTTCCAAACGTATCTTACAAAGCGTACATGAAAAAGGACCCAGACGAAGTGCTGGTAGTGAATAATCCTTCAGAGCTCCCTGACCCATCGGGCATGGATCGCATTGAAGAGCCATATATCAAAGCACAAGTGATCACCAAAACCGAATACGTAGGTTCTGTCATGACACTTTGCATTGAGAAACGCGGCGAACTCAAAAATCAGGTTTACCTCACTCAAGATCGCGTTGAAATTACTTTTGAAATGCCACTCGCTGAAATCGTATTCGATTTCTATGACCGTCTCAAATCAGTTTCTCGTGGTTATGCTTCCTTTGACTACCATCCAATTGGTTATCAAGAATCTGATTTGGTTAAAATGGACTTACTGCTCAATGGCGAACAAGTCGATGCTTTATCAGCATTGGTTCACCGCAGTAATGCTTTTGACCTTGGTAAAAAAATCTGTGTGAAGCTCAGAGAACTCATCCCACGTCAGCAATTTGAAATTCCAATTCAAGCCGCCATTGGTGCAAAAGTCATTGCCCGTGAAACCATCAAAGCATTGCGCAAGGACGTAACTGCAAAATGTTATGGTGGTGACATCACCCGTAAAAGAAAGCTCCTTGAAAAACAAAAGGCGGGTAAAAAACGCATGCGCCAGGTAGGCCGTGTCGAGGTGCCGCAAGAAGCTTTCTTGGCTGTTCTTAAACTCAATGATTAAACCTTAAAACTCAGCATATGAATATTTTAGTTAGTGCACATTCAGGTCTACGTTGGATCGCATTAGTGCTTTTGCTTTTGGCTATTTACAATGCTTTTACTGCTAAAGACTACGAGAAGAAGCACCGTTTGGTCAATATGTTTGCCATGATTTCATTACACACCCAATTGCTGATTGGCTTGGCACTTTATTTCACCTCAGACAAAGTGCAATTTATTGAGGGCTGGATGAAATCTCCGTTGCTACGTTTTTACGGGATGGAGCATTTGGCCGGAATGCTGATCGCCATCGTGTTGGTCACTATTGGTCATAGCAAATCGAAAAAAGCTACCGAAAGTTCAGACAAATTCAAAGCTATCAAGCTTTGGTATGTGCTTGCACTCATTCTAATTTTAGCTTTCATTCCTTGGCCGTTTAGAACAGTATTAGGTGCAGGATGGTTCTAAACAAACTTTGTCTAGTCGGAGCCAGTTTGTTGCTTTTAGTTTCCTGTCAAGACTCACCGAAAACAGAAGGCGTTCAAACACAAGAAACGCCTGCACAAAAAGCAGCTAGTCTTTATTCCATGCACTGTGCACAATGCCATGGTGAAGATGGTAAACTAGGTGCAAGTGGCGCTAAAGACCTGAGCCAATCTCGTCTCTCAGATGCGGCAATTATTGATATAATTAAAAAAGGCAAGAACGCCATGCCTCCTATGGTAGCTTTGCTAGAAAATACAGAAAACATCGAGTTAGTGGTTCAACATATCAAAGGCCTGCGCAAATAATGGAAGGACACGTAACTGTAGATGCTGTTGAAGAACGTTGTGTGCTCGTGGGTGTAATCACCTCAGAGGTTACTGAAGAAGTTGCTCAAGAACACCTCGATGAACTCGAGTTTTTAGCTGAAACTGCTGGCGCTATCACCGTCGAGAAGTTTTTTCAAAAATTACCTTACCCGAACCCCCGCACTTATGTAGGTACCGGTAAGCTTGAAGAAATCAAGCAGTACATGAAGGCGCTCGACATCGAACTCATCATTTTTGACGATGAACTGAGCCCATCTCAACTCAGAAATATTGAAAGAGAACTCGAATGTAAGGTCCTGGACCGAACCATTTTGATTCTTGACATCTTTGCAAGCAGAGCCCGAACTTTTCATGCCAAAACCCAAGTTGAATTGGCACAGTTGCAATACATGTTGCCACGTCTTACCCGCATGTGGACGCACCTTGAACGACAAAAAGGAGGTATTGGTTTACGAGGCCCAGGTGAATCTCAAATTGAAACGGACAGACGTATAATCCAGCAGCGCATTGCCCTCATGAAGGAGCGTCTTCGTGAAATTGATAAACAAATGACCGTACAGCGCAGCAATCGTGGGCAATTAGTCCGAGTTGCGTTAGTAGGTTATACCAATGTGGGCAAAAGCACCATCATGAACCTCTTGTCAAAGTCCGATGTATTTGCCGAGAACAAACTTTTTGCAACACTAGATACCACAGTTCGCAAAGTTGTCATTGACAACATGCCTTTGTTGCTTACAGATACTGTTGGGTTTATCAGAAAATTGCCGCAACAATTGATGGAGTCTTTTAAATCTACACTAGATGAGGTCAGGGAAGCAGATTTATTGGTGCACGTTTTAGATATTGCACACCCAAATTTTGAGGAGCACTATGAGGTGGTCAATGAAACACTGAATGAAATTGATAAGTCTGAGAAGCCAACCATCATTGTATTTAATAAGATTGATGCGTACCAGCCACCTTTAGCTGAACTCAACGAACCAGAAGAGGACATCACTACCTTAGACTCCTTGAAAAAATCTTGGATGGCTAAAATGGGCAAAACGAAATGTGTATTTATTTCGGCCACTGACAAGGATAACGTAGATGAATTAAAAGAAGTTTTATACCATGAAGTCAAAGAGATTTTCAAAATCAGGTATCCTTACAACAACTTCTTATACTAAGATGTAAAGCTTGGCTTACACGACTAAGTCGAGGTCAATTTGTCTTTTGCGTGTGCTCACTTGATCAATTCTAACCTTTACACGGTCCCCAAACTGATACGTGCGTTTGGTTTTGGCCCCTATAATCTGGAATTTTTCTTGGTCAAAATAGAAACGATCGCCAGGTATCGCCATCATAGGCACCATGCCTTCACAATAGATGTCGTCCATCCGAACAAACATGCCGTGTTCAGCAATGCCAGAGATGGTACCTTCAAATGCTTCACCAACAAAATCATGGGCATAGACCGCTTGGAAATATTTGGTGGACTCGCGTTCAGCCTCGGCGGCTTTTCGTTCATTTTTAGAAATTCTTTGACAAATGGAGCCTAATTCTGAGCCGTATTTGTGTTTTTTAGAAGTCAAATCTTCTTGTAAAATCCGGTGAACCACTAAGTCAGCGTAACGACGAATAGGGGAAGTGAAATGGGTATAATGTTTAAATGCAAGCCCGTAATGCCCAATATTTACAGTATCGTAACTTGCTTTAGCCATCGAACGAATAGCCATGGACTGCACCAATGAAAATTCATTTTCACCGCGAATTTCTTCAAAAAGTTCGTTGAGGTTTTTGGCAATATTCAGCGGGTCATGAATATTTACTTTGTGTCCAAATTTTTCAATGAAAACCGCGAACAGTTCCATTTTAGATGGGTCAGGTGTATCGTGCACACGGTAGACCATTGGGAAGTTTTCTTGCCCTTTTTTCACGGGAGATAATCTTTCGGCAACTTTTCTGTTAGCCAAAAGCATAAATTCTTCAATCAGTTTGTGTGCATCTTTAGACGTTTTAATGACGACGCCTGTCGGGTTGCCATTTTCATCAAGCTTGAAACGCTGCTCTTCTGATTCAATGCTGAGTGCGCCATTTTTGAGGCGCTGATTTCTGTAATGTTTAGCAAGAGCATCTAACTTCCTGAGCTCCACAACATGATCGCCGTCTTTGCCTTCAAGAATTTCTTGCGCCTCTTCATAGGTGAAGCGACGGTCAGAGTGAATGACAGTTTTGCCAAACCATTCTTGGTGGATTTTTCCTTTTTCATCGATTTCAAAGACCGCTGAAAAAGCAAATTTATCTTCATGCGGGCGCAGGGAACAAGCCAAATTACTGAGCTGTTCTGGCAACATTGGAATGACACGGTCTACGAGATACACCGAGTTAGAACGCAATAGTGCTTCTTGGTCCATGGCAGAGCCTGGCCTTACATAATGACTGACGTCAGCGATGTGTATACCGACTTCTATATGCCCGTTTTCAAGTGGGCGAAAAGAAAGTGCGTCGTCAAAATCTTTGGCATCAAAGGGGTCAATCGTAAATGTCAAGATATCGCGAAAATCACGGCGTTGAGCCACTTCTTGCGCATCGAGTTCAAGACCAACTTGTTCTGCTTCGTGCATCACAGCATCAGGGAATACCGGATTGATACCTTGATTGTAAAGAATCGAAAGCATTTCGGTTTCGTTGTTGCCTGACTTTCCAAGCCTCACCAAAACTTCACCGTAAGGTTTATTTGAAGATTGTGGCCAAACAGTGATTTTTACGAGTGCTTTTTCACCTTGAAGTGCGCCGTTTAATTTTTCGGTAGGAATCTTGATTTCTATACCAGCTCTTGCGTTGTCAGGAACCATTAGGGCGTCGTTCTGACGAATTTGAATGGTACCAACAAACTGAACGCGCTCTCTTTCTGTAACTTGAGTAATTGCACCCTCGTCTCTGGATGGCCCTTTTTTAAACACACGAACCTTGACGCGGTCGCCGTTCAAAGCCTGACCTGTATTACTCGGCGAGATATAAATGTCTTTTTCGTAACCTTCTACAGTTACAAAACCAGCACCTTTTTGAGTAACAGAAATGGTGCCTTCAAGAAGGCTTTCTGTTTCACCCAATTTAAAAGTGTGGTGATTGATTCTTTGGATGGCCTTCTTTGAAGCTAAAACAGAAAGGGAGTCAAACACGAGTTGCCTCGCTCTTGGGTCACGGGCATCTAGAAGGGTAGCAATTTGTTTGTGGGTCAGCTCAACGCCAGGATTTTGCTCAAAAACGCGCATCACGAGAGAAGTAATGCCTGCTTTTTTTCTGGGTGCTTCGTTGGGGTTGTGCTTGGGTTTAGATTTTCGTTTGGACATTAGTGTCTGACAACTAGTTTGCGTGTAATGGTTTTGGAACCAGGGGCTTCAAAAACCAAAAAATAAACGCCACTATTGAGATCACTGACATTCAACTTGCGATTTCCGGTAAGAACTTCTTTCGAAATAACGTTGCCTAGGGCATCCATCATTTTGACTTGCATTTGTTCAGCTCCAGTAAATGAAATATTGACATATTCTGTAGATGGATTAGGAGCTACTGTTATGTTGAGCTCTTCTTTTACCGCAGGTTTTAAGCTTGCCGTATAATCGACAATGAGGTCAACAGAATCAAGCAGTGAGAGGCCGTTTACAGTGATGTAATATCGGAAGTGTGCTTGACCATAGGCGTTGTCTTCAGGGTCAGTTGTAATTTTGAGTTTGGCGTATTCTGATGGCAATAATGCAATTGCTCCTTGATTTGCAGGAGTTGTCCAAGGGTTTGAATTCATTTGAGAAGATGAATAACAGGTTCCACCAAAAGGATCTGTCGCATGTCCCCAACAAAGTTGCTCGCCCCAGTTGTTTGGCGTAATTAGTTTTTTGCGCGAAACACGCCAATTGACATTCTGACCCGTCTCATTGACCACGTGAAATTGAACATCAAAAGCACTGCCACTTGTAACAGCTACTGAATGTGACTGTCCTGAGATATCAGCAGTTTGCCCATCAAGATGTATAACGATTCCGTCTTGCGAAAGAGCAATTAGGCTAAATGTTAAGAAGAGAGAGAGAAATAAGGCCTTCATGATAGTATGCGTATTTGTTCAAATGTAAGGTTTAAATCGCATTCTACAAAATTTAAGCCATTTTTTCCATCGGCGCTTTTTTTATACTTTTGGAATCGGCAAGGTATTTGTCCACAACTCAAAAATTCATACATGAAAAACGTACTATTTTATCTTTTTGTTGCTCTTTTTTCCCTTCAGGTTACAGCTCAGGATGTTAATTCTGAGACAAATGCTGCAAAAAAAGTCCCACCTGTTAAGCTTGTTGACATGAAAGGAAAGACAGTTAATACCGCTGAATTAACAGCGAACGGACCTGTAATTATTAGTTTTTGGGCTACGTGGTGTGCGCCTTGTAAAAAAGAACTCAATACTGTCCACGAACTTTATGATGAGTGGGTTGCGGAAACCGGAGTTACGCTTGTGGCTGTTGCTATTGACGATGAAAAAACAAAAAGTCAAGTGCCGGTTTATGTGGATGGGAAGGCTTGGGATTACCTAGTCCTAATGGATCCAAATTGGGATTTCAAAAGAGCAATGGGTGTTAACAATGTCCCTCACACTTTTTTAGTAGATAAAGATGGTAACATTGTTTATTCGCACAACAATTATGCACCGGGCGACGAAGAAAAATTATACCAAGAATTGCTCAAGTTGAGCGGAAAATAGCCTCATGAAATACTTCTTGTCTCTCGTTGGGTTTACATGTGCCCTTCAATTTGCGCAGGCCCAAGGCAACATTACTGGAAACATGGAAACTACATTCCAGTATCTTAATGAAGATAGCGTTATCAACGCCAAGCAACCTGTTCAAAAAGGCTTGATTAATTCTTATATGAATGTGTTTTACACGCAAGGAAATTTCAAGGCAGGCATGCGTGTGGAGTCTTATTTGCCTAGAATACAAGGCTATCCAAATCGTTTTGATGGCACTGGCATTGGGATGCGCTACGTAGGCTATCAAAATGATTTTGTAGATGTCACTCTTGGGTCATTTTATGAACAATTTGGTACAGGTTTAGCGCTCCGCACTTATGAAGATCGCAACCTAGGTTATGACAACCTTTTAGACGGTGCACGCATCATTTTAAGACCGGGGAAAGGGTTTATCGTTAAGGGTGTATATGGCACCCAACGTTTATCTTTTCAAAAAGGACAGGTTGTTCACGGAGCAGGTCTTGTAAGAGGAATTGATGGCGAATTTCACCTCAATGAAGGTTTTTCCTTCATGAAAGACAAAGCTCTCGATGTCGTTTTAGGAGCGTCTTTTGTAAGTAAATTTCAGGAAGATGACAACCCAGACTGGATATTACCTCAAAATACGGGCGCTTACGGAGGGCGCATCAAACTAGGTTACAAAAACTTTTATGCTGATGCTGAGTATATTCACAAAGAACAAGATCCTTCGTCAGATAACCAATACATCTACAACAACGGGCACGCAGCAATTTTCAATTTACGTTATACCCAAAAAGGTTTAGGGATCTTGATTTCAGGTAAGTCGGTTGACAACATGAGTTTTCGCTCTGATCGCACCAAAGATTTACAAGACCTACTTATTAACTTTTTGCCGTCTTTAAACAAAACACACACCTATAATTTGGTGGCAACTTTGTATCCGTACGCAACCCAGCCCCTAGGTGAAGTGGCGTATCAGGCCGATGTTTTATATACTTTCAAAAAAGGATCTAAGTTAGGCGGAAAGTACGGCACCACAGTAGGCTTTAATTACTCAACGACCTTTAGGCCAGAGCAAACACTCAACGGGATTGATCTCAATGATTCTTCACGTGTAGTTTATCATACGCGGCCTTTTGATTTAAGTGATAGTTTGTATTGGCAAGATATTAATTTTAACCTCACGAAAAAATTCAACAAAAAATGGAGTGGAATTATAAGTTACTATGATATAAAGATCAATAACGATGTTGTTAAAGTGAGTGATGCTAAAGGCATTATTCATGCCAGGATTGCTGTGTTAGAGGGAACTTATAAAGTGAATTCCCACCATGCTTTGCGTTGGGAATTACAGGGCATGTGGGTTAAAAAAAATGAAGAAGGGATCAACGATAAAGGTAACTGGGCTACTGCTTTGGTAGAGTATACGATTTCTCCTGGATGGTTTTTCTCTTTCATGAACCAATATAATTACGGCAACGTTGACCAGAGCAAGCGCGTCAATTATCCGATCATAACCTGCGGATACATCAAGGACGCCACACGTTTGACAGTATCTTATGGCCGTCAGCGTGCAGGCTTGTTTTGTGTCGGCGGGGTTTGTCGACCGGTCCCAGCCAATAACGGATTAATGATCAATTTAACGCATAGTTTTTAAGATGAAAATAAGTGCAATTTTCCTTGCTTTTTTGGTGAGTTTTGGCTTCTTTATGTTGCCATCTTGTGACCGCGTCAGCAATCCATACCCGCCAGTTGTCAACCTAGAACTCGACACTACGCTGTATCCTGGTAATTGGGTTGACTACGTCGCCAATGAGTGGCCAACTTTTAGTCAAAATACAAACACAAACAGAAATGTTTTAATTGAAGACTTCACCGGCCACAAATGTATATTTTGCCCAGCTGCTGCAGACCTCGCTCATCAGTTATATGAAGCTAATCCTAGTAGGGTTTTTGTTGCATCAATTCATGCAGGAGTAGATGGTATAGGTGATTTTCAAACGGTTGATGCTGAATATACCGTTGATTTTACAAATCCTGACGGTTTGGCAATTGGTACTTGGTTTGGTCTGAACGATGGCGGTTTTATTGGTAACCCAAGAGGGCCGGTAAGCAGAGTTTCTAATGGTGGTGTTATTTTCCAAAGTCCTGGTCAGTGGTCTTCAATGACTAGTACACTCTTGACAGCAAATGATTTAAAGGTAAACATGCAAGCTGCCTTGAATTATTACCCTTCTACAAAAGGTGCGTTTTTGCATGTTGAGGCAGAGAAACTTGACCAATCTTTGACAAACGAATTGGGTATTGTTGCTTATGTTTTAGAAGACTCATTAGTGGGTGATCAAAAAATGTCAGACAACTCACATAACCAAAGTTATATACATCGCGATATCCACCGCAAGAATCTCAACAATATGCCGTTTGGACGCCAGTTGACAGCTGCTGACTTAAATAACGGAAAGTACTATGTGAATTATAGTTTTGTGGTTCCGAATCAACTAGACGGTAATTACAATGCCTCGAACATGCATGTGCTTATTTATGTCTATGACATGAGTACTTTAGAAATTTATCAGGTCATCAAGCAGAAAATTCAATAATGGCTCTAAGGCAACAGCTGATACAAAAACTTGAACAAAGACTGTCACCTCAACAGATTCAGTTAATGAAGTTGTTGCAAGTGCCTACTATGGAACTCGATCAGCGCATCAAGCAAGAACTCGAGGAAAATCCGGCATTGGAGGAAGGTCAAGAGCTTGACGACGATGATTTTGACCAACAAGACGACTACGACGACGAACACGATGACAACGATGATTTTGATTTATCAGATTACCTCGATGATGACATCGCCGATTACAAAACACAAGCTAATAACCAGTCTCGCGATGAAGAAGAACGAGTTATACCGCTTTCAGGTGAACAAAGTTTTCAAGAGCGCCTTACTGAGCAATTGCATTTGTTGTATCTAGACGAAAAGCAATTTGTTATTGCCAACCTGATTGTAGGAAATTTAGACGAATCCGGCTATCTGAACCGAGCTATTGATGCTATAGTAGACGATTTAGCTTTCTCGATGAATGTTGAAGCCACGGAGAATGAGGTGGAAGCAGTTTTGGCCTTGGTTCAAGAATTAGAGCCAGCCGGAGTTGGAGCTCGAAATTTACAAGAATGCTTATTATTGCAATTGAAGCGCAAGCAAGATGGTGATATTGTCAAGTTTACGGCTCTAAAAATCGTCGAGAAGTACTTTGAAGAGTTCACCAAAAAGCACTACGAACGAATCTCCAAAAAGCTTGAGATTGAAGATCAAGATTTAAAGGAAGCCATTGATGAAATTTTGCGCTGCAATCCAAAACCAGGAGGTTCTATGCGGGAGGCCGCCAAAAGCTATCAGCAAATTGTTCCCGACTTCACGCTTTTTGAACACGAAGGCCGTTTAGAGTTAAATCTTAATAGTCGGAACGCTCCAGATTTAAAAGTGAATCGGGATTATGAAAATATGCTGCGTAGCTATGCAGAAGGCGCCAAAAGCTCCAAGTCAGACAAAGAGGCCTTTCAGTTTGTCAAGCAAAAACTAGACGGTGCCAAGTGGTTTATCGACGCGATCAAACAACGTCAACAAACTTTATTATTGACGATGGGCGCTATTCTGGAATATCAAGAAGCTTACTTTTTGAGTGGCGATGAAACCAAACTTAGACCCATGATTTTGAAAGACATCGCCGACATGGTTGAGTTAGATATCTCAACAGTATCGCGTGTAGCTAATTCGAAATATGTACAAACAAACTATGGCATTTTTTCGTTGAAGTATTTCTTCTCAGAGTCTTTATCTACAGATTCTGGTGAAGAGGTGTCTACCCGAGAAGTAAAGAAAATTCTTTCAGATGCCATTGAAGCAGAAGACAAGCACAACCCACTCACTGACGAGAAACTCATGGATTTACTCCGAGAAAAAGGTTACAACATTGCGCGTCGTACTGTAGCTAAATACAGAGAACAATTACAAATACCTGTTGCCCGAATGCGCAAAGAATTATGAGGATATTATCACATCTATTTTCATGGGTATTTCTACCCTTATTCATGCCAACTTATGGCATCCTAATTACTTTATTTGTGCCTGCCATTAGTACGCACTATGCCATGACTTCGCTGTATTTTGCGCCACTTCCCACAAAATGGGCGTTGTTTACCATTTTCTTCATGTTCAGTGTTGTAGCACCAGGCATTTCATTTATTTTATTGCATCGTTTTAAAGTGATCAGCACCATTGATATTGAAAGACAGGGCGAGCGCGGCTTGCCGCTAATTATCATGCTCATTTATTCGCTAGTATTGTTTTTCTTACTTGCCTACAAAGCGGGCAATAACACACTGCCAAGTTACTATTATGCCTTGCCATTGTCGGGCGTTGCCATTACGAGTATATTTCTTTTGATTAATCGTTGGATAAAAATCTCTTTACACGCGGCAGGTGCCGGAATTCTCGTAGGTTTTTTAGCGGTTTATACATCAGCTCAGTCAGATTTCAGTGCTGGGTGGTTACTTGGTTCAATTATTGCAGCAGGGTTAACAATGTCTGCCAGATTGTACTTGAAAAAACACAGACCAATTGAAGTTTATTCGGGGTTTGTCCTAGCAACCTTGATTACGGCGGGCTTAAATCTCTATTTAAATCAAATCGGATGAAAAAATTATTAATGCTCTTCTTGGCCGTTAGCGTATTGTCTGCCTGTGCTGACTTAAATAAAGAACAGCAACTTAAGCGCATTGAACAAGAACAGAAAAGACTTGATCTTTTGTCTGAAAAAATCAAAGACAAGCGCATGGATGATGTATCGGTGTTCAAGATCAACACCATGCAAACAGAATTGAAGATCAAGCAGAATTTATACTTGGACACGATTAATATGGAGCTTGCCAAGCAACTTGATGCCTACAAGGTGATGCGCCGCTCTATTAAACCAATCATCAAACAATATCGTCAGCTAACGACAGGTATTCAAGAGGAGGAACAAACCTTGAAGTTACTTTATCAAGATATCAAACAAGGACGCGGTGAGCGACATCGTTTTGATGAGTTTATCAAATTTGAGCATAACAAGGTGGAGCAACTGGCTGCACTTAGCACCGATTACCTGCGTGCAAAAGCGCAACTTTTTGACGACTATTACCGCTTACACCCATCTGTAAATGCTTTAGCTAATCAATTAGTCGCAAAAGCAGAGCGCCGTAGATGAAACACTTACTTGCTTTAGTTTTTTTAGTTTTTGGTTTGCAGTTGTTTGCGCAAAACAACTCCGATTTACAATTAGCCCAGTATTACTTCAATAACTCAGAGTTTGATAAAGCGCTTGTTTATTATCAAAAGCTTTATGAACTAGATCAAAGCAAAGCTGTTTTTACGCCCTACTTTGCCTGTCTCAGGGCTCAAAAAGACGACAAAACAGCAGAGAAAGTTCTGAAAAAGCAGATCAGTCTGAACAGACAAGATTACGAAGTGCGGCTTTTGGCTGGTGCTTTTTATGAAGAGCTTGAAGAACCTGCTAAAGCCAAAAAAATTTACGAGGATATTGTAGGTGAACTAGAGGCAAATCCTAATCAAATCATCAATGTCTACCAAGCCTTTTCAAGTAAAGGAAAACTTGACTACGCCAAAAGAACCCTTGATCAAGGAAAGAAATTAGCACCTTATTACCCCTTTAATTTTCAATACGCCGATTATTATGCTTTAGCCGGTGACAAGCGGCAAATGCTATTGGCTTATTTAGATTACTTAGGTCAACAACCTGGTATCATAGATGCGATTCAGCAGGCGCTCGGCTCTCGTTTGGACCTTGCTAATGCCAATGGCCCCGACTTTCAGTTGGCAAAGGAAGTGCTTTTACAGCAAGTTCAGTTGCCAAATGCGCCATTGGTTTTTAGTCAAATGTTAACTTGGCTTTTTGTCCAAAATCGAGATTTTAATGGTGCAGTTACCCAAGTAATCGCCCTAGACAAAAGAAGCAAAGGCGGTGGCCGAGATGTACTTGAATTGGGTCATATTTGCGTAGAAAATGCGGTTTTTGATCAAGCAAGTCGTTGTTATCAATATGTACTCGATTTGGGCCAAGAATACCCAAATTTTTACGAAGCACAGCTTTCCCTGCTCAATGCTAGATTTCAGCAAATCACCCAGTTTAGAAGTTATACAAATGAGGAAATTGCACAAAGTATTTTGGATTTCGAGACTGCCTTACAACGCCTAGGAAAGAGCAAAGTAAGCTTACAGCTTTCATTACAATTGGCTGAAATCAGGGCATTTTATGCTTCTCAATCAAAAAAAGCAATAGAGGAGCTTTTGCTATTAACGAAAACACCTGGGCTCACAGATATGCAGCGTGCTCAGGTAAAAATGCTTTTAGCAGATATCTATGTGCTCGATGGCGACATCTGGGAAGCGTCTTTGCTCTATATGCAAATTGACAACGACTTCAAATTTGAAACTATAGGCAGCGAGGCAAAATTCAAGAATGCTAAAATTTTCTATTATGATGGCGAATTTGAATTTGCACAAGCTCAACTCAATGTTTTAAAAGAATCAACTTCTAAACTCATTGCCAACGATGCCATTCAACTAGCAGTTTTTATTACGGATAATTATGGCCTAGACAGCAATTATCAGGTGATGCTTTGGTTTGCCACCGCTGACCGCATGATTGCCCAGCATCATTATGATTCAGCTTTTGTATTATTTGACAGTATTCAAACACAATTCCCGTATCATGCTCTTGCCGATGATATTTTGTATCGAAAAGGTCAAGCAATGGAACAGCGTGGAGCATGGCAAATTGCCTTAGGCTACTACGCAGATTTATTGAGGCTCCACGGCAAAGATATTTTAGCAGATGATGCCTTATTTAGGACGGCAGAAATTCAAGAACTGCGCTTGCTAGACAAAACAACAGCCGTAGAGTCTTATAAAAAACTTTTGATTGATTACAAAAGTAGTTTGTATGGTGCAGAAGCAAGAAAGCGCATCCGCCTACTGAGAGGAGATGCGCCTTCTGAAGATGATGAACTCTGATTTAGAGGTTTGGCATTTCTCTTGTGAATGCCGGAATTCCGGTGACATCCATACCAGTAATGAGGAGGTGAATATCGTGGGTTCCTTCGTAGGTTACGACAGATTCTAAGTTCGCCATGTGACGCATCATAGAATATTCGCTAGTGATACCCATACCACCATGAATTTGTCTTGCTTCACGAGCAATATTCAAAGCGATTTCGACATTGTTTCTTTTTGCCATGGAAATTTGGGCTGAGGTGGCACGACCTTCGTTGCGCAATTGGCCAAGACGTAAAGTAAGCAATTGTGCTTTGGTGATTTCAGTGATCATTTCAGCCAATTTCTTTTGGATCAACTGGAAGCTTCCAATCGGAACGTCAAATTGTGTGCGCTCTTTAGAATAACGCAATGCTTGATCGTAGCAATCCATGGCAGCACCTAAGGCTCCCCAAGCAATTCCAAAACGAGCAGAGTCAAGGCAGCTCAATGGCGCGCCTAAACCTGAACGACCTGGAAGAATATTTGATTTTGGCACTTTGACGTTGTCAAAAATAAGTTCGCCGGTTGCAGATGCGCGCAATGAAAGCTTGCCGTGCATTTCTGGTGTAGAAAAGCCCTCCATGCCGCGCTCAACGATTAAACCGTGAATACGGCCGCTTTCGTCTTTAGCCCAAACAACTGCAATTTGTGCAAACGGTGCATTGGAAATCCACATTTTGGCACCGTTTAGAATGACGTGATCACCAGCATCTTTGAAATTGGTAATCATGCCCCCTGGGTTAGAGCCATAGTCAGGTTCAGTTAAACCGAAACAACCCATCATTTCACCTGTGGCTAATTTGGGTAAGTATTTTAATTTTTGTTCTTCAGAACCATATTTCCAAATAGGATACATCACTAATGATGACTGCACAGATGCGGTTGAACGCAAACCGGAGTCACAGCGCTCGAGTTCTTGCATGATGAGACCATAAGAAATTTGGTCGAGTCCTGGACCGCCATATTCTTCAGGAATGTAAGGGCCAAAAGCGCCAATTTCGCCAAGTCCACTTAAGATATGCATTGGGAAAGTTGCCTTTTCATAATGCTCATCGATAATTGGTGAAACTTCTTTTTTCACCCATGCTCTTGCCGCATCTCGGACCAGTTTATGCTCGTCGGAGAGGAGGTCATCCATGTTGTAATAATCGGGATGTTGGTATTGATCAGTTTTCATGATTGATGTTTGGTGCAAAAGTAAGCAATAATTGGTGCAGCTGTAGCATTAGAATTTGAATTATTTTTGTGTTCAGCAAATCGAATATGCAATCATTTGAATTAATAGAAAGGGGCTCACAATTAAATAGTTATTTGCTGTTTATTTCATTGCTATCTCTAGCCTTCATAGCATACGCAAGACTGAGCACCCCAAATGCATTGAGTTTGTCTTGGCGCAGGTTCTTGAAAACGAGCCGTGTTGAGAGTTTTGGCTTTGACGATGAAAAGATGCGCCCACAAACGCAAGCGCTCTTTTTTATCAATTTTTATTTGTCTTTGAATCTTTGTGTTTATCTATTTGTTGCTGGATTTTATGCTAGAACTGAAGCACTTTTGATGAGTACAATTGTTGTTGCCGCTTGGGTTCTGTATCAAACTTTGGTATATCGATTTGTGTTGTTTTTGGTAGACCAATGGAAATGGGTAGCAGCATTTGCAGAAGTAAATAAGCAGGTTTGGTCCTTTACGGGCTTAATTTTCTTAGCCTTGGCCTTTCTTTGGACAATAAATGGCCAGACCAATGACTTGATTAACAATGCGTTCATCCTTTGTTCATTGCTGCTTTACTCTTGGCGAATTTTCAAATCATGGCGAATTGCTCAGCAAGCAAATTTGGAATGGTATTATTTAATTTTGTACCTTTGCGCCTTGGAAATCCTGCCTATGCTTCTTGTATGGCGCTGGTTTTTAAGCTAAAACACATTAAATTATAAAAATTGGCCATTAAAACCATTCTTGTTTCTCAGCCAAAACCCGAGGGTGACAAATCTCCATATTTTGATTTAGCTGATAAATACAAACTCAAAATTGATTTCCGTCCTTTCATTAAGGTAGAGGGTGTTGACGCCAAAGAGTTTCGCACTCAGAAAGTTGATATCAGCGAACACACAGCGGTAATTTTAACCTCTAAAGTTGCTGTTGATCACTTTTTTAGAATGTCAGAAGCCATTCGTTTTGAAGTGCCAGACACCATGAAGTATTTCTGTATTACTGAGGCGGTTGCGCTTTATCTTCAGAAATATGTTACTTATCGTAAGCGAAAAATTTTCTTTGGTAAGCAAACGATTGAAGAGCTTGCTGAGCTTATGAAAAAACAAAAAGGCGAAAAATTTCTTTTGCCTTGTACAGACATCCTTCGAGATAACATTCCTCTGACCCTCGAAAAGTTCAACATTCCATTTACAAAAGCCATTCTGTACAAAACAGTGGCTGCTGATTTATCTGACCTTGAGGATGTTTACTACGATATGTTAGTGTTCTTTAGCCCTGGTGGAATAGAATCATTGTTTAAAAACTTCCCAGACTTCAAGCAAAACACTACTGCTATTGCTGCATTTGGTCCAACAACTGCAAATGCAGTCCTTAAAAATAACTTGCGTCTTGACGTCCATGCGCCACATCCAAAAGCGCCGTCAATGGTGGGTGCTATTGAGTTGTTTATCAAAGAGCAGCTCAAAAAAAAATAATGATTTCTTTTAACTTTTAGGTGTTCGCTTTTTTCCTTGAGCGGAATTTCTTTATATTTACACAAACTTAAATTTTAACGCATGAAAAAACTATTATTCTCAGCTGCTATGTTACTT
>CAZPWB010000001.1:24931-87225 GCA_964590425.1 uncultured Lishizhenia sp. | reverse complement strand
AATAGAGCATGAGCTCGTCATAACGCTCTTGCAATTCGTTGTGTTGATCTTCTGCTTGATAACTTGCCAACACCTTGTAATCATAGCGTTCAAAGGTACGGATTATTGCACTAAGATTTTGCTGATTGATTTTTAAACTCACTTGTATTTTAGTGCTGTCAGGCTCACTATTGACAAATAAATTGAGGATTTTTGCTTGGTTACTTTCTACAATTTGAGCAATTTGAGAAAGCGCATAATTATTTGCATCCATTTCTAAAACCAAAACAGAACCAATTTCTTTAACACCGGTTGACTGCGCTAAAAGATGCAAAAGGTCTTGTGAGGAAATGACTCCTAAATATTGCTCTTGACGATCAAGAACCGGCAGTGAGGTTAATTTGAATAAAGAAAAGTGCTTGAGGATATCAAAAAGATGTGCGTCGGCAAAAACAAAAGGTCTTGGCAAATGCTGAAAAAGCTCATCAAGGGAGGGCTCTAGATCTGCTTGATCAAGTAATTCAGACTCGGACAGTACCCCGACAAAATTGCCGTTTTTGAGCACAGGCAGGTGATTGACCTGAAATTCATCCATCCATAAAAGAGCTTTTTCACCGCTGTCGGTGTGCACTAAAGGTGGGATAACTTCAGAAATGATTTCGCTTGCTTTCATAGTGATGGCCAAAATACTAAAAACCTTGAATGTTTCGTACTTTTGTGTTTCAATTATTGTGCCATGACCAGACTTAGTGTCAATATTAATAAAATTGCCACCCTCAGAAATGCCCGAGGTGGATCCATGCCAAATGTCATTCAGTTTGCCATTGACGCTGAACGCTTCGGAGCACAAGGAATTACGGTACACCCTAGACCAGATGAAAGACACATTACTACAGCAGATTGTTATGGTTTAAAAGAGGTCGTAAATACTGAGTTTAATATTGAAGGATACCCTGATGCGCGTTACTTGCAACTCATAGCAGAATTAAGACCCGCTCAAGCTACGCTGGTACCGGACCCACCAGGTGTACTCACGTCTAATGCAGGCTGGAATTGCATTGAAAATGAAGACTTTTTAGCACCTATCATTGATCAAATCAAAAAGCTAGGTGTAAGAGTTTCTTTATTCATGGAAACCGACACACAACAAATAGAGAAAGCTGCAGCGCTAGGTGCTGATCGAGTAGAGTTTTATACAGGGCCTTATGCTGAACACTTTCATGAAAACAAAGAAATAGCAATTGAACCTTATGTAAAAGCTGCAAAAGTTGCGCAAGCGCTTGGTATGGGAATCAATGCTGGCCACGACCTCAACCAAGAAAATTTAGCCTACTTAAAAAAGCACTTGTGTCAGTTAGATGAAGTTTCGATTGGGCACGCACTGATTTCAGATGCGCTTTATTTAGGCATTGAAAATACCATTCAACGCTATCTTTACGAGTTGCGCTGAGGCGCCTGATGCATGACTCGTTGAGGATACGGGATTTCTATTTGGTATGCTCTAAACAAGCGGTCAATTTCGTAGCGGATTTCTGACTTGTAGTTGTTGATGTCCCAACTTTGATCAGCCCAGAAAATCAGTTCTAAGTTGATGCCAGAATCACCAAAGTCTGCCAAACGCACCATGACTGGGTGATTTTTCTTGACCTTCGGGTGGGCCAATGCCGCTTGTTTTAGGAGGCGCTGAATGAGTTCGAGGTCTGCACCAAAGGCCACTGTAACATGAATGGTAAAGCGCGTAAGTTCTGAGCCATGACTCCAGTTTTCAATTCTATCTTGGGTTAAGTGTGTGTTAGGAATGATCAAGACGTTGCCTTCGCGCGTTTCAATTTGAGTAGTTCTAACATTGATCTTGACAATTTTGGCAACCATGCCATCTTGAATTGTCCCGTTTCGGTTTTTACCTGCAATTTCAACTATATCCCCTACCCGCAGATTCCCTTCAAAAAGCAAAACCATTCCGGCTATCATGTCTTTGAAAACATCTTGTAAACCCAAACCCAAACCAACAAGTAAACCAACTGAACTTGTGAGTAAGATCATGAGGTCGATATCAAGTAATTTGAGACCTAATATGATTGAAAAAACATAGATAAAATAACGAGCTAACTGTATGTAAACATATTCAGTGCCTGGATCATAATGTGTGCTGCGCTTGAAGCGTTTAGCGATGTAGAGGCGCGATAAATTCACAGCAATTTTGGCACCAAAGAAGACAGAAATGAGCACCAAAATGTCTGCAAAGTCAATGCTGAATTGACTTAACGATAACAACTTAAAATTGAGAAAGTCATCAAAAGTAACCCGACCATTGTTATACCTCAAGCTCAGTATCGCAATATAGATTGCAAGCAAATAAACACTTTGGCTTACCAGGCGAAGGCGAGCCATTTGCTTGGCCTCAAGCTGTATGTTGGCACTTTTTACATAGCCCTTCAGACCGCGGTGAATGAGGCGCCGAAGAATTGCAGCCACCAAAAAGATAAGCATGAGAAAGATCAGGTTCCAAAAACAAATCTTGTAAGGGCCAATATAAAAGAGCGTTTCTGAAAACATACTTAACGAATTACAGTGATTCCAATTTGCTCAGACAGCAGCATTTTGACCTTTTCTAAACTAACAATTTCACCCAAGGCTAAAAGCATATCGTCAGAAGCAAAGGTGTTATGTGAGATTTCCTTACGCAGCTCTGAGATGCGTTTTTCTACGTGAGCTAATTTAAAGCGATAGATGGTTTGCAGTACAGTTTGGTATAAATCGTCAGACTCTGACTTGGTTTGTATTTTGTATTTGGCCACCCAGTTATGACTGAGGTCTTGCTCTTGCGCTTCAAAGTTGGTAGCTAACTGAACGATTTGCTGGTTTTCATGACGCAAAAAGTAACTACCTGCATAAAGTGTTTGATCTTGATGAACGCCTTGAGCAAAAATCTGATAAATTTCTTGATGTAAAGGGTTTATAAAGCTGAGTTCATCATTTTGAAGCTCATGGATTACCAATTCAATCACACTGGTTTGTGTATTATCGACACCTTGTTGCTGAAGATCAAGAGCACGTGTGCCATATTTGAGTAAAAGCCTAATTAATTCTGCTTCGTAAATAGAAGTATCATTTTGGTCATTGGTAACCTGAGTAGTTTGAGCTTGTTCAGCTGCCTGCTTTGGCAGCACGATATCGTTAATGGCAGGGTCTTGCAACTGCTTACTAAGGCCTTGCTTGCGCAATTGCAATAATTCTGACTGCACTATGGCTTCAGAAATATCAAATTGTTGTGCCAATTGTTGCGCATAAACTGAGCGCATAATTTGATCCGGAATGAGTGAAACCGAATGCACGATATCTTTAATAAGACTCGCCCTTTGAATGGGGTCTGAATTGCCATCGGATAGCAGAACACCCGCCTTAAACGATATAAAATCTTGTTTGTGGGTTTTAATGTAAGCTTCAAGTTCAGAATGACTTCTTGATTTTGCAAAAGAGTCCGGGTCTTCACCGTCCGGAAAAAGTACGACTTTAACATTCATTCCTTCCTCCAAAATGAGGTCTATTCCTCTGAAACTTGCTTTGATTCCGGCGGCATCGCCGTCATAGAGAATGGTTAGGTTTTTTGTATAGCGGCTGACCAACTTAACCTGCTCTTTGGTCAGGGATGTACCGGAAGAAGATACTACATTTTGAATACCCGCCTGATGCATACTGATGACATCGGTGTAGCCCTCGCAAAGTAAACATTCATCGTATTTAACGATATCCCCTTTGGCAAAAAAGAGGCCGTAGAGAATTTCACTTTTGTTGTAAATGATGCTCTCGGGAGAGTTGAAATATTTGGCAACTTTTTTATCGGATAACAACGTTCTGCCGCCAAAGCCAAGGACGCGCCCAGAAATGCTGTGTATCGGAAACATGACCCTGCCTTTAAAGAAGTCAAAAACGCGTTCCTCTTTGGATTTTGTGAGGCCTATATTTTCGAGGTAAGCCTGATTATATCCTTTTTCTAGCGCCAATTGCGTGAAAGCCGAACCTGTATTAAGACAGTAACCGAGTTGAAATTTTTCAATGGTGGCTTTACTAAAGCCGCGTTCTTCAAAATAAGATAAACCTATGGCTTTGCCCTCTTCTGACTCGAGTAACATATTTGCAAAAGTATTTTTTGCAAATTCATTGATGATCAGGTAACTCTCGCGTTCATTGAGCGCAGCGAGTTCTTCAGCAGTAGCCTCGCGCTCTTCAGGAACTTCAATTTGGTATTTTTTAGCCAACCAACGCAAGGCTTCTGGGTAAGAAAAATGCTCTTTTTCCATGAGGAAGCTAGCTGCATTTCCACCTTTACCGGTAGAGAAGCATTTGAAAATTTGTTTGGCAGGTGAAACGACAAATGAAGGTGTTTTCTCGTCGGTAAAAGGACTTAAGCCTTTTAGATTTGAACCCGCACGCTTCAATTGCACAAACTCCCCGATGACCTCTTCAATTCGGGCCGTCTGGAGAATTTGATCGACAATATGTGGCGGAATTTTACTCATTAATTAGGGCTTCCGTAATCTTTGATTGATTTCTTACCTTGTTGGTCATAGCTTACCCATTCACCGATCATTTGATCGTTTTGGTAAGAACCGTAATAATGAATTTTGCCATTTGGGTACTTGACAACTGAGTGGCCTTCTTTTTTCCCGTCAATATACATAGTGAAGGACTGCAGATTGCCATTTTCCGAGAAGAAATCCCATTTGCCTTCACGGTTTCCTGCTTTATTTAGGTTGCCTTGATATTTGATTTGCTTGCGTCCGGGGTACCATTCGGTGTAATGACCATCTTTGAGGTCCACTAATTTTTCTTTTTTGACAGGAGCTGCGGTTTCTTGCTTTTTCGTTTCAGAACATGCGCTGAAGAAAAAAGTTAAGGCAAGAAATAAACAAACTTTTATGAGTTGCATCGGATTATTTTTCACGGGTCATGGTGTAATTAACTAAGGCAAGTAACGAAGTTTTAGCAGCATTGTTGGGGTAGGCTGCTAATATTTCAATGGCTTCTTGCGCAAGCGCTTCCATTTTTTTTTGAGCGTATTGTACGCCGCCTGATTCCCAGACTAGTTTTATGGCACGCTGTACACTTTTGCTGTCGTCAAATTTATTTTTGATGATGTACTTGAGTTCTTTTTGAATGGCAACGGGTGCATTCTGCATGGCGTAAATGAGCGGAAGCGTCATTTTTTGTTCGCGGATGTCGATGCCGGTTGGTTTGCCAATTTGCTCACCGGTTCCGTAATCAAAGATGTCGTCTTTGACTTGGAAAGCCAAACCAATGAGTTCTCCGAAACGGCGCATGTTGGCCCTTTCAGCATCAGCGCCAACACTAAGGGCTCCTGCCTCACAGCAAGTGGCGATTAATGAGGCCGTTTTTTTACGAATGACTTCGTAATATATTTCTTCAGTGATGTCTAGATGGCGGGCTTTTTCAATTTGCAAGAGTTCTCCTTCTGACATTTCTTGAACAGCGCGTGCCACAATTTCTAAAAGATCCAGGTTGCGTTTTTCGATCGAAAGCAACAAAATTCTAGATAACATGTAATCGCCAACCAACACAGCAATTTTATTTTTCCAGAGTGCATTCACTGAGAAAAAGCCACGGCGCTCTGCGGCGTCGTCTACGACATCATCATGAACAAGTGTGGCCGTGTGCAGCAACTCAACGAGGGTGGTGGCATCAAAAGTAGTTGGGCCAATTTCACCTAGCATTTTGGCGCTAAGAAAAACAAACATGGGGCGCAACTGCTTTCCCTTGCGTTTGACAATATAGTTGGTTACTTTGTCTAGGAGCGCAACCTCAGAATGCATCGTATTTTGAAAATGCTTTTCAAAATCAAGCAATTCTTGTTGAATTGGAGCTGTGATGTCATCGAGTCGGTGCATCCAACAAATATAATAAATTGAACGCCCTTTTAAAAGGAAACTTCGCTAAATCTTAGCGCGATAAATGCATGTTTCTTTCCGAGTAAACTTTGGTAAAGAAAGGGTCTTTGAGGTCCTTGATAAAACGGATCGCTTCACCTGTTGACTTCATTTCAGGCCCCAATTCTTTTTTCACATCCGGGAATTTCTCGTAAGAGAAAACCGGAATTTTAATAGCGTAACCTTCTTTGCGCGGCTGGAAGTTAAAATCAGTAACCTTATTGTGGCCCAACATGACTTTTGTCGCATAATTGACGTATGGTTCGTCATAGGCCTTGGCAATAAATGGCACAGTTCGAGATGCTCTTGGATTTGCTTCTATGACGTACACTTTGTCGTTTTTGATGGCAAACTGGATATTGAGCAAACCAACGGTTTTGAGCTCAATAGCGATTTTCTTAGTAATGTCTTCAATTTGCGTCATGACGAAGTCACCGAGGTTGTATGGAGGTAGCACCGCGTAAGAGTCACCAGAGTGAATACCAGCAGGCTCGATGTGCTGCATGATTCCGATGATATATACGTTTTCGCCATCACAGATAGCGTCTGCTTCAGCCTCAATAGCGCCACCCAAGAAGTGGTCGAGCAAGATTTGATTGCTACCCATTTCATTGATGATATCAACTACGTGGTGCTCGAGTTCTTCTTTGTTGATGACAATTTTCATCTTTTGCCCACCAAGTACATAAGACGGGCGCACTAATAATGGAAAGCCTAAGTCATCGGCAAGTTCAAGGGCTTGTTCGGCACTTTCTACGACGCCATATTGCGGGAAAGGCACGTTGTTTTTCTCGAGTAGTTTGGAAAAACGACCGCGATCTTCAGCGAGATCAAGTGCTTCATAGCTTGTACCGAGAATCGGAATGCCGTAGCGACTTAACTTCTCAGCGAGTTTAAGTGCGGTTTGACCACCTAACTGAACAATAACACCAATTGGCTTTTCGTGCTGAATAATATCGTAGATGTGCTCCCAGAATACTGGCTCAAAGTATAGCTTGTCAGCAGTATCAAAGTCTGTGGATACTGTTTCTGGGTTACAGTTGATCATGATGGTTTCATAGCCGCATTCTTTGGCAGCTAGGACACCGTGTACGCAAGAGTAGTCAAATTCAATACCTTGACCTATGCGGTTCGGGCCCGAGCCCAAAACAACAACTTTTGGACGTTCTGTCACGACACTTTCATTCTCGTATTCAAAAGTTGAATAGTAGTAAGGCGTTTGTGCTTCAAATTCTGCAGCACAAGTATCAACTAATTTGTAAACGCGATTGATGCCAAATTCTTTGCGCTTGGTAGAAACTTCTGATTCAAGGCAACGCAAAAGGTGAGCGATCTGACGATCAGCATATCCTTTTTGTTTGGCCTCAAAAAGTAAATCTTGCGGTAAGTTTTCGAGGTGATACTTTTCAATTTTGCGCTCGAGTTTAATGAGGTCCTCGATTTGCTTGAGGAACCAAATGTCAATTTTGGTTTTCTCGACGATGGTTTTAAATGGAATTCCCAACTTGATGGCATCGTAGATATGAAACAAGCGGTTCCAGCTCGCAAATTCTAGGGAGTGTAAGATCTCGTTTTGATTAGTAAGCTCTTTGCCGTCAGCACCCAAACCATTACGATTGATTTCTAGAGACTGACAAGCTTTTTGAAGCGCTTCTTGAAAACTACGCCCAATACCCATGACTTCACCAACTGACTTCATTTGAAGACCCAACTGACGATTGGTGCCAGGGAATTTATTGAAGTTCCAACGCGGAATCTTGACAATCACGTAGTCAAGAGTTGGTTCAAAAAGTGCGGAAGTTGTTTTGGTAATTTGATTGCTGAGCTCATCGAGGTGATATCCAATGGCTAATTTAGAAGCAATTTTGGCGATTGGATAACCGGTTGCTTTAGAAGCCAAGGCAGAAGATCTTGAAACACGTGGATTGATTTCAATAGCAATGATATCTTCTTGATTGTCTGGAGAGACTGCAAACTGCACATTACAACCTCCTGCAAAATTTCCGATAGAACGCATCATATTGATGGCCATATCGCGCATTTTTTGAAAGGTAGTATCAGAGAGCGTCATGGCAGGCGCTACTGTAATTGAGTCTCCGGTATGGATGCCCATCGGGTCAAAGTTCTCAATAGAACAAATGATAACTACGTTGTCGTTGGCATCGCGCAAAAGCTCGAGCTCGTATTCTTTCCAACCCAAAAGTGCTTTGTCAATCATGACCTCGTGGATAGGAGATAATTGTAAACCGCGCTCTAAGAGATTATCAAATTCTTTGGGCTCATGCAAAATACTTGCTCCTGAACCACCAAGTGTATAAGAAGGTCTAATACATAATGGAAAACCAAATTCTTGGGCAATTTCCTTGCCCTCAAGAAACGATTTAGCAGTTTTTTGTGGCGCCATTGGAACGCCAATTTCACCCATTAGATTGCGAAATGCCTCGCGGTTTTCAGTGATTTCAATGGCATTGATGTCTACACCAATAATGCGGACGCCAAATTGTTCCCAAATGCCCATTTCATCGCATTCAATGCACAAATTGAGTGCAGTTTGGCCACCCATTGTCGGCAAAACGGCATCGATTTGATGGTTTTCGAGAATTTTGACAATACTGGCAGGTTCAAGAGGTTGAAGATAAACGTTGTCTGCAACCACTTTGTCGGTCATGATGGTAGCCGGATTCGAATTGATAAGGGTTACTTCAATTCCTTCTTCGCGGAGTGAGCGAGCGGCTTGAGAACCAGAGTAATCAAATTCACAGGCTTGACCAATTACAATAGGACCACTACCAATGATGAGGACAGATTTGATCGACTGATCTTTAGGCATAAGAGCTTCAATTTACAAGTTTCTTTGAGCGAAACCTTCGCTGCAAATTGAGCACAAATTTAAGTTAAATTCGGTCGGTAACGGCAAGTATGGCCGAGAGTTTTTTAACAAAATGCCGTGAGGCTGTTAATTAAATGAGATTAAGCGCTGTGGCGCGAGATAAATTGCAGTGCCAAGTGGTTAAATGTCTCGGCCTTTTCATAATTGACTACATGCCCACAAGCCGGTACAATCTTGAGTTCTGATGCAAAATCTTGATCGACCAAAATTCTTACAGGATTCAAAAACATGTGATCTTGCTCTCCCATTACATATAGTGTTGGGATGGTTTCGGGTTTTGAATTGATATTAGTTAGATAAGCCGTTAAACGAGCGGTCAACTTGAACCAGCGCTGAAATTCTTTGTCAACTACTTTTTTGGCCTCATTCACGAAAAGCGACCTTGATTCTTTGTGATTGGCCCTTGGCATCATGATGCGAGCCATGAGTTTGTACAATGACATTTGTGGCAAAAAACTGTAAAGCATGCGCCCCATTCTCAAAATAAAGCGAGAACGTACATTGAGTTTGGTAACTGCACCAGCAAAAACCATGCTTTTGACAAGGTCCGGACGCTCGGCTCTTAAAGCCTTGATGACAATAGAACCCAAAGAAACGCCAACAAAATGAGCCTTGTCGATTTTCTTTTGCTCTAGTAGTTCAATAACATCTTTAGCAATCAATTCAAATGAGTACTTCTTGTCATGAACGCTTATTTTCTGACTCTTGCCGTGACCTCGTAAATCTAAGACCAGGACATTATGGCGTTCACAAAAATCTTTGAGTTGCTTGTGCCAAATGGATGAACTACCCCCTGCCCCGTGTACAAACACGACCCACTCATTAGAGCTGCGGTGTAAAAAGGATTTAGAGTAGAGCATGGTCAAATATAGGAAAAAGCAGGTTATGGTGAGTTATACAATATTGCAATAACAAAAAAAAGGGCTGCAAAAGCAGCCCTTTTACCTAAAAACTATGTTTACTTATTTATCTTTTACTTCTTCGAAGTCGACATCAGTAACCTCATCTTGAGGAGATCCCGCTCCGGCATCTGAGCCAGATTCAGCACCACCACCCTGAGCATTAGCAGCATTGTACATTTCTTGAGACGCCGCACCAAAAACCTCATTGAGCTTATCCATAGCCGCTTGAAGGTTGGTCATGTTTTTCGCTTCAAATTCTTTTTTCAATTCGGTTAAAGCATCTTCAATTGGTTGCTTTTTGTCCGCAGGAATTTTATCGCCATACTCTTTCAATTGACGCTCAGTTTGGAAAATCAAAGAATCGGCCTTGTTAATCAATTCAGCTTCTTCTCGACGCTTGTTATCGGCGTCTGCATTGGCTTCTGCCTCAGCTTTCATGCGTTGGATTTCTTCGTCAGATAAACCGCTAGATGCTTCAATTTTGATAGATTGTTGCTTACCAGTACCTTTATCTTTAGCAGAAATGTTCATGATTCCGTTGGCATCAATATCGAAGGTTACTTCAATTTGTGGTACCCCTCTTGGTGCAGGCGGAATGTCAGACAACTGAAAACGCCCTAGGGTCTTGTTGTCATTGGCCATTGCACGCTCGCCTTGTAGCACATGGATATCTACAGACGGTTGATTGTCTGACGCCGTAGAGAAGACTTCTGATTTCTTAGTTGGAATCGTTGTGTTGGCGTCAATGAGTTTAGTGAATACGCCTCCCATTGTTTCAATTCCTAAAGAAAGTGGAATAACGTCTAACAAGAGAACGTCTTTTACTTCACCAGTGAGTACTCCACCTTGAATAGCAGCACCAACAGCAACTACTTCGTCAGGATTTACGCCTTTTGATGGCGCTTTGCCAAAGAAACGCTCAACAGCTTCTTGAATGACAGGAATACGTGTTGAACCACCTACTAAGATCACTTCGTCGATGTCAGATGGTTGCAAACCTGCATTTGAAAGCGCTGAACGACAAGGAGCAATAGTGCGCTCAACAATTGAAGCAATTAATTGCTCAAACTTTGCGCGCTGAAGTGTTCTAACTAAGTGCTTTGGAATACCGTTAACCGGCATGATATACGGCAAGTTGATTTCAGAAGCCGTAGTTGAAGATAGCTCGATTTTAGCTTTTTCAGCCGCTTCTTTTAAACGCTGAAGTGCCATTGGATCTTGACGCAAATCTAGACCTTCTTCTGCTTTGAATTCTTCAGCTAACCAGTTGATGATTGCGTCGTCAACGTCGTCACCACCGAGGTGGGTATCACCATCTGTGGCTAATACTTCAAATACGCCATCTCCGAGTTCGAGTACAGAAACGTCGTGTGTCCCTCCACCGAAGTCAAAAACAACAATTTTTTGATCAACACCTTTTTTGTCAAGGCCATAAGCCAACGCAGCCGCTGTAGGCTCGTTGATGATTCTTTTAATTGTTAAACCAGCGATTTCACCAGCTTCTTTTGTAGCTTGGCGCTGTGCGTCGTTAAAATATGCAGGCACAGTAACAACCGCTTCTGTTACTTCTTGACCAAGATAATCTTCTGCAGTCTTCTTCATTTTTTGAAGAATAATTGCTGAAATTTCTTGCGCAGTGTATAGACGATCGTCAATTTTTACACGCGGTGTATTGTTTTCACCTTTTACTACTTCATAAGGAACACGAGCTACCTCTTTTGAAGATTCTTCAAAACTAGTACCCATGAAACGCTTGATTGAATAGATCGTTTTAGTAGGATTGGTGATGGCTTGACGCTTAGCAGGATCACCTACTTTACGCTCTCCACCCTCGACAAATGCAACAACAGACGGCGTAGTACGCTTGCCTTCTGAATTGGCAATGACGACAGGCTCATTTCCTTCCATAACCGAAACACATGAATTTGTGGTTCCGAGGTCAATTCCGATAATTTTTCCCATTTTAAATTAATTTTTGATACCTGACTCAGTCAAGGATTATGCCAGCGACAAAAACAAGTTAAATACTGACATTTTGAGCCCAATGACACAATGAGAAATGCCTTTTTGTCAGTTTTGCTGACATTCGTAACTTAGGTTACTTTCAAACTGCAAGCAATAGCGTAACTTTGATTTATGATTTTTGGAAAAGGAACAAAGATGTATAGCATTTCGAAGTTGAAATGCCCTAGATGTCAGGAAGGACAATTTCTGATTTCACATCCTTATGATTTGAAGCACTTAGGAGATGTCAGAACAAAATGTGATGCCTGTGAGTTAAAATATGAAAGAGAACCCGGATTTTTTTATGGCGCAATGTATGTATCGTATGCCTTAGGTGTCGCCTTATTTGTGACTATATGGACGTCTTGTAATTTGTGGTTCCCGTGGTTATCAGCATGGTGGCAAATTGGCTTAGTCGTCTTTTTTACAATCGTGCTTTCCCCATATCTTTTTGCGCTATCAAAAATCATTTGGGCCAATTTTTTTATTAAATACGAACCCAATGCTAAGGTCTGAAAATAAATTACAAATGCTCCAAGACCATTTGGGCTATCTACTTGAAGCTGATTTACTCCAACAAATGGCACAGGTGGCGAAAATTCGCGAAACAACGACAGATGAAATCATTGTGCACGTCGGTGATCACCTTCAAATGATTCCTATCGTCATTGAAGGGTCCATTAAAATTTCAAGGGAGAATGAAAATGGTGAAGAACTGTTGCTATACTACATAGAAGGTGGTGATACATGTGCAATGTCTTTGCAATGCTGTACACGAAAGATTGATAGTCAAATAAAAGCAACTTCTATGGAACCGTCGCTTCTATTGATGTTCCCTGCAGAATACATGGAGCATTGGCTCGATCAGTTTAAAAGTTGGCGACAATACATTTTAAACAGTTATCATACACGAATGCTCGAATTGATGGAAAGTATAGATGCCATCGCGTTCATGAACCTAGACCAACGTTTGTTAAAATACCTATCTGATCAAGTAAAAATTCTAGGAAGCACAGAAATTCATTTGACACATCAACAAGTTGCCGATGATTTGCATTCGTCAAGAGTTGTAATCTCTAGGCTACTCAAGCAACTTGAAACAAAAGGTGAAATAAAGTTATTGAGAAACAAAATAATTTTAATGAACTTCTAAACCAATTTGATAATAATTTGTTAACTTGTGGTCTATAAACCTAAAAAACAACTTATTATGAAGAAAACACTACGCTTACTCTACGCCGCACTGGCGTTGGTTGTGGGGTGGCAAGCACAGGCTCAAGGGCTCACCTGCGCCACCGCCTTGCCGGTTACTCCCGGCACCTTTACGGCAAGTACCCTTATCGGAACTCCATCAACACCAGGACTCAATGGCAACAATGTGGCATTAACTGCAGGTTGGTACTCTTTCACGCCTACTTCTAATGGTATTTTGAACATCAACTCATGTGGTGGTGGCTCAGATACCCGTTTGTGGGTTTGGTCAGGTACCTGCGCAGCACTAACTCCTGTAGCCAATAACGATGATTTTGCAGGCTGTTTCTCGACAGGAACAATTGCCTATGCTTCTAAAATTGAAAACATCATCGTAACTACTGGTAATACTTATTATTTTGAGTGGGACAACCAATGGGAAGCGACAGGATTTACCTGGAACTTTACTTTTACTGCGTTACCTATGAATAATGATGCTGGAATTACCAACATAACTAACCGTTATACACGAATTCCAATTACGCAAGCGAGTGCAGGCATTCCATTTGGTGCTACAGTCAATAACTTTAGTGGTTCAGCACTTACTAACGTTGTGCTTACCACAGAAATCTATGAATTACCAAATACCACCACACCAGTTCAAACGCTTGCAAGTACAGCTACAAACTTAGCTATCGGTGCTTCACAAGTGATCTCTTGTGGAACTTGGTCACCGTCGTTGACTTCCTCCAAGTCTTACTTAGTAAAGTATGTGAAAACACAAACACAGGTTGATGGTGTAACTTCAAACGATGTTACTACTCAGAACCTCACGCTAGACTACAACTACTATGCTCGTGACAACAACATTTTCTTAACGGGTTACAACTGGAGTTCAACAAACTTTACTTGGAAACAAGGAAATTACTTTAATTTTTATGGTGCCGACAACGTGACCGGTGTTTCTTATTTTGTGGCAAGCACATCCACAACTCAAGCTTACAATATATTGGTTTACTCTGTTACCAATGGAGTTCCAAGTAATAATCCAGTATACACTGGACCAAGTATTACGGCTAACGGGTCTGGTTGGAGATTCCACACTTTTACTACTCCACTACCAGTAACAGCCGGATCTGAATTTTTATTTGTGGTCAATCACGTAGGGCCAGCTACTGCAGGTGGATTTCCACTCGGTGTAAGCTCAGCAACACATACAGCCGGAAAAAGTGTAATTAAAGTTGGAACTGGCGCTTGGATTAGTACAGAAACTTACGGTGTAAATGTTGTTTTTATGATGCGTCCTAAGTTTGGCTCAGATCCAACAGATGAAATCGCCTTTTTGAACAACCGTAACCCAGGAGGAGAAAACACAAGAATACATACACGTCAGTCTTTATCAGGTAATGATTTACAGTTTTGGGCACGCGGTGTAAACCTCGGAACATCGACCGTTAATGGTGTTACCATGACCGTAACGGTTAAAGATGCAGCAAACAATACTGTTTACACAGCTACTTCAGCAGCTCAAGACCTCATTGCTGGGCAAGTTGATACCTTTACTGTGGCTAATCACAATGTCACAGCGCTCGGTACATATACCATTGATTACGTTTTCAATAACCCTGGTGATCAAATTCCTCAGAATAACACCAAAACAACCACCTTTGTACGTACTACAGGTGAGATGTCAAGAACTGTAGGCATTACAGGATCTTTGGGTTTAAATGCCACAACAGTTGCCAATAATATTGTATTTGGTAATAACTACACACTGACTCAAAACGATTTTCTTGATTCGGTACAATTTGTTTTAAACCCTGGTACACCAGTAGGTTATGTAGCAAGCGTAAATATTTACGGTACGACGCTCAACCCAACCACAGGTGCAATGGTTCCAAACGCTACGCCAATTGCTTCAACTGTTACCTATACAACTACTGCTGCAGATAATTTAAACGGCGCTGTCATTAAATTACCTGTATCTGGCGGTTCTTTAAGCTTAACTCCAGGAACTTACTTTGTTGGTGTTTATCAAGCATCTTCGAGTAACGGAAATATACGCTTGGCTACTTCTACAGACTACTCAAGTTCTAATATGGTTTACTATCGTTGGGATCAGGCAAATGGAGGAAACTGGCAGTCACCAGCCTCTATTAACTATTCATTTGTAGTCAATCCAATTTTCAAATCTTGTGTCGCATACAATCAAACAGTTTCTACTACTGCTGCATCATGTGGTGCCAATGACGGTGCAGCTACAGTAAGCACAACAGGAGGGACAGGAACAATCAATTTTGCTTGGGCGAACGGAAACACTACCGCAACAATTAGTAACGTAGCTGCAGGTCAGTATGGCCTAACGCTTTCAGACATAAACGGTTGCCCACTTACATTTAATGTAGTTGTACCTAGTCAATCTAATCTAACGGTTTCTGCAACTACACAAGATGTAACTTGTGGTGGACAGTCTACAGGTGGCATTGTATTGAATGCAA
The DNA here is from genome assembly GCA_964590425.1 of uncultured Lishizhenia sp. Classification (GTDB taxonomy): domain Bacteria; phylum Bacteroidota; class Bacteroidia; order Flavobacteriales_D; family Crocinitomicaceae; genus UBA952. Next base: position 71,816 of record CAZPWB010000001.1, on the reverse strand, counting down.
GCCAGGGTGTTACACCTTATGTCTATTCTTGGGCTAATAACCTTGGTTCTTCAGCAACGCTTTCAAATATTCCTGCCGGAACTTACCAAGTTACTGTTACCGATGCTACAGGTTGTATCGTTATCTACAACGATACCATTGTAGAATTATCTAACTTGAATGGCACCATGAGTGGCACCGATGTACTTTGTAACAATGCACAAACAGGAAACCTTGAAATCAGTGCAGCAAGTGGTGTGGCTCCATACACTTATCAGTGGATAGGAACAAACAATACTTCAACTTATGTAACTTCTGTTGGTCCTGGCACTTACACTTGTGTCGTTACTGACGGTTTAGGTTGTACAGACACTGTTGTTACTGTTTTAGCCGTGAGCAATATTGCAGCAACTGCAAGCGCTTCTAACCCACTGTGCTACGGAACTAACACAGGTAGTGTAACAGTAAGTGCAACAGGCGGTACTGGCCCATACAGTTATGACTGGGCAGGTTCAACTGTGAGCTCAGCTACACTTTCAGGATTAGGCGAAGGTGCTTATTCTTGTGTTGTAACTGACTCATATGGTTGTAGTACAAGTGCCTCTGCCAATGTAGCGGAGCCTGCAGCTTGGTCTGTTAGTGCAGCAGTTACCCCAGCAATTTGGGGAACTGACGGTGCAATTGATCTAAGTGTAAACGGTGCTACTGGCCCGTACACATATAGCTGGAGCAATAACGCAACAACTGAAGACCTCAATAACCTCGATGGCGACGACTACATTGTTACCATCACTGATGCTTCAGGTTGTACTTATACTGATACAATTACGGTTGAGTCTTTAGTAGGCCTCGATGCACAAGAATTGGCTCAAACAGTTGTTTACCCGAACCCAAGTAGAGGTAACGTGTTTGTAGTAGGTTCAGCTGTTGAGCAAATTGTCATGTTTAATCAAATGGGCCAAGCGGTTGCCATTGAAGTACAGACACTTGGTAACGGCGCATTTGAAGTCATTACAAACAACGTCGCTACAGGATCTTACATCCTCGAATTGCGCGGCGCACAAGACATCACAAGAAAGGCACTGCAAATTATCAAATAAGCAACAGCATTTCTTTTGTATTGAAAGGCCGGCTTTTGCCGGCCTTTTTTGTTATTTTTAAAAAATGAAAATCAATCTAGCTCAATTTCTCCTCAAGATTTTTATCTGCTCACTACCGCTATTTTCAAATGCACAAATAAAAATCAACGAAGGCTGCAATAAAAATGGAAATGTCGCCCAGGACGAAAATGGCGATTTCCCAGATTGGATTGAGCTCTATAATGAGTCAAATACAGCTGTAAATTTAGGGCAATGGAAATTAGATGAGCAACTCAATGGGTTGAATGCCTGGGCGCTGCCTGATATTCAACTTGCTCCACAATCTTTTCTAAGGATATTTTGTAGCGGAAAAGATAAATCCGGCACACCTCCCTTTACTCAAGCAGGATCCACGCTCAATTTTCAACCATCAACAGGATGGAATACGCATGTACTCAACCAAAATTTTATCTGGGATGGTAGCTCCAACCTGCTGATCAACATCTGTTCCTACAATAGTACTGGCTACACTGAAAATTCTGTCTTTTTTCAGAGCGCAACGCCATATGCATCTTGCATGGCTAGTTTTGCCGATGGTTCACCTGCGGCGTGTTCTAGTAATGCTGGTCAAGTCTATAACCAAAGACCCAATTTAAAAATCAATAATGCCATCATTGGAACGGGTAACATTACGAATGGAACCACTGACTACCCTGCGCCATATGGTAATTGGTATTGGGGTGCCAGACATCAATTATTGATAAGAGCATCAGAACTGCAAGCAGCTGGCCTTACTACTGGCCCTATTAGTTCTTTGTCTTTTCAAGTAGCAAGTACAATTAGTGAGTTTTATGACTATATCGAGATTTCGTTCAATCAAACCCTTGCTAATGAATTAAGTAGCGAATTCTACCCTCTGCAAGGCGAACAGCTACACACTAATTTTAAACTCAATGCAAATGGCGAAACCGTTTATTTATTTGATGCTAATAGCGTATTGAAGGACCAATTAGAAATCAACTGCCCCCAACCCAATATATCAGTAGGGCGTTATCCGAATGGCGCTGCCAATATTTCTTGGATGCAACCTACGGTGGCACAAAGCAATAATGGAACAATTGTTTTTTCGGATACGCTCAAAAAGCCAAGCATCTCGCGACAAGGAGGTTTATATTCGGGTAGCCAAAGTGTCAGCATTTCAGCAAATTTTGATGCGAATCTCGCCAAGCTGGTTTACACCCTCAACGGACAAGACCCTACGCTTAACTCCATGGAATATGCGGGCCCGATTCTAATAACTTCAAATAAAGTACTCAGGGCTCGGGTAGTCCCGCTCAATGGCAATAGTACCTTGCTCCCCAGCGAACAAGCCGTTGCAACCTATGTGTTCAACATCTCACACAGCACCCCAATTTTGTTAGTATCTACACCAAACACAAACCTATTCGGGGCTACTGGCATTTTTGACAATTGGTCCATGGATTGGCTTCGACCTGCCCATGCCATTTTACTCGATACCGGTGCCACGCATCCGCTTTTGATGCAAGGAAAAGCTGCAATTAGGGTTGATGGCGGAGCTGGAGGCAGTAGGTCTCAACCTCAACGCTCGTTTCGCTTGATTTTTAATCACGGTATTTATGGCGAAAACTCTTGGAATTTAGGGCTACTGCCCGACCGCCCAAATCGAAACAAATACAGCGAAATCTACTTAAGGAATGGTTCTAATCAATACCTTAGATTGCCCTACAAAGACGCGTCTCAGGTTCGGATGATGAGCGAAGGCACACAAAACTATTATTCAAGCTACAGACCTGTAAGCGTTTACATCAACGGTTCGTATTTTGGTTTATATGAACTTCGCGAGAAGTTCAATGCCGAGTATTTTGAACAACACGATCAGGCCAATACAGATTCCGTAGAGCTGCTTTCCTTGAGTTATTGGTACAACCTCATTCTTCGAGCCGTAGAAGGCGATGTAGACAATTTTTGGGCTGCTTATCAATCTTTTAATTCCCTGGATGTGCAAAGCCCTACTTATTGGCAAGCTGCAGACCAATACTTCGACCTCAAACATTACACTGATTACATCATTGCAGAGTCATGGATGGGCAACACCGATTGGCCATGGAACAACATCAAAATATACAGATCAGACAAAAGTAAGCAGCGTTGGCGCTTTGCCCTTATTGACCTAGAAAACTCTATGCAACCGAACGGTTGGACAAATTGCACAGACAACCATATCAATTATATGCTGGGGCAACCCGAAAGCAACCCCTACATCAATATCTGGAAACAGAGCATGCAGAATTTGCAATACCGCCATTACTTCATCAACCGCTTTGCGGATCTCATGAACACCAGTTACCGGCAAGAAATCCTTATAGAAACGGAGAACCGCTTTTACGAATCAATGCTACCTGAAATGCCAAAGCAATTTGCGCGCTGGGGTGACCCTAACAACATCGCTGCTCAAATGGCGGGGTTTACTGCTGACCACGAAATGTTCAGAGATCAACTGCTGTGCAGGTCTACTTTTGTATTTAACCAATTGCGCGCTGCCTTCAACCTAACCAAAAAAGTGCAGGTACTATTGGACGTCTTTCCAGCCGAAGCTGGAACCATACAGCTCAACACCATCGAACCGCAAGATTTACCTTGGAGCGGCACTTATTTTGATGGCGTACCGATTAATTTAAAGGCAAAAGCGAAACCGGGCTATATCTTCTCTCATTGGATATCAGCCGCTAATATTACAGACACGCTACTAGACTCTTTAGAAATCAATGTCAATGCTGCTTCTCAGACCTTTACAGCAGTGTTTATGGTAGCTCCACTCCCACCAGATGGCCCAACCATTGAATTTGGAGTAGCTCCAAACCCTACAAACGGCGCCTTTATCTTATCGCATAACAACAAAACACAGGCCCAAGGCTGCACCTATGAAATTTATGACTTAAGTGGTCGAAAAGTACTTTCTGGAATCGTTAATAACACCGAATTAGAAACACCTATTACCCTTTCTGAATCCAGAGCCGCCGTTTACATCTTACGCGTCATCAAAAACAACGAAACGCTCAGTAACTTTAAGTTGGTGAAGTATTAGAAAGAGACGCTACCTCACCACCAACTTCTTCACCCAGTGCATTTCACCTTGTGTAATATGCGCAAAGTAAACCCCCGGCGCTTGATCACTCAGATCAAACGAATTATCAGAGGAAAGTTCATTGAGATCAAATTGAGCAACTTGCTTGCCTTGTTGGTCTAGCATGGTAATTCGCATTGGCTCAGTACTGATGCTTGATACTTGAAAAATGCCGTCTGAGGGGTTGGGGAAGATTCCAATTTCTGTTTCTGAAGCAGTGATCTCTTGTATCCCGACATATTGCCCATCTTGGTGATAGCCATCTGGGCCAGTGCGGTAGGTGAAAAAACTAGTAATACCATCTTTATAGCTTCTGCCCGCAAAGATCAAATCACCATCATCAAGAATGCTAATGGCACCAATCGTTTTATCTGAACTTTCATCGATAGTGAAGTATTTAAAAAAGAGCAACGGTCCATTTTTGCGATATTTGGCTACAAATTGGGTGGTAGCATAGGTTTGTATATTAATGCATTGGCCTGTGACAAAAACTTCACCTGAAATAGGTGAAATTTTAAGATCTTGCATTTGATACCCGTACAGAGATTGTGGTAAGTTACCAATCTTTTTATCCCAAATAACATTCAATGTGGAGTCTATATATGCGACATAAACCGGATATGGATCTGGGTTTGTACTATCGGTTGATTTTAAAAAAGTAAACGCGAATGAATTTTGATAGCCATCACAATTTAGCATCTGTTCATCTGACTCTTCACTATTGTGATTGGCGTAGTTTGCGAAAATTTCTCGTGTTGTGAATACTGTATCAGAATTCCAATGCCATAATACAGGACAATAAGTGTATCTATTAAGCTGGTTGGTAGAATATTGTCTTTGAAAACTTCCGATTGTCAAATAATCGTTTTTATAAGGGAATGTTCTCTCAGCTTTTGAATTCATAACTAATAGATTTTGATATGTATTTGTAATTGGTAAGAGGATACTATCTACTATTAATCCATTATCATTTATTTTAATTAAGTAGGGATATGTAAGAGGAAATGCGGAAACAGGGGCCCCAACATTAAAGTAAAAGTCTTTATATCCAGAGGCAATATTAACATCCGTTTTTATCCTTTCAAAAGCAAGAGTTCTAGTAATTGTATCGACAGGATACTTGTTTAATTCAAAATCTCCATTAGGATAGAGTTTGGTAACTCTCAATGAATCATCTAAACAATTCAAATTTGACATACATGTAATACTTGTAGCCATCAAAATACTTTCATCTGAAGTAAATGATAAACCAACCACAGGCGAGAAAACTGAATCCCGATAATCCCAAACAGGAGTATTTGAAAATTTATTTATCTTAATGAGGTAGTTTGAAAATGTTGCTTTTCCAGATAAATAGTAATAGTCATTTTTTTCATCTATGGTAAGAGGTTTAAAGCCTGCTAAACTATTCGTAATATCACCTAGAGATGGCGTCGAATAATAATATCTTACCCCTCTTAAATCGTTGGTTGTTTGAGCAAAGAGATTTGTTAGGAAAAATAGCTGTAGAAACGATAGAAGAATGAGCTTTTTCATAGGCGGCTTTTCTTAAATTACGAAAGGGACAAGAAAAAGGGGGGGGCGCGTTGGTCTCAATGGACTTTTACGATGAATAGCGCTTTTTAAATTCTGGAATACAAAAAGAGATTTTTTTTGGACTTAGCTTCAGTAAAAATCAGGAATCAATTTGATTTAATACCTAACTTTTTTTTGTTTTAATATAGAACAATAAGTAACTTTGTGGTATTCAATCTAAGGAGAAGATAAAAAAACAAACATGCGTTTATTACAAAAACAGATTGGCCAGAGGGTTTCAGATCTCCGGAAGAAAAAAGGGCTTTCACAGCAGGATTTAGCTCATCATATCGAGATTTCGAGGTCGTCATTGGCTCAAATTGAATTGGGAAACAGAGGGCTTGATATTCTAGAACTTCAGAAATTATCTGAAGTGTTGGGTTTTTCTTTGGATCATTTTATGTCGCCTGATTTTCTTCAAGATGATAATTTATTTATGGAGCAAAAGAACCATCCCTCAAAAGAACAAGATCGTATTTCTATACCCACCCTTCAGGTCAATAAGTTTAAAAATGTACTATTGTATATACTAGAACGCTGTGCTGGGAAACCAAATGTAGGCGAAACCGTTCTTTATAAATTGTTATACTTCTCTGACTTTAATTATTATGAGTTATATGAAGAACACTTGACCGGAGCGCAGTATCGAAAATTGCCTTATGGACCCGTTCCTCAAAAAATGGACGCCATTATTCAGCAAATGATTGAAAATGGGCAAATACAAAGAGTCAAAACGACTTATCATAATTATATTCAAACGCGTTATTTACCCCTTGAAAAAGCAAATTTACAAGAGCTAAAAGCCAGCGAGAAAGAAATCCTTGACCGTGTAATTGAACAAATGAGTGATTGGTCGGCTGCCGCAATCAGCAACTATTCTCATAAAGATCTACCATGGCTAGCGTCCAAAGAAGGTGAAGCAATCAACTATGAATTAGCCTTTTATAGAGAAGCCCCTTTTACTGTTAGAAATTATCAGGATGAAATTGAAGCGCAATGATATTCGAAGAATTAAGCGAATTTAAGAAGGATGTCAAGGCATTGTCAAAAAAATATAGAACATTAAAAGAAGATTTGGATGTCGTAAAACAAGTTCTAATAGTTCTTCCGGATGCAAGACCTCCTTTTAGTTTTCAGATGAATCAAATTCAATTAGAAACTTGCGTCATCAAAGTGAAAAAAATAGCTTGTAAATCACTGAAAGGAAAAGGGGTAAACTCTGGTCTAAGGTTAATTTATGCGCTCTTCAAATTAGAACAAAAAATAACCTTTATTGAAATCTATCATAAAAATGATAAAGATTCAGAAGATCGAGAAAGGATAATAACAAATTTTTCTTGAGGGCGCTCCACGAATCTTTTGAAGGCTTCCTCTTTTAAGTATAATTAAGATTGTTTTCCCTCAAACAACTCAGCAATGGCTTCATATACCATGATGTCGCCTTGGAGTAAGGCTTGTTGCAATTGCTTGTATTTGTTTTGTTGCGTTTGATTCAGGAAGAATGCTTGTCGGAGCTGTTCTTCGATGAGTTGTTCGAAAAGAACAACTTCTTGCTGCGCTCGTTTCTGAGCAAGTAAGCCTTTTTGCTCTAAATGCGTAAAATACTTTTCAATTTCTTGCCAAACTGAGAAGAGCCCTACTCCGTTCAAGCCAGAGGCGCAGAGCACCGGGACCTGCCATGCATCTGGCCTTTGGGAAAAAATATGAAGGGCACTGGCATATTGTGTTCTTGCATTTTTTGCGGCTATTTCATTTGCGCCATCAGCTTTATTGATGACTACGGTATCTGCAAGCTCCATGATGCCGCGTTTCATGCCTTGGAGTTCATCGCCTGCTCCGGCTAACATCAGGACCAAAAAGAAGTCCACCATCCCGTGAACCACCGTTTCTGATTGCCCCACACCAACGGTTTCAATGATGATGATGTCAAAACCAGCTGCTTCACACAGCAAAATAGCTTCACGGGTGTTTCTGGCAACTCCGCCTAAAGTTCTACCTGCTGCGGAGGGTCTAATGAAAACGCCTTCTTGGGTAGAGAGTTGTTCCATGCGGGTTTTATCGCCAAGGATGCTTCCGCCTGAAACGGAAGAAGAAGGGTCAATGGCTAAAACAGCAATTTTGAGGCCTTTCTCAAGCAGTTGTAGCCCGAAAGATTCTATAAAAGTACTTTTCCCGACACCCGGAACACCAGTGATGCCTATTCTCTTGGCACTTTTGGCAACTTTTTTACAACGACTCAGGAGCACTGCAGCTAGCTTTCTGTCCTCGGGGTTTTCGCTTTCAATGAGGGTAATAGCCGCACTTAATGCAGACCTTGACCCATTTTGCAAGCCTTCAAAAAGTTGTTCGGGGTTGCGCAGCGCTTTCTCCGATTTTCTCGCAGCAAGCCACTGGTCAATATGTGTTTGATCAGGCTTCAAGTAAGTCTTTTAATGCTTTTAGGGCTTGTGCAATATTGCTTTGAATATCGAGGAGTTTGGCTTCTAGCATGTAGCAGGGCGCAGTGATGATCCTGTTGACAGCATCAACATGAACGTCTCCGAGTTGACACTCTTGGGCTGTAGCTCCTAATTGATTCAGACCTGCATGAAAAGCAGATATATCGTAAGGAGAAGCTTCTTGGCCATTACCGAGTGTTAATTCTAAAGCTTTCTCTGGCAAGGCCAAAGCGAGTAAAATAGGGCTGACACAAAGCGCAACAATAGGCTTGCCAACATTATACATATTGACCAAAAGCAACTTGACTTCTGGTAAAATTTGACCCTGCGGCCCGGCAAAGGCCCAAGTTGAAAAATTCTTAGCGCTACCAAAACCGCCAGGAATGATCAAAGCATCGAGATCTGCAGGTACAATTTGTTCAATCGGAATAATCTGGCCACGTGCAATTCTTGCAGCCTCCTCAAGCATGTTTCTTTCTTGGGGCTGTTCTTCACCGGTGAGGTGATTGATTACATGATGTTGTTTGGCATTGATGCCAATGCAGATGGCTTCGGCACCCATTCGCTCAATTTCGAGTAGTGTTAATACTGCCTCTTGAATTTCGGCGCCGTCATAAACACCACAACCCGATAACAAAACTCCTATTTTCATGACTTCGTTTGAACTAATTTACGATATAATTCTTCGTATTGTGGCAAAATTTGATCTAAACTGAAAGCTTTAGCTCGGTTTAAAGCACCTACTTTAAATTGAGCCAAAACCTCTGGCTGTAATAAGTATTCTAAATTTTGAGCCATGTCATCGATGTCTCCTACATCAGATAAAAAACCAGATTCGCCGTGTATGTTTACTTCAGGAATTCCACCAGTATTTGACGAAACCACCGGAACGCCAACAGCCATTGCCTCTAGGGCTGCCAAACCAAAACTTTCGGTTTCAGAAGGTAGTAAAAACACATCGGCAATTTCCATCACGTGTGCTGTATCTCGGACCTTTCCAAGAAAAATGACATCATTGCAAATTTGGAGTTCTCGACACAAACGCTCGCAGGCATAGCGATCAGGGCCATCTCCTACTAAAATAAGTTTACAAGGTTTTTTCAAGCGTACTTTTGCAAAGACCCGAATGACATCTTCGGTGCGCTTGACAGGTCTAAAATTAGAAACGTGACAAACAATAGCTTGGTCGTCAGGGGCGTATTTAGATCGGATGTATTGTCGATGGTCGGAGTCTAGGGGTAAAGGCGGCACAAAATTAGCAATCACTTGAATCTCGTTAGTGACTTTAAAGTGTGCCAAGGTGTCGCGCTTCAAACTTTCAGAAACCGCAGTAACGGCATTAGATTGATTGATACAAAAGGTAATGACTGGCTCAAAAGAAGGATCTTTTCCGACAAGCGTGATGTCGGTGCCGTGTAGGGTGGTTACAAAAGGAATTTCTATACCCTCTGCACGAAGAATTTGCTGGGCCATAAAAGCCGCCGATGCATGCGGGATGGCATAATGTACATGTAAAATATCTAGCCCTTCATACTTGACAACATCGACCAATTTACTGGCTAATTGTGTCTCATAGGGCTGAAAATCAAATAAGGGATAGTCTGTGATGGATACTTCGTGGTAAAAAATATTCTCACGAAAGGAGCCCAAACGTACGGGTTGAGAATAAGTAATAAAATGAACTTGATGGCCCTTTGCAGCAAGTGCTTTGCCGAGTTCTGTAGCAACAACGCCACTGCCGCCAAAGGTTGGGTATAGTACAATGCCTATTTTCATTATTGTTGATCGAGGGGAATAAAGAAAGTAATTCTGTATATAATTGGGAGAATCCGAACAACTTGCCCGAATTCATTTTTAATTTGAAAAGTATAACTGCTGCGAAATGGGCTATTTGGTGCATTGATGACGTCATAGAACAAAGCTGCATTGAGTCTGATTTTTTCACCAAGCTTCAGATAAAAACCGCCGCCTACCATCAAATTGGCAGACCAAGGTCTGACTACTTCTAGAGGGTTAGCGAAGCTAAATGGGCTCTTGAGGTATTGGAATTCTACACCACCAAATATTTTCTCTTGATAGCGCAGGTGCGCAAATGCTCCGCCACCCCAAGTGGTCATTTGACTTTCAATACCCAAATTGTTTGACCAAATGCGCTGAACGCGAAACGAAGGTCCTACTAATAAATTTTCAGACAAGCGTGCTGCGTATTTAAGTTCACCTCCAAGGGCTCCTCCTACATTTGAAAAACCAACGTAGGGCTCAAGTCCCAATTCTGATCCTTGATACTGCAATTGAGAAAAAGCAAATTGAGGTAAGAAAAACAAGGTAAAAATAAACTGCTTCATGATTTCTAATTTCTAACAAAGATAAGGGATTTGTACCCTCATCGCTTCTTTGTATCTTTGCAAAAATTTTCAGATGAAGTTACTCGACGGAAAAGCTACCGCAGCCCAAATACAAGCAGAACTTGCAGCAGCAGTTCAAGTCAGAAAACAAGAAGGTAAAAAGATACCACACTTAGCGGCAATTTTAGTTGGTAACGATGGTGGATCAGTTTCATACGTTACCTCCAAAGTGAAGGCCTGTGAAGCCATTGGGTTTGAAAGTACGCTAATCAGATATGACGAAACCGTTCCTGAAGATATTTTACTTGAAAAGGTTCAAAGCCTTAACGAAGACCGCAGCATCGATGGTTTTATTGTTCAGCTTCCGCTTCCTAAACACATCGATGAACTCAAAATCACGCAGGCCATAGATCCTAAAAAAGATGTAGATGGCTTTCATCCGCGCAATTTAGGAAATATGATCTTGAATTTACCTGGTTTTTTACCTGCCACACCTGCGGGTATTATGGAGCTCATGCGCCGAAACAATATTGAAACTGAAGGTAAAAATTGTGTCATTCTGGGGCGCAGTAACATAGTAGGCACTCCCCTTTCTATCATGCTTGCACGAAATACCAAGCCGGGTAATTGTACAGTAACCTTGGCGCATTCCAAAACAAAAAATATCAAAGCACTTTGTCGTGAGGCAGACATATTAATTGCTGCTATTGGCAAGCCCAACTTCGTGACTGCTGATATGGTCAAGGAAGGTGCAGTCATCATTGATGTCGGAACAACCCGCGTAGACGATGCTACACGTGAGCGTGGATGGCGTTTGGTAGGTGATGTCAAGTTTGATGAAGTATCGCCAAAAACAAGTTTCATTTCACCAGTACCAGGTGGCGTTGGCCCAATGACCATTGCCTCTTTAATGATGAACACCTTAAAGGCAATGGAACTTAAAGCCAAATAAATGAAACAGACTTTTCAAATAAACGGTGAATACATCGAACTCATTGGCTTGCTAAAAGCCATGGGCATCGCTGAAACTGGCGGGCACGCCAAAGCAATTGTTGAAGAGGGTCTGATTATCCGCAATGGTGAAGTAGAGCTGCGCAAGCGTGCCAAACTCATCGCTGGTGATATCATCGAATTGGAAGATTTGCAAATCGTGTTGCAATAGTTAAAAATCCAATTTCTATTTGATACTTCTGAAGTCCTGACCGCTTTTCACACTTAACAAAGTTTCATAAATCAGGCGGATACAATTTTCTACATCTGATTTTTCTACCATTTCAACGGTAGTGTGCATATAGCGCAATGGCAAGGAAATAAGTGCACTAGTAACCCCTTCATTCGAGTAAGCAAATGCGTCGGTGTCGGTGCCTGTTGAACGAGAAACGGCTGCGCGTTGGAACTGGATTTCAGCTTTTTTTGCCGCTGCAATAATTTGTTTCAGGAAATTATTTTGAACTGCAGGGCCATAAGTCAAAACAGGCCCTTTTCCGCCTTGTTGGTCACCATTTTCAATTTTATCGACCATTGGGGTTGCGGTGTCGTGGCAAACATCTGTGATGAGAGCAAGATCGGGTTTGATGCGGTGCGCCATCATTTCTGCTCCGCGAAGTCCAATTTCTTCTTGAACAGAATTAACTACGTACAAAGAGAAGGGCAATTTCTTTTTGTTTTCCTTTAACAAGCGGGCAACTTCTGCAATCATGAAGCCACCTACTCGGTTATCTAGCGCTCTCCCAACATATTTGTTCTTGTTCAAGACCATAAATTCATCTTCAAAAGTAGCTACACAGCCTACATGAACACCAAGTGCCTCTACTTCTTCTTTACTTTGGCAACCACAGTCTAAGAAAATATTTTTCATGCTTGGGGTCTCCTCTTTTTGTTGGCGCATATGAATAGCCGGCCAACCAAAAACAGCCTTCACAGGCCCCTTATCAGTATGAATATTGACGCGCTTTGACGGAGCAATCATGTGGTCTGAGCCTCCATTGCGGCGTAAATAAATAAAACCATCTTTGGTGATGTAATGTACAAACCAGGAAATCTCATCTGCGTGTGCCTCGATGACTACCTTATAAGGCTGACCCGGATTGATGATGCCCGCTACTGAACCATAAGCATCGGTGATATATTCGTCGATGTACGGCTTGAGGTAATCGAGCCACATTTGTTGACCTGAGGTTTCAAAACCCGTTGGGCTGGCATTATTGAGATAATTTTCTAAAAATTGCTCGGATTTCTTAGTAATGATTTTTTTCATGCTTAACGAATAAGTGTAACGTTTCCTTTGATGATATTGTCTAGCCCACCAATACAGGTGACTTGTAAGTAATAATCATAGACATCAGGGTCTAGTAATTTTCCGCGGTACGTGCCATCCCAACCATCGTTGATATTGCTTGTTTCCCAAACGAGTTCTCCCCAGCGGTCATAAACCCTAAAAACAAATTCGAAGATGTACTGCCCGCGGACATATAATTTATCATTATTGCCGTCCTTATTTGGAGAAAAGGCATTAGGAATAAAGACAAATGGTTCTTGGCAAATGCTGTCATAAACCTTAACCAAAACGGTGTCCGAACCCGAGCAAAGCCCATCTGAAACAGTTAGTGTAAACAGCGTTGTTTGATCGAGCAAAGCCGTTGGATTTTGAGTAGTAGCTGAGCTCAAGTTTTGTGAAGGTGACCAGCTGTAAGTGTAGGCACCTGTTGGCTGACCTAAAAGTTGGGTGCTCGTGTTGGGTAAAACAACATTTGGATTTGCACTTGCAGTTACACTTAATGGATTTAATGTTGATAAATTGATGAACACTGAATCTTGCAGTTGGCAATTCTGTGCGGTTTCGACCGTGACATACAAATATTGTGGCGCCGATAAGGCAACCGTAACAGTTGGCTGCCCCTGCCCGAACTGGATAACACTTGCCGGCGACCAAGTGATCTGCTGAAAATTCGGGTTCGGGAAAATACTGGCTGTAAACGGAACATCGGCGCAAATTAATGATGGGGACTCTACTTCTAAATCTTGAGCTTGGATGCTAATCAAAACGCTATCGGAAGCAGAACAGTAAGCAGAACTCACCTCAATATAATACCAAGCATTTTGAGGATCAATAAGCGTTAGATTTGGGCTGTTATTACCATTTAAAGTATCTGAAAAGTTATTGTTTGAAGACCAAACGATGGAACTAGGTGCACCTGTAATTGTTGGGATTAACGTGGTGTCTATAGAACTACAGAGCAATAAGTCAGCTGGAGCGCTAACCTCTAATGCGGGACCTACATTCACTTGCAAATTATAGGTAGCTGTGCCTTGACAAATGGAATCAGATACCTGTAAAGAAATTTGATAAATTCCGGGCTGTGAATAAGTCAGGGTTGGCTCAAAAGTTAGACTATCTAAAACGCCATTGCCAAAATCCCAAAGAAAAGAGGTGGTAGTGCTTGAGCTGTTTTGAATTTGCAATACAAGCGGTGCACAACCAATGGTGTCTGGAATACTAAACAAAGCTTGCAAAGGCGTATCGAACTGCACAAAAACGGAGTCAAAAGCGGTACACAACCCATTACTCACTTGACAATAATACCAACCATTTTGAGTAATTAGTGCGGTGGAATCTTGCGGATTGTTAAGTGGTGGATTCAAGTTGGGCTGCGTTGACCAAATAAATTGATTGGCAGTGCCATAGGTTTGGGCCGTTAACAAATAAGGTGCCGAACTACAAAGACTGATGGTGTCGTTCAAGTTAAGTAGTAACGAATCAAGTACTAAAATTTGAATTTGAGCGGTGTCGGTAATGAGGCAAACGCTGTCGGTAACAAATAAATTGACTTCATAGGTGCCCGGATTTTCAAAAACCACAACCGGATTAAAAATCACTGAGCTAGTGTCGCCGTTGCCGAAATCCCAGAGGTAGGAATCCCATTGAGTAGAGGTATTTTGAAAAGTAACGCTGAGATCTTCACAGCCCTGAACAACCGAGCTCGAAAATTCAGCGCTTGGAATCAGTTCAAAATCAAATTTAAAGACCAAGTTGTTACAGTTAGAACTGTTGTTGGTACTGGACCAAACTCCTGAGGAAGTCGGGAAGTCAGAATGGCCGCCACAACCTCCACAAACAGATTGGTAAACCACGCCGTTTTTATCAAAGCGCGAAGTTCCGCCATCAACGTGTTCTTGAGCAATGCCACCACCCAAATAAGAACCATAAAGCAAGCCTGACATATTGTTTTGGAGTACCATGAGGTAAAAATCAAAACCGGTGGTAGTACTCTGAAAGGCGTTTGCACTCACGGGCATTCCGCTTAATGGCGTACTTTGTAAGATATTGGCTCCCCAACCAGAAATATAAATATTACCACAGATATCAACTAGAAAAGCCGCCGGTGAAATATTGATCTGACTAGAGCCATTGCCGATAACGGTAGAGGCTAAATTGGTAGTGAGTTGGTTGTTGAGTTTGATGACGAACTGACTACTTCCTGGGTTGCTGTATTGGGCGTTGTTCACTACAAAAGCGCCGCCTGTAGATTGCCCTAACAAAAAGACCTGATTTGTGCGGTCAATTTCAACAAAAAATGCTTGATCGTAATTTGAGGTACCGATGTAACTCGCTTTAGTGATGTTATTACCTGCTGCCGTTAGCTTCACTACAAAACCATCTGTTTTTCCACCGTTATATGTACTTTGATAGGCGCCCGATGTACCAAGTAAATTGTTCGAAGAGGTGCCACCTGTAAAAAAGATAGCCCCCAAAGTGTCGGTTTTGATAGAATAAGCGGCATCGTCTTTGTTTCCTCCATAAAAGGAAGAAAACTGCAAACTACTCATAGAATTATTGAGTCTGAATACTACGGCGTCTTGCCCCGCTCCTTTGGTAGCTTGAAAAGCATTTTGTAGCGGGAAATTTGCAGAACGCGTGCAGCTGGCTACTAAAACATTTCCTTGTTGGTCTAGGTAAATTTCACCTCTGAACTGGTCGCCGTAATTTGTTGCTAAGGAATCATAAGCCGCTACTGAAGAATAAGGCAAGCCTAAAACACGATAGGAAACACCATCATTTTGATTGCCCCCAACATAGGTAGAAGCCAATAGATTTTGGCCGTTAGCACTAAGTTTGGAAACAAAGATATCACTGCCTTGTGTCCCGAAGTACACACCATTGTAAAAAAAGTTGGCATTGGCTGTTCCTCCTCCATGGCTTGTTTGAAAAGCACCAGTACTTACCGGAAAATCCAGACTTGATGTTGCGCCAAAAAGATAAACATTGTTTAAAGAGTCACAGACCAAACTGTGGGCAGTTTCGGTTCCTTGTGTTGCATCGCCACCCCCTAAGAAAGAAGACCACAACATAGTGCTACCGTCTGCAGCAAAACGCGTCACGAACACGTCAGTGATTCCATAATTACCACTTACAGCCGTGAAATTTGAACTCACATCAAAACTTGCCAAACTTGGAAGTGGAAAGTTATTACCATAAACTACCCCAGCTGCATATGCCGAACCATCAAAACCATATGTTGCAGTCATGCCAAAATTATCCGAGACGGCACCATTGTATGTTGCAAATACGAGCACAGGATCAATAATAAGTGGTAATGAGGCGTTATATGACCCCAGTTCAAAACCAATACTGCCATCCTTAAACTGTTTGAACATACAACGAACCTCCTCTTTCTGTCCATCAACAATTTGATAAGCTAAAAGATTTTGTTCTATTAGTTCGCCTAATTCGGTTTGAATTTTAAGTTGTTTGGCTTTGACGTTTATTTGCTTTGCCCCATCGTAATGCCAACGAATTTGGGCCGGATTTGCACCAGGTTTCAGGATATAACTGTATTTGTATAAGCCTTTTATACTCTCCAAATGAAGGTCAATACCTTGGTAAAAATCTTGGTAGGTCAGTTCTTGAAAAGCTTGCACATTACTAGCCCAACGCGTTGTATCTTGACCTTGAAAAAACTGATACGTATAGGACTTTGGTTTGGCGCTGATTGTTGAGGAGGCGTGGTTGATTTGCTCAAAAACTTGGGCAAAAAATGAGCTGCGGACTTGAGGTGCTATTATTTGCTCGTGGTGGTGGTGCGCTGCTTCTAAATCCGAAAAATCATTAAATTCAAATAGAAAACGGTCATGGCCAAACCAAATCTTTTGTGCGCCATCTTTGGCCATGTAAAGTACATCTTGGGGCCACTGACCTTTATTTATGATGAATTCATGCCCTTGAATTTGAGCGCGCAGCAGACCTGGGACACAAAGCCCAAAGCACAAGAAGATCATTACAAGAAGTGAGGCCTTCATCATACCCGCTAAGTTAAGCATTTAGACTAATTTTGTAACTCATTCTTTGTTATGATAACAACTCCAAATCGAATTTGTCAACTCTTTCAAATCAAGTACCCCATTATTCAAGGCGGCATGATTTGGTGTTCGGGTTGGAAACTGGCTTCAGCAGTTTCAAATGCAGGGGGGCTAGGCCTCATTGGCGCGGGCTCTATGTATCCTGAAATTCTAGACGAACACATCCAAAAATGTAAAAATGCAACCACTGCACCTTTCGGTGTGAACTTGCCGTTGCTCTACCCAAATATTGAAGAACACATCCAAACCATTATCAAGCATAAGGTTCCAATTGTTTTCACGAGTGCTGGAAATCCGAGTACCTGGACCAAAACACTGCAAAATGAAGGTATTAAAGTGGTGCACGTGGTATCAAGTGTCAAATTTGCTCAAAAAGCCGAAGCGGCAGGCGTAGACGCTATTGTAGCCGAAGGTTTTGAGGCAGGCGGACACAACGGCCGCGATGAAACCACTACCCTTTGCCTCATACCAATGGTTAGAAAGGCGGTGAAACTCCCGATACTTGCTGCCGGAGGAATTGCTTCAGGAGCAGCCATGTTGGCCGTCATGAACCTGGGTGCAGATGGTGTTCAAATTGGAAGTCGTTTTGCAGCATCTATAGAATCTAGTGCGCATCAAAATTTTAAAGAAGCAGTAATTGCCGCCGAAGAAGGCTCAACCTTACTTACGCTCAAAGAACTGACACCTGTGCGCTTACTAAAAAATCCATTTTTTGAGCAGGTCCAGGCGGCTTATGCAGCAGGGAGCAATATCGAAGAACTCAAAAATTTATTAGGGCGAGGACGTGCCAAAAAAGGCATGTTCGAAGGAGACCTCATCGAGGGCGAACTAGAGATCGGACAAATTGCTGGCTCCTTCGAAGAAATCTTAAGTGCTGAGCAGATTATTCAAGAAATTGTGGCCCAATACAATCATACCCTGACCCAACAACAAGCATTATAAATGATAGCATACGAAAGTTTTACACTTAACAATGGTTTGCGCGTGCTCTTTCACCGCGAACCATCTAGCCCAATGGCTGTGGTCAATGTGCTCTACGACGTCGGTGCCCGTGACGAAGATCCTGAAAGAACAGGATTTGCCCATCTTTTTGAGCACCTCATGTTTGGTGGCTCCAAACATATTCCGGACTTCGATGCGCCCTTACAAGCAGCCGGAGGTCAAAGCAATGCCTTCACGAGTAATGATATCACGAATTACTACGACATTTTGCCCGCGCAAAACATCGATACCGGACTTTGGTTAGAAAGTGACCGCATGCTCTCTTTGGCTTTCACAGACAAAAGCCTAGAGGTGCAGCGTCAGGTCGTTATTGAAGAATTCAAGCAGCGCTACCTCAACCAACCCTACGGCGATGCATGGCTGCATCTCAGACCGCTTGTTTACAAAAAACACGCTTATCGCTGGGCAACAATTGGCAAGAATATCAAGCAAATTCAAGAGGCCAGCATGCAAGAAGTTAGGGCCTTTTTTGAACAATATTACCACCCGAGCAATGCCATTCTTTGCATCATTGGTAACTTTGACCTCCCGACAATTCAGCAAAAAGTCGAACATTATTTTGGCGATATTCCAGCTCAAAAGAAAGCCGCCCGAAATTTAATTCAAGAACCACCCCAAAAACAATTCAGGACCAAAACACTTGTTCGAAAAGTTCCGGCAACTGCGTTCTATTACGCATTTCGAATGGGTAAACGCACCGATTCAGACTTTTATAAAGCCGATTTACTCAGTGATTTTCTGGGTAACGAAAAAACCAGCCCGCTATACATCGATCTTAAGAAAAAGAAAAAAATCTGTGCGGAAATCACGGCATATATCACCGCGTCTTTCGATGACGGCTTATTCATCATTAGCGGCAAACTGCAGCCCGGAAAAACAATAGATCAGTTAGAAGCAGCACTTTGGCCCCTGCTCGAAAAAACAGCAGCAAAGGCCATCAGCAAAAGCTCTTTACATGAGCTCAAGTTGAAATTGCGCACCTCACGTGCTTTTCAAGACCAAGGCCTACTGAACAGAGCCATGAATTTAGCTTATTTCGAATTATTGGGTAGTGCCCAGCTCATCAATGAAGAAGCTCAGAAGTATCAGCAAATCAGCACCAAAGATTTACAAGCATTTGCGCTTCAAACTTTCCGCAAAACCAATTGCTCACGTCTCATCATCCAAAGTCAACAAGATGCTAAATAGAAGCCAAGCCCCAGCTATTCATGGCATCGAACACATCGCATTTGTTCAGCCTCAAATCAGTAAACTCAAAAATGGTGTCGATCTTTTTTGGCGCAACGGGATTTTTAACGATACCAGCAAAATTGAATTGCATTTCAAGGCTGGCAGCTGTATTGCACAACCCATTATTGGCTCCTTGTGCGCCGGACTATTGATTAGCGGAACGGCCAATAAAAATGCCAGACAAATTCAAAAGGCTCTCGATGCCTTGGGCGCCTATTACGACGTCAGTATTTCTCAGGATGAAGCCGTTGTTAGTATTTATGCGTTAAAAGATCAATTGCTAGCAGCTTACAGCGTTTTTCACGAAAGTTTGTTTGGGGCTACATTTCCAAACAAAGAGTTGCAAGACCTTTGTGCAGAGCGTCGTCAGAAATTCTTAGTGCAACAAGAAAAAGTGAGTTTTTTAGCGCAAAGACAATTCCAAAAGAGCTTATTTGCAAACATCAACTATGCTCAACAAATTCAACTTGAAGATTACGATAAGGTCTCCGTTACCGACATACAAGCTTTTCACCAAAAGAATTACCTCAAGGGCTTAGTAGAAGTTTTCGTCGTCGGAGATTTACAAGACACTGATTTTCAAGGACTCCAAGATTTATTAAACACCTATCAGAAGGCTAGTTTTTCAACAACAGACTTTGACTGGCAAAATGAACAAGGTGCCATCCACCTAGAACAAGAAAATGCCTTGCAAAGTGCGCTTAGAATCGGACGCCCCTTGTTCAATAAAACACACCCAGATTTCTGCGACTTTAGCATCTTAAACACCATCTTAGGTGACTACTTTGGCAGCCGACTCATGAGCAATATCCGCGAAGACAAAGGCTATACCTATGGCATTGGTTCTTATCTGGTTGAACATCAAAATTACGGGTACTTTGTCATTGGTACTGAAGTTGGTGTTCAGACAAGAACTGCCACTTTTGAGGAGATTCAACAGGAATTTGATCGATTAAAAAATGAACTGGTACCACAAGAAGAACTAGCTTTAGTTCAGAATTATATGTTGGGGCAATTACTCAAAAGTGCCGATGGCCCTTACGCGATGCTTGACCTCTTTGCCAACGTACAGCAAAATGGCCTTGGCCTTGAATTTTACGACCATTTAATCGATCGGATCCGAAATATTACGCCTGAAAGAATTCAAGAATTAGCCAAGCGCTACCTCATCTGGGAAGAAATGTTGATTATTTCTGCCGGATAGCAACCTTTAGTAAGGCATTCCGTTATACTAAAACTCAAGAAAATACGTTATCCAACGGATGTTTAGGCTCATTAGTATCGTTAGTTTTTTACTGCTCAGTTTTTGGAGTAGGTCTTCTCATGTTATGGGAGGGGAATTGACCTACAAACATCTCGGAAATTCAATGTATCAGTTTGAGCTGGTTTTCTACCGAGATTGCAATGGCGCTGATGTCAATGCAGTTTCCGAAAACCTGCGTGTTTGGAACCACCCCACCCTCACAAACATAACGGTGCTCTTTGTACAGCGCATCGATTTATCGCCAAGTTGTACCCAAATAAGCGGTGGACCAGGGCCACTGCTCTGTGGCACTGGTAACAATGCAGGCAATGGTATCGGTGCCATTGAAAAAGTAATTTACCGCAGCGCCCCTGTTTTACTTAGTGGCACACCACCTGCTCAAGGTTGGGCTTTTACTTATGAGAATTTTTCAAGAAGCGCATCCTTAAGCAACCTGACTAATCCATCCACTTATGGAATCACACTGGCTGCCAAAATATTCAATTTGGCCCAACCCGATGATGCTCCAGTTTTCAATCAAGACCCTTTATTTGTAAGCTGTGCCGGCCAGGCTTTTGAGTACAATTCAGCCGTGAGTGATACCAATCAAGATTCTTTGGTTTTTGAATTTGGTGTACCCTTTGATCATTTCCCTACAGGAGCCTATAACCCTCCTACTAACCCTGCTGCTATTCCTTTTGAGCCTGGGTTTAGTGCAAGCAGCCCAACGCCTGGCCCAAGTATCAATGGCAATAATGTCGCTGCGGCGCTTGACCCAAATAACGGGAAACTCACATTTACCTCATTTACCATCGGTAATTATGTCGTCAAAATGATGGTAAAAGCTTATCGTGGATCTTTGCTTGTATCACAGACAGAGCGCGAAATGCAATTGGTTATTCAGCCTTGTAATACCAATAATAGTGCGCCGGTGCTAGCACCACCTTTCAACGGAGGCACTTCATATGAACTCACTGTGAATGCCGGAGACCTCGTTAACTTTAACATCAATGTTACCGATAACGATCTTCAGGCAAATGGCAGCGCACAGCTGATTACACTAGAGGGCAATTTGCCTTGTACCATTGGACCTTGCCCAAGCTTAGCTACACCACTTCCAATTGCAAGTTTGAGCACAATTCAAACGCAGTTTACATGGCAAACTACCTGTGATCACTTACTCGATAGCCAAGGGCAAGCTTTGGTCTCAAAAAGTTATCACTTCATATTTAAGGCCAGTGATGACGTTTGCCCCGTGCCACAAGTGAGTTTCACAACCATTACGATCCATGTCTTGAATCCAGGAATTATTTCAGCGCCAGAAATTGCTTGTATTCAAACTGCTAATAATAATGAGCTCAATATTTTTTGGCAGGGTCTAAACCCAGCAAGCTCAAGTACCTTTTCGGAATATCAAATATATTCAGTTCAAAATGGCCTCCTTGGAAGCATCCTAGATATCAATACCACCAATTTTACGGCACCTGCCGTCAATGCAAGCCATGACTTCTATTTGGCAGTTGCATCCGGATGCGCGGGCTCATTTCTAGATTATTCAGACACCGTCAAAAATATCTTTCTGACACTGACCAACCCAAATGATGGAACAGCTGTCTTGAATTGGAACAAACCCAAAAACCCCGCAGCGAGTTCATACAACGCCTATTATTATATCTATCGAGAATACCCGACTAACTTTTTTAACTTCATTGATAGCGTCCCTTATAACCAGACCAATTATACAGACACCATTGATATTTGCAATTCATTTTTGCGCTATCGGGTGAATTTGAAAACAAGTACCTGTAATTTCAACTCAAACAGACCCGGAGACATCCTAACTGACATGATGACGCCATTCATTCCTGTCATTCATAACGTTGGCTTTGATACCAATACCCAACAAATGCAAATTCAGTGGAATACCAATGCGGCGCCAGATACTTATGGCTATGTAGTTTACACCTTTGATGCCAACGGCTTTCTGATTGAATTAGATACCCTCTACGGACAAAATAACACAAGCTATTTATATAACGTAGTTGGCACCGGGCCTTTCAGTTATACAGTTGCAGCTTTTGATTCTTGCTTGACAACTACCATCCCCGCGACTTTCCAAACCTCTGCAAAAGCAAACTTACACACCTCTATTTTAGCCAATTACCAACTCGACATGTGCCCTCAGACGGCCCAACTTAGCTGGACAAACTATTTAGGTGCTGCTGTACTTTCTTATGAAATATGGGGCAAAAACAACAATCAATGGAGCCTTTTAACCACAACAACAGATACCTTCGCTACGGTTCAGTTACTTAAAAATGAGAGCTATTGCTTGTATGTTAAGGCCAATTTGCAAACCAGTTTTAGCGCCTTCTCAAATCCGCTGTGTTTTACCATGCCACAACCGGGCGCGCCAAGTTTTCATTATTTCAGAGTAGCTAGTGTCAATCAAAAAGATATCGAACTAAAAGCTTGGGTAGACCAAAGTGTGGGCGTGACTGAAATAATTTTCGAAAGAAAAGATACCAACGGAGTATTCCAAGTGCTCGGAAATGCCGCTGTCAATGCAAATCTTGCCGTATATCTCGACGAAGATGTTGACACCCAGTGGGGCCCTTGGACTTATCGCTCTAGTTACCTAGACAGTTGTGGCAACTCCGGTTCATATGCCAACGAAAACACCACAGTATTTGTCAGTGGAATTGCTGACCAGTACAACATGATCAATAGTTTGACCTGGAGCCCATATACCCAATTTGATGGCGGCATTCAAAATTACCAAGCATTTAGAAATGCCTATGGAACATGGGAGCAAATACCATTTCAAATCATGCCGAACGGAACCTATCAATTGCAAGACGATGTCTCTGCGTTGCGCAACAAAGGTGAAGTTTGTTATCAAATCATGGCTTTGGAAAACCTCAATCAGTTTGGTTTTACTGATAGTAGTTTTTCCAATGAACTTTGCTTGAAATACGAGCCTCTTATGTTCGTGCCCAATGCATTTACTCCTGATGGTCTGAACCCTATATTCTTGCCAGTTGTACAAAATGTAGATCCTGAAAAATACACCTTTAGCATTATTGATCGTTGGGGACAAGTTGTTTTTGAAACAAATGATCCAGCGCAAGGTTGGGATGGTATCATTCAGACCAGCGGCTTGCCTGCCACCAATGATGTTTTTCAATACCGCATTGAATTAATCATCAATAAAACCGATGCCCTTGTGAAGCAAGGCTACGTGACCCTCATCCGATGAATTTAAAGCGCGTTTTAGTCATTCAAACTGCCTTTCTTGGAGATGTTATTTTGGCTTCACCAATCTGGGAAAACCTGCACCAACAATTTCCGGAAGCGCAAATCGATGTTGTGGTCAAGAAGGGAAACGAAACTTTACTTGCCGAACACCCTTTTTTGAATCAGGTCTACACTTTTGATAAGCGTCAAAAACTCAAAAATCTCTGGAACTTAGGTAAACAATTAAGGCAGCAGCGCTATGAACTCGTGATTAATTTACAGCGTTTTGCAAGCTCTGGCGTCTTAACCATGCTGGCCAAGGGAAAAGAAAGTCGAGGTTTTAAAAAGAATCCGTTTTCTCTATTCTTTTCCAAGCGCTTCAAGCACGAAATGAAACCCAATTGGCATGAGGTCGACCGCAATTTAAGCCTGATTTCAGACTTGGTGCCCGCTACATACCGCAGGCCTCAATTGTATCCGAGTATGGAAGATTTAAATGCTATTCGGATTTACCAAGAAGTTCCGTATACTTGTTTGGCCCCCACAAGCGTTTGGTTCACAAAGCAAGCGCCCGAACTAATTTGGCTCAAGTTAATCAAGGATCTTTCAGCTAAACAACAAAAAATTTATTTGCTGGGCGCAGCTTCCGACCAAAAATACCTCGATGCTATCGCTAAAAAAGCAGGGACTTCGGAGGTCGTTAATTTAGCCGGTAAACTCACGCTGTTGCAATCTGCCGCACTCATGGCAGGCGCACAACACAATTACGTCAATGATTCTGGTCCCTTGCATTTAGCCTCTGCAACCAACGCACCCGTGAGTGCCTTCTTCTGTTCAACAGTCCCGGCATTTGGTTTTGGGCCGCTCTCCGATGATTCAAAAATTATTGAAGTGAGCAACTTAGCATGCCGACCTTGTGGTTTGCACGGTCATAAAAGTTGTCCTAAAGGACATTTTCAATGTGGCGAAGCGCTACAGCTGCTTTAGATCGAAACCTGTTCTCCCCTCACATCTTCCACAATTTTTCCATCATGGTAAGCAAGCTGACCGTTTACAAACGTCATTTCAACCGTTGAGCTAAATGTATGTCCTTCAAAAACAGACCAACCACATTTAGAGAATAAGTCCTCGTTTTTGACGACGTGCGGTTTTTTGAGGTCTGCAATAACCAGGTCTGCATGATAACCTTCTTTTACAAATCCTCTTTTCTGAACTCCGTAAAAAAGCGCAGGGTTTTCAGCTGTTTTCTCTACGATTTTCTCTAGGCTTAAAAAACCTGTATCGTAAAGCGAGAGCAGCATTGGCAGCAAGTGTTGTAAAGTAGGGCCTCCTGACTTAGATTGCATATAAACTTGCTGCTTTTCCTCGAGAGTATGAGGAGAATGATCGGTGGTGATAAAATCGATATGGTTATCGTTCAATGCCTTAATTAAACCCAGACGATCTGCTTTGCTTTTGATAGACGGATTGTATTTAATGAGCGCACCATACTTGACATAATCTTCAACAGAAAAATAAAGATGGGGTATGCTCACCTCACAAGTTTGTTTTTTCTCTGACAGAGGAAGTTCTTTATCAAATAACAGCGCTTCTTTATAGGTAGTTAAGTGCAGAATATGCAAGCGTGCATCGTGCTTTTGAGCCAATTGCAAAGCGCGATTTGTAGCTACTACACAAGCTTCTTCTGAACGAATCAGAGCATGTGCTTCAAAAGGAATATTTTGACCATATTTCTCTTGATATTCTTTTTCATTTTGTTCGATGAGTGCTGAATCTTCACTGTGCAGCGCAACGATGCGGTCTGTCTGAGAAAAAACTGCTTCAAGTGCCTCAGGATGATCTGCTAATAAATGCCCACTTCCTGAAAAATACAAACCATCATCGGTGAGTGCTACAAAATCTGTGTCCGTTAAATCAAAATTGGATAACTCTTGGCAATTTGCAGCAGAAATTCCTAAAAAAACTCCATAATTACAGCGGGCATTTTGCTTAGCAAGGGCCAATTTTTCTTTGACTAAGGAAGGTGATAAAGTGGCAGGTTCTGTATTAGGCATATCAAAAACCGTTGTCACACCACCAGCTAAGGCTGCTGCACTTTCTGTAAGCCAAGTGGCTTTATAGCTTAATCCAGGCTCACGAAAATGTACATGCGTGTCAATCAATCCGGGAAAAACATGTTTTCCAGTTGCATCGATTACTTGTTCATGAGGATTTGCAGTGAGTTGCTTACCAATTTCTGTGAAAACACCATTGGTTATTCGAATATCTTGTTGTTGAATACCTGTAGAACAAACAAGCCAACCATTCTTAATAAGAAAAGTACCTTCTGACATGGAGCTAAATTTTATGCCTGGATAATAGTTTAAACTGAATGAGCGCTAAACCAATGCACAACGCTACAGGCAATGTAGACCACCAACGATGCGCATTGAACATTGCAAAAAGCAAAATTGCAATTTGCACAGACCAAAGCAGATATCCGCCAAATTTCATTATTGACCTTGTCCTAGTGAATAAGCTGCTTTACCGTTGAAAGCATATAAATTTTCTGTTTTGATGACATCGATTTGTAAAGAATCAGCAGCAGCTAGGAGCTCAATGATCGCTTTTTTAGAGGCTAATTCAGGAGACTTTGCCATGAAACGACAGCGCCAGTGATCGGTGCAAAATGTTTCAGGAAAGCCATCTGGATAAACTTTGATGCCTCGGTTAGTAATGAGCGCCAATTCAAAAGCAGTAGTTGGTAGTTGGTGCAATTGCTTGGCAAGTTCATTGACATCTAGACCTGACCAATGTACAAACAAATCAACACCTTGCAGTGTTTTCTCTTTTTGAGCTTTGCGCTGGTATTTCGGAAGCTGAATGCGTGCTTCTTGCTGATAATTGACAGGAGGAAACGCCTCCGGACGCTCGCCTAAATTGGCAATGAGTGCTTCAGTAAATTCTTTGGTATTGACACAACGCGTGCTTACTCCTTCTTTGTAAATATCAAAGGTATGGATACCTTGTTCGATGGTTTTTAACCAAGCATTTTGAATTTTTTCGGCAATAGCTGTCTGGCCAATGTGGCTAAGCATTTGTACAGCACCAAGCAAAAGACCCGACGGATTTGCAATTCCTTGGCCTGCAATCATCGGAGCTGATCCGTGAATCGCCTCGAACATAGCGCATTCTTCACCGATATTTGCAGATCCTGCTAAACCAACCGAACCTGCAATTTCAGCTGCGATATCTGAAATGATATCACCATAAAGGTTAAGGGTAACAATTACCTCAAAATCCTGAGGAGCGTTGGCTAATTTCGCTGCGCCGATATCGATAATCCAGTGATCATTTTGAATATCTGGGTATTCAGCAGCAATCTCGTTGAAAACTTCTCGAAACAAACCATCGGTTTGCTTCATGATGTTGTCTTTTGTAAAACAAGTCACTTTTTTTCGTCCGTAAAGCTTTGCGTATTCAAAAGCGTATCGGATGATTTTCTCACAACCTGGTCGGCTGATTAATTTGAGACACTGTACAACTTCATCTGTTTGTTGGTGCTCAATTCCTGCATATAAGTCTTCTTCATTTTCGCGAATGATGACGAGATCCATCTTTGGATGCTTCGTGGATACATACGGGTGAAGGCTAAAACATGGTCTGATGTTCGCATAAAGCCCTAAAAATTTACGCGTTGAGACATTTAAACTTTTATAACCACCACCTTGAGGTGTAGTAATCGGAGCCTTTAAAAAAACTTTGTTTCTTCTGATGATATCCCATGATGCTGGGCTGATTCCGGCTGTGTTACCAGATAGGTATACCTTTTCGCCAATTTCAATTTCGTCATAAATAAGTTGTGCACCAGCAGCTTCTAAAATAGATAGTGTGGCATCCATGATTTCTGGGCCAATTCCATCCCCTTTTGCGATTGTAATTCTTGTCATAAAAGTCAATTTGGTGCAAAATTGCCTTTTTTAAGCCATTTACTTTTATTTATATATTTTATGATTTATATAAAATATTCATAAAACAAAAAAGCCACCCTAAGATGGCTTTTGAATAAATATGTGAGTTGGCTTATGCCAATACTTCCTTAACGAGGTCGGCAGCTTCTTGAAGTTGCACTGCTGAGTGTACGTTGAGGCCCGATTCGTCGATGAGGCGTTTTGCTTCTTCGGCGTTGGTACCTTGTAAACGAACAATAATTGGAACTGGAATTTCACCGATGTTTTTGTAGGCATCGACAATTCCTTGCGCAACGCGATCACAGCGAACGATACCACCAAAGATATTGATGAGGATCGCTTTAACGTTTGGATCTTTGAGGATAATGTGGAAAGCTTTCTCAACACGCTCTGCATTTGCAGTACCTCCGACATCAAGGAAGTTTGCTGGGTTACCACCAGAAAGTTTGATGATATCCATGGTTGCCATTGCCAAACCTGCTCCGTTTACCATACAGCCAACGTTTCCATCAAGTTTAACAAAGTTCAAACCTGCTTCATCAGCTTCTACTTCTGTTGGATCTTCTTCAGATTTATCGCGCAAGGCAGCGAGGTCAGGATGACGGAATAAACCGTTACCATCAAGACTTACTTTGGCGTCAACCGCGATAATTTTGTCATCTGAAGTTTTGAACAAAGGGTTGATTTCAAACATAGAAGCATCAATTCCTTCATACGCTTTGTATAGGGCAGGAACGAACTTAACCATGTTCTTAAATGCATCACCTGAGAGGCCTAGATTGAAAGCGATTTTACGCGCTTGGAAACCTTGTAGTCCAACTCTTGGATCGATAAATTCTTTGAATAGTTTGTCCGGAGTATGTTCGGCAACGTGCTCGATGTCCATTCCACCTTCAGTAGAATAGATGATGACGTTACGACCAGATTCACGATCGAGTAAAACAGACATGTAAAATTCTTTAACCTCAGTTGGACCTGGGTAGTAAACATCTTGTGCAATGAGCACTTGGTTTACTTTTTTACCCTTACCATTGGTTTGAAGTGTCACTAAATGGCCTCCGAGAATACCAGCTACTTTTTCTTCAACTTGGTCGATGCCTTTGGCAAGTACAACACCGTTTGAACCGGTTTCTTGAACAGTACCTTTTCCGCGACCTCCAGCGTGGATTTGCGCTTTCACTACATACCATGAGGTACCAGTTTCTTCTGTTAGTTTCTTAGCCGCTGCTAAAGCATCGGACACTTTGTCTACAACTATACCTTCTTGTACGGCTACACCGTATTGTTTAAGAATAGCTTTTCCTTGGAATTCGTGTAAGTTCATGCGATCAAATTTGCGCCGTAAAAGTACGTTTTTTTTAATGAGTCTAGGTGATCTGTTCTAATTATTTTATCGAATTTGGTTTTTCCAAGAAGAGTCGATGTTGCGCGAGGCAAATGATTTTTTCTTGAAAGCCTGTACATCTTGCCAGATAGTATCGAGCGCAAAAACCAAAGCTCTTTCCTCTTCTTGCATGGCGTCGTTAAGCAGTAGCGGGTCTGAGAAATGATCTTTAACAAAATTGGTATCAAAATTTCCACTGCGGAATGCTGGGTGCTTCAACACAAATTTGCCGAAATCGAGGGTAGTTTTGACACCTGAAATTTGGTAGTTATCAATGGCTGCTATACAACGCTCAATGGCTTCTTCACGGGTTTTGCCCCAAACCACCAACTTAGCAATCATCGGATCATAATAGATAGGAATCTCCATGCCTTCTTCAAAGGCGTCATCAACTCGGATATGACGACCTGATGGAATGCGATAACGCTTGAGGGTTCCGATATCTGGCGTAAAGCCATTCAAGGTATCTTCAGCATAGACGCGCACTTCAATGGCATGTCCATTGATGACTAATTCATCTTGAAGTTTTGGAAGACGCTCACCACGTGCTACCCTGATTTGCCACTCAACAAGATCTAGCCCCGTAATTTCTTCTGTAACTGGGTGTTCAACTTGCAGACGTGTATTCATTTCTAAAAAATAGAAGTTGAGTTGACCATCTATGAGAAATTCAACGGTTCCTGCTCCTTCATAATTACACGCCTTACAAACAGCTACAGCTGCCTCGCCCATTTCTTTGCGTATTTCGGCCGTAAGTACAGCACTTGGCGCTTCCTCAACAACTTTTTGATGACGTCTTTGAACGGAGCATTCGCGCTCAAATAAATAGACAACGTTACCGTGTTGGTCAGCAAATACCTGAATTTCGATGTGGCGCGGTTGGTCAACAAATTTTTCAATAAAAACAGCGTCATCACCGAAGGAAGAACGCGCTTCGTTTTGAGCCAACACCATTTGCTCTTCAAATTCGGCGTCGTTGTAAACCAAACGCATGCCTTTTCCACCTCCACCTGCAGAGGCCTTGATCAAGATAGGATAACCAACTTCAGCGGCAATTTTCTTGGCGGCATTGACATCAGATATGGCTTCGTCTACGCCAGGGACTAAAGGCACATTAAATGCTTTAACGGCTTGTTTGGCCGAAAGTTTGTCGCCCATTACCTCCATGGATTCAGGAGAAGGACCAATGAGTTTAACGCCGGCAGCAGTTAATTTACGTGCAAAACCAGCGTTTTCGGACAAAAAGCCATAACCTGGATGTACACCATCTACACCGAGGTCTAGACAAATCTGAATGATTTTATCTTGCTGCAAGTAACTCTCAGAAGAGGGGCTTTGTCCGACATAAACCGCTTCATCCGCCTCTAGAACATGAGGTGAATTGGCGTCGGCATCAGAATAGATGGCCACACTTTTGATGTCCATCTTTTTGAGGGTTCTAAGGACGCGTCGAGCGATCTCGCCGCGATTGGCTACTAGTACTTTTTTCATTTGAGGGTAAAGTTACAGGTTGTCTGTGTTTATTAGGTTGAGGTTGACCTGATTTTTTTGGGCTTTTTACCAACAATTGTCGGAGTTGCTTCACAAATGCAAGCTCAGAAAAATGGTTGAATTCTTCGTAGTAAGAAACCCCAACACCTTGTGTAAAAGGGCCCTGATTCTCATTGACCGAGTTGGTATTTGATTGATTGAAAGCGCGTACCCTGAAGTTGTCTTGCACCTTGTATTCTATATTGACATCTCCAATCATGGTGTTCGTATTGAGCTTGCTACCATCACTACCCCCGGTGGTGCTGCGGTTTTCTACACCAAAACTTCCGGTGATCACGAGCTTATCATCAAGGAAGCCTTTTGCGACACCAAGCTCTACTTTACTTTCACCGGCTACCACATCAGCGCCATAATCTACATTGAGTTTATAATTATCAGAAAGCTTCCCAAGTGCTGCATTTATTTGAGACTCTAATAAGTCAAGGGCAGCAGATCCACCAGCAGATAAGTTTCCTTTGAGCGGTTGAAATTTACTCACTAACAATAAGGAGAAGAACTGTCTGTTTAATTCGTCTGGATCAGCTTTAACGCGGTCGAGGAGGGTTTTACCGGTTTCCGAAACGCGCGGCGCAACAATATCAAAAGATATTTTGGGCGAAAGCAAGGTTTCAGAGAGCTTCAGGTAGCACAATATTTCTTGATTAACTAGCGTGTTATCTTGGATTTCTGGACTTAGTTCAAGAATAGATGCGCGTTTGGCAGTGACCGTATTGATTTGAATATCGGCATTATACGGGTCACCTGTCCATTCGATTTTAGAACCAGGTGCAATATCAAAGGTCTGCTTAATAGAACCAAGTGCAAAATTATATCGACTGCCACTGCTAATGACATAAGGGCCACTCATGGTGAGCTGATCAAACTGATCGAGTTTGATATTTAAATCACCCGCACCTTTGGCAATAATTTCATCACCGGTTTGCTCATTGAAAATGAGCTTCATGTTGGCATCTGGGGTAACATGGAAGTTGAGGTCAAGGTATAAACCTGTAAAGTCTAGGCCTTGGTCTTCGAGTTTTTGCTGAACGCCGCGTTCGACAAACTTTACAAAGTTGTCTTCGTCGTCTAGCTCAGACATGCCATACATCGGGAAAATAACATCTGTGCCTTTTCTGGTGGTTGCATCTACAGTGATTTCAGTATTGTTTGCTGTTCCAAAAATGTTTGCCGTTCCTCGACCATACGCTTTTCCAAAGTAGACATCACCTTCCCGATATTTTGAATTTAAAACAAGAAAGCGATCTATAGGAGCCACCTGATTGGTACGTGGATCAATTTTTTTAATGTCATCTTCAAAGTTGATTTGGATATCGTAGTTCCACTCTTCAAATTGTTGGTGGTTAATGGCACTTGATAAATAGGCAATATTGCCTTCCGGATCTTTAATTGGCAAGTTGTCGAGGAAGAAAGCATCTTCAGTGACCTGAATTGAGCCTTCTAATTGATAACTCACACCCAGCAATGCGATTTCTGCACCTCCATTTTGCAATTTGAGTTTACCAGATAACTTGGGATCAGAAGGACTGCCTTTGACACGCAACTTTCCATTTAACTTACCTTGAATTCCTTTAATTACCTCTGGATCCATAAAAGCATTGGCAAAAGAAATGTCGGTTTGTTTAAAATTCAAACCAAGGTCTAACTCGTCTGTTTTGATGTTATAAAGCCCATCAAAATCGAAGGTGCGCTCGTTGCGATACTGAAGTGTTCCCTCAAGTAAAATACTCTTGCGCGCATCGCTCCAATCCGAATGCAACATGACATCACCAACCATTTGTCCATCAATTTGAAATTGTTCTAGATTGGCGTCGGCAAAAATACTGATGTTGTTATTTGGGGTAGCAAGCACACCCCAACCACTAAAGCGGCCACTTAATTGATTCGGAAAATCAAGTAGATTACTAAGTTCATTCAGGTCAAGTCCGAGTACATCAAAACGCAGTTGATCGCGTTCGTTATCAGAGAGACACCCATTAATTTTTACCAATTGGTAACCTCTATGCAACTCAAAATTAGAGACATTTAATTCAGTAGTTGATAGTAAAATATCTGATTGATTGGCAATTTCCCATTGTACGCCATTAATGGTAAAGAAGGATGGTTGTAAAGTAAAATTCAAGAAGTCGTCAGGCAGAAAGGTGGTTCTCCATTTGATTTCAGAAAAATCATTAGTTTGCGGATCCCAAGAAATGGACGCATCTAGCACACCTTTAGCACCAATATTCTCAAACTTTAGGTCATGAAAAGATGTTGAATCAGCATAAGAAACCAGTGCTATTTGTAAGCCACCAGTGGTGTTTTCCGCAGTAATTTGCTGATCAAAAACAACATTGTCGAAACGAAAATCTTGATAGACAAGCGAAGGGCTATTAATTTTGAATTCAAGGTTTTCGTTTTTAGAGTCAAAAGATCCGCTAAAGCGAGAATTACTTGCAATAGTGAGATCCGGAACAAAAATAGCGAGGAGGTCCTTTGCATTTCTCACTTGCAAATCAAAAGTAAAATTTGAACTACTTTGAACAGCTGCACCCGTCTCAGGATCTAAAGACGGATAAACTATAGCTAAATGGTGTAGTATATCATCAGATATATGCGCAAAATCAATATGACCAGCCACGAAAAGATCAAAGATTGGACTGCTAAACTGCAAAAAAGTATCATCATTGCTTTGGCTAAAATGAACCTGAGCAAGCTCAGTATATAGACGATCAGTAGCTTCTTGATAGAGTAAGTTACTTACCGATGCATAGCCACTGATATTAGACCAAGAGGGGCCTTGAATGGCACCACGCAACTCAAATGACGCATGATTCTGTTGGCGCTCACCTAGACCAAGCAAACTTAAGTCTGCATTTTCAACGCCCAGATCGAATTGATAATTAACAGGGCCATCGAGTGAAAGCGTAAGAGAAGTATGAGCCGTTAGGTGTGGGTCATGAACTTCAACCTTAGCCTTTAGTTGGTTATTTAAAATGGAGGCGTCTTGAATTGTGATATTGTGATAACTATAATGATTGAAAACAAGTGTATTTAATTTGGCGTCTAGCGTATTCATCGCAAAATTGCCATCCGAAAATACTTGCAAGCTAAAATTGAGTTGCCCACTTGTTGCTCCGAGGGAAGTTAGATTAGCTAATGGACCTAAATTGAAATTTTCCAGCTGCAAAAGCGTAGTATCTGACTGAACTGCAGTAAGCGTGAGTCCGTTTTCTTCTTGTTTTACACGAAGTGCTGCTAGGGCAAAATTACCTAATTGTGTTTTGGCTTTTTGTACGCTCAAACTGAAGTTGTTCAAGGCCCCGTTAAACTTTGTATTTTTCAATTCCAAATAATTCAACGCTCGGATTTCTGCAGGAATTTGAATGGATGCCACCCCTTGAGGCAATTGAAAGTTCTCTAGGTCTTGAAAGTCTAGGTAGGCAAATTGCAATAACTCATTAAATCTCAATTGATTGGTTTCTAACCTGAAATCCGGAAGTCTGAAATTTCCCTTTAACTTAGATTTTTGACCAAATGTCAGTCGAAATTGCTCAACAGATAGGCGTTTTAAAACATCTTTGACTTCAGCGGCAACATATACGCGCTGCGTCATGCCTTTTAAATCTGGAACAAAGTAACTGAGGTCTTTAAGACTCAAACGACTATTTTGTAAGGCAACATCGAAAACTACTTTGTCGTCAAAGTACTCAAAATCTGCTAGTTGCTTAGTTTTTAGAGCAAGTTTCTTAAAATAAATTTTGCTTTGAGGCGTCTTGAGCGATAAATACCTAAAACCTATACCATTTTCAGACACTTGAAGCGCTGCAGTTAACTTCTTCAAGCGAAAGCCAGAGCGTTCCTGAAAGCCTAATGAACGGATAAAAAGTTCATGTTTAGACCCAGCACTTGTGATGTGATCAGCATCGAGATGTAAATTTTTGAGTTCTATATGATCGTAATCTACACCATAGTCAAGAGTGTCTTTTCGAAAATCATGATAGGAAAAATCAATGTCTGTAAGTAAGAGTTGACTTAACGAAACCTCAATAGGTTTGGAAGGTTTTGTAGATTTTTGAGTAGGAGAAAAATAATCAATTAAGAACTGAAAATTATAGGCGCCATTTTCTGCGGATCTACTTAAATTTATACTGCCATTAGATAAGCTTATTTCTTTGATTAATAGCTGTTTATTAATCAATTTAATGCGGTCTAAATCTATGTTAAGATGGGCTAAATACAGTAATTTTGCTTTTTGAAGATCTTGAATGAATATATTCTTTAGGTCAATGTGCTTAAATAACACAACATCAACCTTTTCTATAGATATTTTCGTGTGTAATTCTGCAGAAAGATAAGCTGTTGCTTTGTTGGCTAAAAAACTCTGAACAGAAGAACTTCGGATGGCAAAAACGAGCACAAAAACCAACAGCAAAAGCAGCTCGAATAATAGCGAGATGCACAGGCCCGTGATTTTAAGTACCTTTGTCATGTTTGTTACAAAATTAGCAATCTTTTGACAGCAAAAACCAAGATTATATTAGGCATTGAATCTTCCTGCGATGACACTTCGGCAGCCGTGCTCGTGGGCAACGAAATTCGTGCCAACATCATTGCTGGTCAAGCGGTCCATGAAGCCTTTGGAGGCGTTGTACCCGAACTCGCCAGTAGGGCGCATCAAGAAAACATCATTCCCGTAGTTAGTAAAGCACTTGAAAGCGCTCAAATCAAGTTAACTGATCTTGATGCCATTGCTTTCACTCAAGGCCCAGGCCTCATGGGCTCACTCACCGTCGGGACTAGCTTTGCAAAGGCTTTAGCTTTAGCACTGCAAATTCCTTTGGTTGGTGTGCACCACATGAAAGCACACATCTTGGCTCACCTCATCGATGACGCCTCTGACACCAAACCAGAATTTCCATTCCTATGCCTCACTGTTAGCGGCGGACACACCCAAATTGTACAAGTCAACGCACCGCTCGATATGCAGGTTTTGGGCTCAACTATCGATGATGCTGCAGGCGAAGCCTATGACAAAGCCGCAAAAATGCTCGGCCTACCCTATCCAGGTGGCCCGCTCATTGATCAGTACGCTCAGCTGGGTGACCTTATGGCTTTTCAATTTGCAAAACCACAAATTCCCGAGCTCAATTTCAGTTTCAGCGGACTCAAAACAT
This sequence comes from uncultured Lishizhenia sp., assembly GCA_964590425.1. Taxonomy (GTDB): domain Bacteria; phylum Bacteroidota; class Bacteroidia; order Flavobacteriales_D; family Crocinitomicaceae; genus UBA952. The sequence continues at coordinate 36,148 of CAZPWB010000001.1, read as the reverse complement.
CTATTCTTTACACCCTACAAGCCGCCGAAAAACAAGACCCTGACTTCAGAAAAAACCACTTAAACGACCTTTGCGCCTCTATTCAAAATAGCATTGTCTCCATCTTGTTACACAAACTAGATAAAGCCGTGCAACAAACAGGCATCAAAACGGTAGCTATTGCAGGAGGGGTTTCAGCGAATTCTGAATTGCGCAAGCGCTTACTTGAGAAAGAAAGCAAAGGTTGGCAGGTCTCAATTCCCAAAATGAGTTATTGTACCGATAACGCTGCAATGATTGCCATGGCTGGTTCGTTTTATCTGGCCGAAGGTCAAACCGTAGACCAAGCAATAGTTGCAGACCCACGCCTGAAATGGTAAGTCAGCTCGGAAATTCGAGCCGTTTTTTTTTGTAATTTCGAGCATTCAAAGGTAATTATCCATGCGAGCTGCGCTTCTCACTCTTGTATTTTTCTCGTTTTTAAGCACTTGGGCTTTTGGGCAAGAGAAAATCCAATGGAGTTTTGAATACCTTGCTTTTCCGTCTTCGATTCAAATCAGCGCAAAAATTGAAAACGGCTGGCACCTCTACGCCCTTGATTTAGACCCAAGTATTGGTCCGGTACCTACAGAAATTGTACTTGAAAAAAACAAACTCGTAAAGGAAATTCATGCTTTCGAAGTTACAACCATTGCCAAAAAATCCTTTGATGCCAATTTTGGCGCAGAGGTTTCCTACTACGAGCAAGAATTTCACGCAAACAACCGTATTTTCGTCAAAAAATCAACTACTGTTAAAGGTGAAATCACTTACATGCTCTGCGACGACAAGCGTTGTTTGCCTCCTCAAACAGTGCCTTTTGAAATCAAGGTGACACCCTACAAATTAGAAAAACCAAATTAAAACTAATGAAAGCTTTCCTCCTTAGCCTCCTCTTTTGTGGCCTGACACTAAGCGCCAACGCCCAAGACCTCATGAATCAATTTATCAAATGGTCTTGTTCCGTTGAAAAAATTGACGAAAGCCACGCCAATTTGGTTCTCAACGCAAAGTTGGTACCTGAGTACCACATTTTCTCTTTGAAGCATGATCCTATGGCCGCAGACGGCACAGGCATTGTCCCTGAATTCAAGTTTAAATCTGGCAAAAATTTCAAAACCATTGGTAAACCATTTGAAGTTGGCTCTCCTTTAGTTCAAAAAGATGAATTGGGAACTTCCCTTTACTTTGAAAATAAAGCAACCTTCAAACAAAAAATTGAAATCCTGAGCAACGACCCTTTCACCGCAAGTTGCAACCTTTTCTTCCAATTATGTAATCATGAGGGCTGCCTCCCTCCTTTTGACTACACTGCTAGTTTTAAAGTAAGTGGATTCAAAGCATCAGGTGCACCTGTTACCAACATAGACACTGCAAGTCAAGAAAATACAGCTAACGCAACCATTGATAATGCTGACGAAACGAAAGTGAAGCCAGCGCCGGCACCAATTCAGCAAAAGGAAAAGAAAAAAGATTCGAACCTCGTTATTTTTATTGCAGGTTTCTTGGCCGGGCTTGTTGCCCTTATTACGCCTTGTATGTTCCCCATGATTCCAATGACGGTGACCTTCTTTACAAAACAATCAAAAACGCGTCGTGAGGGCATTTTTAAAGCATTGGTTTATGGCTCGTCTATCGTCTTGATTTACGTAAGCTTTGGTCTCATCTTTACTGCTGTCATGGGGCCATTAGGACTCAACGATTTATCAACCAATATCTGGATGAACCTCATTTTCTTCAGCATTTTTGTCCTGTTTGCCTTTTCTTTCCTCGGTGCATTTGAAATTCAATTGCCAAATTCTTGGGTCAACAAAATGGACAAGCAAGCAGATCGCGGTGGTTATATCGGTATCTTTTTCATGGCCTTTACGCTTGGTTTGGTTTCTTTCTCATGTACGGGCCCAATCATCGGAACGCTTTTAGTAGAGGCTTCAACATCCGGATCATATTTAACACCAGCAGTAGGCATGACGGGCTTCTCTTTGGCACTAGCCATTCCGTTTACCATTTTTGCAATTTTCCCGGGTTGGCTCAATTCTTTGCCGCAATCTGGTGGCTGGTTAAACTCTGTAAAGGTGGTTTTAGGTTTAGCCGAATTAGCGCTAGCCTTAAAATTCTTATCTTCTGTAGACCTTGCTTACCACTGGGATTTACTTACCCGCGAATGGTTTGTGGCCATTTGGTTCGTCTTGTTTTTCATTATGGGTATCTACCTACTCGGCAAGCTCCGTTTCTCCCATGATTCACCATTAGAAAAACTGAGTGTGCCGCGTTTTATGTTTGCGCTCATGGCCTTGACCTTCTCTGTGTATTTATTTACCGGAATGTTTGGTGCTCCGCTAACCTTAATTGACGGTATTGCTCCTCCAAGAACACACTCAGAAGACAATTTCCGCTGGGTGAACGGCGGTCTTGAAACTGGCTTAGGAAATGACTCCATCTCAGCACAGTTCGCTGCAGACATGCATCCTGTCGGAGATGGTTCAATTTTGGTTTTCCATGATCTTGACAAAGGAACGGAATACGCCAAAAAGAAAAACTTGCCTATTCTACTTGACTTTACAGGCTATGCTTGCCAAAATTGCCGCAAGACTGAATCTACTGTCTGGACCAACGACGAAATCCGACCGTTGTTGCAAAAGCAGTTTGTGATTGTTTCATTGTACGTTGATGACCGCACACCACTACCTGCAAACGAAGTGCGTGTTTCCAAATTAAGCGGAACCATCAAAACAGTCGGTAACAAATGGGCTGACCTCGAAATGCAAAAGTACGGTAGCTTCCAGCAACCATTGTATGTTGTCATTGACCACGAAGGCAAGGACCTCACTGAGGCCATCGGTTACACACCAGACATCAAAGCCTACAAGAAATTCTTAGAAAGCGGCATGACGCGCTTTAAGAAGTAAATGATTGTCTGCATTGCCGAAAAGCCAAGTGTTGCCCGTGATTTAGCGGAGATTTTAGGAGCTAAGAACCGCAAGGATGGCTATCTAGAAGGCAATGGTTATGCCGTTACTTGGGTTTATGGGCATTTGTGCTCACTCAAAGACCCAGAAGATTACAATCCGAACTGGAAATACTGGAAACTCGAAGACTTGCCTATCATCCCGGCTCAGTTTGGCATTAAATTACGTGGTGACGACGGTGCTAGAAAACAGTTTCATGTCATTGAACGCTTAATTGCTCAGGCTACAGAGGTGATTAACTGCGGTGATGCCGGACAAGAAGGAGAACTCATTCAGCGTTGGGTTTTACTCAAGGCGAAATGTAAGGTCCCCGTGAAACGCCTCTGGATCTCTTCACTCACCGAAGAAGCCATCAGAGAAGGTTTCCAAAAACTAAAACCTGGCAGCGATTTCGACAGACTTTTTGCTGCTGGAAATGCCCGCGCAGTTGGCGATTGGGTACTCGGCATCAATGGCACCCGTCTTTTCACTAGAAAATATGGCCGGGACAAACAAACCCTTTCGGTGGGGCGCGTTCAGACGCCTACCTTGGCGCTCATAGTGCAGCGTCAGAAAGAAATTGAAGCCTTCAAAAGTGAAACATTCTACGAACTCAAGACCATTTACCGCGAAACTGAGTTCAATTGTCAAATAGAGCGCCTCAAAACCAAAGACAAGGCTGAAAAAGGTTTAGCCTACCTCAAAGACAAACCTTTTGAAATCAGTAGTTTCGAACAAAAAGACGCCAAAGAAGGCAACCCAAGGCTCTACGACCTCACTTCGCTACAAGTCGATGGCAATCGTTACTACGGCTATTCCGCCGAGGAAACTTTAAATAAAGTCCAAAGTCTTTACGAGAAAAAACTAGTAACCTACCCAAGGGTAGATACCACCTACCTCTCCGAAGATTTACACCCAAAAATTCCGGGTATTATTTCAGGCCTCCGCGATTACAAACGCTTCACGGCAGCACTTGAAGGCAAGCCCATTAAAAAATCTAAACAGATTTTTGACGACAAAAAAATCACAGATCACCACGCCATTATCCCGACTGGCGTAGCACCCTCTGGCATCAGCCCTGATGAGCAGCGGGTCTACGACCTTATTGTTCGGCGCTTCATTGCTGCTTTTTATCCAGAATGTAAGGTTTCAAACACGACTGTTCTAGGCAAAGTGGACACACTTGAATTCAAGGCCACGGGCAAGCAAGTGATTGACAAGGGCTGGCGTGTTGTTTACGAAGATTTGAAGGCGCAGCAAAGCAACCCTGAAGATAAAATCTTGCCGCTTTTTACAAAAGGTGAAACTGGCCCACACGAACCTTTTATTCATGAAGGAAAAACGAGTGCACCTAAACCCTACACAGAAGCAACGCTACTCAGGGCCATGGAAACCGCAGGAAAACTTGTGGACAACGAAGAGATGCGCGAGGTCATGAAAGAAAATGGCATCGGGCGGCCATCTACACGCGCTAGCATCATTGAAACCCTATTCAAGCGCCAATATATCGAAAAGAAAAAGAAAAATCTGTTTGCAACCCCAACTGGTATGGCGCTCATCGACAAAATTTCTTTTGATTTGTTAAAAAGCCCAGAACTGACAGGGCAATGGGAACACAAACTCAGGATGATTGAACGCGGCACTTATGAAGCTCAAACTTTCAAGGAAGAGTTATTTGTGATGGTCCGCGAACTCACTGACCAAGTGATTTTCAATAACTAACGCATTACATGCGCTGAGGCGCCTCTATACCCAACATATGTAAACCATGTGCAATAGTTTGTTGTACACGTGCACTTAGGCCAAGACGCATTTGCTTCAGTTGCGCATCTGGCTCAATGATGATTTTTACACTTTGATAGAAAGTATTGTAGAGCTTCACCAATTCGTAAATGTAATTGGCAATAATGGCAGGTGAATATTGCTTTGCGGCTTCTTCTACAATAGTTGGGAATTGCGCCAAATGCTTAATAATTTCTTGCTCCTCAGGCTTCAATTCAAGATCTGTACTAAGCGCTATTGATTTGTAGTCAGCCTTTTGTAAAAGTGTAGCAATGCGTGCATGGGCGTACTGAATAAAAGGGCCTGTATTTCCGGTAAGGTCAATAGACTCAGCAGGATCAAACAACATGCGTTTTTTCGGATCAACCTTGAGCAAATAGTATTTCAAACCGCCCAAACCAATCTGACTATACAATTGGTTGCGTTCTTCATCATTGAGCCCTTCCAAATGACCGCGTTCTTGGGTCATTTCCTTGGCAGTAAGCGTTACTTCGTCAATTAAATCATCGGCATCTACAACCGTACCCTCTCTTGATTTCATTTTTCCGCTAGGTAAATCTACCATACCGTAACTGAGGTGAAAACAGTTGTCTGCCCAAGTGTAGCCGAGTTTTTTCAGAATTAAGAACAAGACTTTAAAATGGTAATCTTGCTCATTTCCAACTGTATAAACCATACCGTGTAAATCCGGATAATCGGCAAAACGGTCAATGGCTGTACCGATGTCTTGTGTCATGTAAACCGCTGTGCCGTCTGAGCGCAATACGAGTTTTTCATCGAGGCCATCTGCGCTGAGGTCAATCCAGACTGAACCATCTGGCTTTTGATAAAAGACACCAGCTGCTAAACCCTGCATGACTTGATCTTTACCTAAAAGAAAGGTATCAGATTCATAATACAATTTATCAAAGCTGACACCCATTTTGGCATACGTTTGGTCAAAACCAGCATAAACCCAACCATTCATGGTGGTCCAGAGTAAATAAACCTGAGGATCACGCGCCTCCCACTTCACCAACATTTCTTTGGCTTCTTTGAGAATTTCAGTCTGATTTTTGGCGAGTTCTTTGATTTTATCGTCGAGGGCCGCACAGGCCTTTTCATCCTTGCCAGCTTTTGCCGCTTCAAAGTTTAATACCGCTTCTTGAATTGTTGTAGGCGTATCGGAAAAATCTTTTTCAGCCCATTTAGCCATCAATTCTTTGGCTTCTGCTTGTAAGGCTTTATCAAAGGCAACATAATATTTACCCACCAACTTATCGCCTTTCATGCCCGTGTTTGTTGGTGTTTCGCGTTCTCCCTTTTCATTCAAAGGTGAAAACTTTTCCCAGGCCAACATAGATTTACAAATATGAATACCGCGGTCATTGATTACCTGGGTGCGCACCACTTTGTGGCCATTGGCTTTTAAAATTTCAGCAACCGAAAAGCCCAAAAAGTTATTGCGGAGATGGCCTAGGTGCAAAGGCTTGTTGGTATTCGGTGAAGAATACTCCACCATTACCGTAGGTTTTGAATTGGGCGCTTGTAAACCAAATTGCGGATTTTCCTGCATTTGATTGAGCGCATTGACCCAATAGCTTTTTTGAAGCACGATATTTAAAAACCCGTTTATGACAATGCAATGCGATACCCCGGAAATATTTTGTTCAATCCAGGTTTTGAGTTTTTCACCAGCCTCCTGCGGAGAACAGCGCAATATTTTTACAAATGGAAAAACCACCAAAGTGAGGTCCCCTTCTACATCCTTGCGCGTCAGCTGGAACTGAATGAGCGATTCTGAAATGCTCGTTCCGAAAAGTTCAGGAGCGGCTTCGATTAAGGCTTTGCGGATGAGTTGTTCCATGTATTATTGAAGGTGGCTTAAAATATTCTCAATTAAATTCAAGGCTTGTTCGGCCATTTTGTTTTTTTCGTCATCGAGACAAGGGTTCACCTCGACAATTTCTAATGAACATAACCTTGGGTCTTGGGCAAAGAATGCTAATATGGTCGCGGCTTCCTGAAAACTAATGCCATTCGCAACAGGTGTTCCGGTTCCGTACGATGTTTCAATCGGATCAATGCTGTCTACATCAAAAGAAACGTAAAGTAAATCGCAGGCTGCAAGCTTATTTTTGATTTCTTCAAGACAAACGGCTAAACTTTTTTCTCTGATTTCAGCAACGCTGTAATTGCGTAGCTTCAAAGTTGCCATCACGTGGTCTTCCTCTTCTTCCGTATCGCGCACACCAATATAAACTAAGTCTTGAGCTGCAAAAGCATGAGACTTTAATGCGTCCCAGTGTTTTTGTGTTTCAGTATCCAATTGGTTTTTAGCGATATCCTGATGATCTAGGCCTAAAGCAGCAGCGATAGGCATACCGTGCATATTACCCGATGGCGTAGTATAAGGCGAATGAATATCGGCATGCGCATCAATCCAAATGACGCCAATGCGTTTTTCAGGGTGTGCATTTTTTAATGCCGCTAAGGTGCCCGCAGCTGAACTGTGATCACCGGCAATAATAAGCGGAAAAGCACCAGCAGCAATGGTAGAAGCTAAATTCGAATTTAAAGAATCAAAAACTTTTTGCAAGCCGTCAATATTTTTAGCAAACGGAAACGGACTTGTATGGTCGAGCAAATCATTTTGCTCAGTGATGACTTTGATGGGATGTTGTGCAAAAAGTTGACTTCCCTTTGTTCGGGCAGCTGCTCTGATTGCTTCAGGGCCAAGAGATGCACCGCGTGTTCCAGCACCAATCTCTGACGGATTAAAAATAAAGTGTATTGCTTTTGGCATAAAGGACCCTTTAGGGGCTAGGGCAAAGATAAGATGAAAATCGGCAAAAAGAGAGTTGATGTTGGGCTTAGGTTCAAACAATTATTAGCTTTGTTTATGCACAGCACCATTTTTTTGGCCATTTTTTGCTGGCTTTCCATTTTTAGCAAAGCCCAAAAACCCTTTGTAGGTAGCCTAGAGTATAATATCTCGACGGTTGATTACGTCATGAAAGATACCATTGATGGCAAGCTCTTTATTTATGCCCGAGATTCGATTGTCAGGATCAATTATCTGTTTATGGATGGCAAAAGCCAAGAGACCATTCATCATCTTGAAAAAAGAAAGCTGCTTTCTCTGATTGAAGTGAATGGTCAGTTCATGGCTATCCAAATTAGAGATACTACTCCTAATGAGCAAGTATGTGTCATTCACAAAAATTTAAATTGGGAGCGCATAGCAGGTGTGCGTTGCAGAGAGGCAAATGCAGCATTTGAAAAGGTAAATTTTCCTCTTTTCTATTATAAAAATATACCAGCGCGCTATTTTGTAGGATTTAATTCAGCCCCAGGACTTCCTGTAAAAGGGAAAATCCCGACAGAAAACGGCTATATGGCTTTTGAATTGCAAAAGATAGATGAGCGCACCCCTCCTCAAAGCCTTTTTATTCCCGATAAAAAATACAAGGTGATGAGTCTAGATGCATTTCTACAATGGTCTAACGGACAATAACTTAAGTTAGTTGAAATCGAACTAACACCTGAGTGTTTATAGGTTTATTGTTTTTCGGCATTTGATGTACCTCTTTGGCGTATTTTCGTTTGATTAGACGCAAAAGCATCATGGAAGACAACGAATACATCCCAAAATCAAGCGCAAATTCTTTTCAAGCAAAGGAAGAACCCATTGCACCCAAGTCAAAAAAAGCGGCTGCGAACCAGAGCAAACCTCAGGCAGAAAAGAAGGCGCGCAACGTGGAGGCGCTTAAAAATCGCTTTGATTTAACCAAGGTTAAATTGGTATTAGGCGCTACCCTTTCACTGCTTAGCATTTACCTTTTACTTGCTTGTGTTTCTTACCTTTTTACGTGGAAGCAAGACCAAGACCACTTACTAAACCGAGATTTTCTAGGATATATTTTTAACAAAGATGTTCCTGCAGCAGAAAATTGGCTGGGTAAATTCGGAGCCTGGAGCTCGCACCTTTTGATATACGATGGCTTCGGAATTGGCGCATTTGGCCTTGTTTTTATCATGTTTTTAGCAGGGGTACGGGTTTTATTCAATACTGCACTACTCCCACTTCAAAGGGCAACAACTATCACAATTGCTTATTTAATTTGGGCCTCCATGTTTCTTGGTTTCTTTAGCCCTCAAGTAAGTTACGCCGGCGGAACTTTTGGTTATTACATCAATGAATGGCTACAACTGACCTTAGGGAATTTTGGGGCACTTACTTTATATTTGGTCACTTTCTTTGTGGTAACAACCTTGCTGTTTAATCCGAATTACAAAGCGTTTTTTGACCGCTTGTTTGGGAATCATCTGGAAGAACAACAAGACCAAGCGCTCAATGACAGTGCTGCTCCATACGACGATCTCTATGTGGTCAATACAATCAGAGAAGATCAGATCAAAGCCGACGACGTTTCACAAACTGTGCATTTTGACGACGACGACGTTTTTGAAGAAGAAAGCGAATTGATTGTGAGCATCAAAGAAGAAGAGCCCTCGGTAAAAGCACCTATCGAAGCTGATGCTGAAAATGAATTCAGCCTAGAAACCCATGATGATTCTTTCGAGATAGAACTTGGCGAGGATTCGATAATTGAAGCAACAGCAGCTCCAACCATGGCTGCAGCAAGCGCGCCAGGCCTCAGTTTAAGTGAGGAAGAAAATATTGCCAAAAACTTAGTACGCGAATATGGCGAATACGACCCTACTAAAGATCTAGATGGTTATTTGTTGCCGCCACTTGATCTCATGAAAGACTATGCCACAACTGGCGTTTCTGTGAGTAAAGAAGAACTTGAAACCAACAAAGACCGCATTGTTGAAACGCTCTCACACTACAAAATTGACATCGCTAAAATCAAAGCAACGGTTGGCCCGACCGTAACGCTTTATGAAATTGTGCCTGCACCGGGTGTGCGTATCTCCAAGATTAAAAACCTTGAAGATGACATCGCTCTTAGCTTGTCTGCACTTGGTATTCGTATCATTGCCCCAATTCCAGGGAAAGGAACAATTGGTATTGAAGTACCAAACTCGAACCCAGAGATGGTTTCCATGCGCTCTTTGATTGCCTCAGATAAGTTCCAAAATTTTGACGGGGAATTGCCAATTGTCATGGGAAAAACCATTACCAACGAAACCTATGTGTTTGACCTGACAAAAATGCCTCACTTGTTGGTTGCGGGTGCAACAGGGCAAGGAAAATCAGTTGGTCTGAATGCGATCTTGATTTCCATTCTTTATAAAAAGCACCCTGCCCAAGTAAAATTTGTACTGGTTGACCCGAAAAAAGTAGAACTCACACTTTACAACAAAATCGAGCGCCATTTCTTAGCCAAATTACCAGGTGAAGAAGATGCCATTATTACAGACACCTCAAAGGTGGTCAATACCCTCAATTCACTTTGTATTGAAATGGACGAGCGCTACGAATTACTGAAAAATGCAGGAGTTAGAACCATAAAAGAATATAATGCTAAGTTTATTGGTCGAAGGTTGAATCCGGAAAAAGGGCACCGCTACCTACCTTATATTGTGGTGCTCATTGACGAGTTTGCTGACCTCATCATGACTGCTGGTAAAGAAGTGGAGCATCCGATTGCCAGAATTGCACAGTTAGCTCGTGCCATTGGTATTCATTTAATTGTAGCCACACAAAGACCTTCCGTGAATGTCATTACCGGGATGATCAAAGCCAACTTCCCTGCACGTATTGCATTCAGAGTACTTTCTAAAATTGACTCCAGAACCATCCTAGATGCTTCCGGTGCTGATCAGTTAATTGGGCGCGGAGACATGCTTATTTCGACAGGATCAGACATGAAGCGCTTACAATGTGGTTTTGTAGACACGCCAGAAGTGGAAGAAATCTGTAGTTTCATTGGTTCGCAGCGCGCTTATCCAGAGGCCTTAATTTTACCTGAATATGTGCCAGAAGGCTCCGAAGGTGGTGGCGATTTTGACATGAACGAAATTGACCCGATGTTCGTTGACTCAGCACGCATTGTGGTGATCAACCAGCAAGGTTCTGCAAGTTTATTGCAACGCAAGCTCAAACTTGGCTATAACAGAGCAGGCCGAATTGTAGATCAGCTGGAGGGTATGAATATTATTGGACCTTTTCAAGGAAGCAAGGCACGTGAAGTCATGTTCTCGGATATCGAGAGCCTCGATGAATTCTTGAAAGTAAAAGGGCTTATTTAACCCGATTTAAACCCAGTGCTTTAAGCAAAATCTTAGGTAAATGCTTCAAAGCTTTGCCTTGCTTGAGATGGATGTACCAGCCCCATTTTTTCATGACTGGTACTTTGTGGGTTTCGACAAATTCAATCCAGTAACCATCCGGATCTTCAATGTAAGAGAAACGACCTGCGGCCTCCCCCATGTCAAATGAATTGGCTGAATCTACCGTAAAAGATGCTCCGAAGTTTTCACAACGTGTTTTGAGTGCATCCATGCCCTGCACGTCAAA
>CAZPWB010000001.1:0-24831 GCA_964590425.1 uncultured Lishizhenia sp. | reverse complement strand
AACAATTTGAAAATAATTTCCGTTGGGATCTTGAACATAACAAGTTGGGCGTCCGGCAGGATCGGTGCTCAGGGGGCTCACGTTGGCACCCATGTTACTCAGGTGTTTATGGGTATGTGTCACATCAGCTGATTTAATTTTACAGATGTAAACTCCGTAATCACCTAATTGTATCTCAAAATTTGCCTTTTCGGTATTTCTAGAGGTAAACTGCCAAATTTCAAAACCGCCACCACCGGCCATATTTAGAGCAAGTGTTGCCGTACGATGATGAACGACATCGCCCGTGTAGCGCGTCATTAGCGGTGCGGGTGCCGCTTCTTCAAAAATCTTTACGTCAAGTCCAAAGGCTTTGCGGTACCAAGACCAAATTTCAGGGACATTTGGCACACCGATGCCCATTTGTTGTATGCCGTTGAGGTGATAAGATTGTTTCATAATATTAGCGTATTGCGCGTTCGTTAAATAAGATATAACCAAACCCTAGCTGAAATTGAAGGGGTTGTGCATATTTGGGTAAATAGTTGAGTGTTGCCCTCACTGGGCCAATTGGAGAATGATAAATAAAGGATGTGGAGGCCAAGACCGTTCTTCCCTTGAGCGGTTTGGCGTAAGAGAAAGTGCCATCTTGGTTTTGTTGCAATTGAATAATCGGTAAAAAGCCATATGCATCTAGCCTGAAGTCAATATGCTTGAAGGGGCTGAAAATAAATTGTGTCCCCGCACAAACATACTGAGTAGAGCGATAAGGCGCAATGAAATAGGTCTCGAGGTCGGGCAATACATTTAAGCCAGGAAGCGCTAACATACTTGCGGTGTAGTTCGCAAACAAGGATTGGCTATTGAGTACGGACTTCAAGTGAAAGCCTACACTCAGCATTCTTTTCTTCTCAAAAGGAAAACTCAAGAGTTCCATTTGCAAACTCAGCCATTGATGTGCTTTTTGCACGGTATCGTTGTTCAAGGAGGTGGAACCAGGAAAAGTCTGTTCGTCTCCTAAAATATATTTGGCTTTGATAGAAATAAGTGTTCCGTCACTTGCAAACTGCTTGCGATTAAGTGTGTTTCTAGAGTATTCTAAAGAAAAGGATTCTCCGTAGAAGGTGGTGTAATCAGCGGTGTCTTCTTTGGTAAAGGATGAAGTTTGATAATATTGGTCGTCGAGGTAAAAAAACCGGGCATTAGCCGTTAATTTACTGTGTGAGCCTAAGGGCAATTTGAATTGAACCCCACCATAACTTTCATTTTGAATCAGATAAGAAGGCTGGACATCCTCAAAGAAAGTTGCAAAACTGCGAAAGTAGTCCCAGCGATTCAAGGTAAAATATGCTGAAAATGAGAAGGGCAACCTACCTGGGAAATTGAGTTCGTATTGTGCTTTTCCTGAACCATAAAACTTACCAAAGTATGAATTGGCTGAAAAAGTCTGCCCTAAACGTCCTAACCTCCGATAAGCCAAAGATAAGTATCCCGTGTTAATAGCTCTTGATGAATACATCCCACCAAAATCTACTCGAAAGGCATTGGATTTATTCACCTTTAAAGTTAGAAATAATGATGCATCGTTTTGCTTTGAAAAAGTGGGATATACAAAACCTAAATAAGGGGCAGCTAAAGTTCTGTAATAGCGTTTCTCGAGTAACGAACTATCTAAAACATTTCTTTGCTGTTTGGGTAGTATGGAATTTCTGACAAAACGCAGATCTTGTTTCTTATCTGAAAAGGCCTGAACCCCACTTATTTTAATTGGGAGTATTGACGCCTTGAATGCTTTTCTTTTCTCATACAATTCAACGGAATCTTGTTCAAATCCGACTAAAGACTCAATTATTGGCATCTGAGCTAACGTTGCAAGATATCCATCAGCAATAGCTTGCTTTACAGCTTCAAAGTCAAAGGTTCCGACAATTGTGTTGGGTTCAATGATCAAACCTTCTGCACAAGGTAAATTGTAATTAGTTGGAGTGGTCATCATACTGGTAAGTAAGCCCAGGAAATCTCGCTCCGAAACTGGTGGCAGATTTTTTGAAACATTGCTGCCAATGATGACATCCGGATGGAAATCACGGTACAACACATCGATGGGGAAATTATTATATAAACCACCATCAAAATACAGCACATTGTCAATGCGAATTGGGTTTAAGTAAAGTGGGAAGGTCATGGAGGCTCTCACTGCCTGATTGAGTTTGCCTTTGGAAAAAGTCACACTTTCCTTAGTCTCCACAGCAGAAGCAACACTGCGATAAGGGATGAGTAAGCGATTGAAGTCTTCACCAATGCTAGCACTAGTTCGGCCAAAGATTTTAAGCATCTCAAAATCAAAATAAGTGGGGTCAACAAACGCTAAAGGCAAGGATTTATTTAAAATACTATCTTGAGATAAGGTAAAATTAAACATCGAAGCCTGCTGATCTTCCTGATAGAAAAAAAACTGTTTGTTTTGTTCCTTTTGTCCCTTTGCCATCAGTTGAAAAGCATCTGATAAAACATAAGCCTCAATTTCAGAAGGCGAATAGCCACAGGCATACATAGCGCCAACCAGCGCGCCTGCAGAAGTGCCCACAATGTAATCAATTGGAATGTGATTTTCTTCTAGTGCTTTGAGTACACCCACATGTGCCACACCTGAGGCTCCTCCTCCGCTCAAGACCACTCCTACACGTGGTCGCCCTTGAGCCAATAACATTTGGCTGAAAAAAAGGAGGACAAAGCAGGTGCTGATCTTTAACAAATTCGTTCTTTTGTACAAATTTAACGAATCCCAAAAGAATGCATTCAAAAGACACAGCCAAAAAAGAACAGTTGCTTATTACACTTAAGTGTTTCTTCGGCTTTGAAGAAGTGCTTGCTGATGAACTCAGAGAACTTGGTTACAATGACCCTGAAATTTTAAACAGAGCGGTTCGCATCAGTGGCACTTGGCAAGATGTGTACCGACTGAATCTTTATATTCGTTGCGCCATTGCCGTCTTGGTCGAAATTGAAAAATTTTATATTCAATCAGAAGAAGACCTCTACAAACGTGCACTCAAAGTTAAATGGACTGAGCTTTTTGATGTCAATAAAACCTTTGCTATTAAAGGTGCCATCTTCTCAACTATTTTTAAAAACACGCACTACCCTTTTCTATTAGTCAAGGATGCAATTGTGGATCAGTTTAAGGCCAAGCAAGACGAGCGCCCGAATATTGATATCAAAAAGCCAAGTATTCTTTTTGACCTTTATATCAAAGATCAGGAGGTCACTATATCTGTCAATACAAGTGGTCTACCCCTATTTCAACGCGGTTACCGCACGGCTGTTGGCCCAGCTCCACTCAACGAAGTTGTTGCAGCCAGTCTGATCAGGCTTTCGGGCTGGGATCGCAAACAAACTTTTGTGGACCCGTTTTGTGGATCTGGAACGCTCCTTATTGAAGCAGCTTTATTAGCCACCGGCATCCCGAGCAATATTGAAAGACAGCACTACGCATTTAAAAACCTCAAAAACTTCGATGCCGAACTTTGGCAAGAAATCTTCGAAAATGCACCAAGAATTGTAAGAGAATTACCTTGTAAAATTATAGGAGGTGATTTATCAGATGAAATGGTCTTGAAAGCTCGCCGTAACCTCAGGGGTTTTTCTTTTGGTCGTTTTATTGAAGTGCAGTCCTGTTCTTTTGAAAAAATCAAGGTGGAGGCTCCGGTATTCATATTGACCAACCCACCATACGACCAACGTTTAGAAGCAGATGTAGATGCACTCTATGAAGGCATCGGAAATTGGCTCAAACACGACCTTACTGAATCTAAGGCCTGGATCATCAGTGCTAGTGAAGAAGGTTTAAAGAGTGTAGGTCTCAAGCCGAGTAAAAAATATAAAGTATTTAACGGTGACCTCGAATGCGGATTCAGAAGCTATGAAACTTACAAAGGATCCAAGAGAAATGGTACTGAAGATTTAGAAATAGCTGAACCAGTAGCATAATTTAGCAATCTAGTCTCAGAGGATAAGAAACTTTAAAAAGTAGTTATTGAAAACAAAAAAGGGGCGGTAAATCCGCCCCTTTTTATTTGCTTATGAAAGCTTATCGTTGTTCAATCGGAACATAGTTGCGATTGGTGTGACCAGTATAAATCTGACGCGGACGTCCAATTGGCTCTTTGTTTTCAGTCATTTCTTTCCATTGTGCTATCCAACCTGGAAGACGACCAATGGCAAACATTACAGTAAACATTTCGGTTGGAATGCCGAGCGCTTTGTAAATGATACCAGAGTAGAAGTCTACGTTTGGATAGAGGTTGCGTGCTTTGAAGTATTCGTCTTCAAGCGCCACTTTTTCTAATTTTTTGGCGATATCTAGTAATGGGTCATTGACACCTAACTTTTCTAAGACGTCGTCGCAAGCTTTCTTGATGATTTTGGCACGTGGATCGAAGTTTTTGTAAACGCGGTGTCCGAAGCCCATAAGTCTGAATGGATCTTCTTTGTCTTTAGCTTTTGCCACCCATTTATCGACGTTTCCGCCATCAGCATGTATGCGCTCTAGCATTTCGATTACTTCTTGGTTGGCACCGCCATGAAGCGGACCCCAAAGCGCTGAAATTCCGGCAGAAACTGAAGAGTACAGATTGGCTTGTGATGAACCAACGATTCTTACAGTTGAGGTAGAACAATTTTGCTCGTGATCTGCGTGAAGGATAAGTAATTTATTTAATGCATCAATGACAACTGGGTCAACATGGTAATCTTGAGTCGGCATCGCAAACATCATGTACATGAAGTTTTTGCAATAATCGTATTCGTTGCGCGGATACATGAACGGATGACGAATCAGGTTTTTATAGGACCATGCTGCTAAGGTTGGCAATTTTGCCAAAATGCGATGAATGGTCAAGTTCTTAGCCTCAGGGCTGCGATTTGGGTCTAGTGATTCTGGGTAGAATGTTGCCAAAGAAGCTACCATTGAAGAAAGAACACCCATTGGATGCGCCTTCGATGGATACGCCTCAAAGAACTGCTTCATGTCTTCATGAACAAGCGTGTGCTTACAAACGCTATCTTGGAAGGCGTCTAGCTCTTGTTGATTTGGCAAATTGCCATAAATCAGCAAGTAAGCTACCTCGACAAAACTAGCTTTTTCAGCCAATTGCTCGATGGAATAACCACGATAATGTAGAATTCCTTCCTCACCATCTAAATACGTAATGGCACTTTTGGTAGCCCCCGTGTTTTTATAACCTGTATCTAGGGTAATATAACCTGTGAGGTCACGAAGTTTGGAGATGTCAATTGCTTTTTCATTTTCTGAACCTACGATCACTGGTAGTTCGTATACTTTGCCGTCTAGCTCTATTTTGGCTGTTTCACTCATTGGATGGATGTATATGCGTTTGATAATTGCGTGCCTAAATTACAAAAGAATGTGCAATTGTGTTCAAGAGTACTTACAAAAAACACATATAATTTTATAATGTTTATAGTTCGTCTTCTATATAGTCAAAAATCATATGAAAAAGGTGGTTTCGCGTATTCCCGCCATAGATTCCGTGATTCTTGTTTGGATAGATAAATAGGTCGAATTGTTTATTGGCTTTGACCAAGGCTGAAATCATCTCCATGCTATTCTGATAATGCACGTTGTCGTCAGCTGATCCATGAATTAAAAAATACTTTCCTTGTAAGTCTTTGACATAATTAATTGGTGAGTTTTCGTCATAGCCCTTTGCATTTTCTTGGGGCGTCCTCAAGAAGCGCTCCGTGTAAATGTTATCGTAATAACGCCAATTGGTAACTGGCGCAACAGCAATACCTACTTTAAATAAGCCATTACCTTTGGTCATGGCCAGTGATGACATGAAACCACCATAACTCCAACCCATGATACCCAAACGCTTCGGATCAACATCTGGGCGCTCGGCAAAAACTTTTGTTGCCGCAAGTACATCTTCAATTTCAAGCTTGCCTAATTGTAAATAGGTGGATTTTTTAAATGCGGCACCTCTGTACTGTGTTCCACGTGGGTCTATACTTAATACCATATAACCTCGCTGCGCCAATAATTGATGAAAAAAGTAATCGTTGCCATCCCAAGCGTCAAGAACTTCATTGTGCCCCGGCCCACCATAAACATTTACAAAAACAGGATACTTTTTATTCGGGTCATAATTTAATGGTAAAATGAGGGATGCATTTAGCTCCACTTCTCCGGTTTGAATTTTAAGAAAAGTTCTTGGGTTGAGCATTTCATTTTTCATCTTTTCCGACAAAGCTGCATTGTCTTCTAAAACACGAATTTGTTGCCCATTCGCTGCTCGCAAAACACTAATTGGAGGCATATTGGCAGTAGAATAGGTATGAATAAAGTACTTCATGCCATTTAAAAAATCAGCATTGTGATAACCAATTTCAGGAGTAAGGTTCATTTTATTGGAACCATCTAGTTTTACTGAATAAATCGATTTATAGATCGCCCCTTGTTCTGCACTCGCAAAATAGAGGGTTTGATTTGCTTGATCCATGCCCAAAAAAGCTATGACATCCCAAGAACCACTTGTAATTGCACGCGCTTTTCCATCAAAACCGATCTGATAAATGTGATTGTAACCAGACTGCTCACTGCAGCGCAAAAATGACTGCCCATCGGCAAGTAGCATGAGATTATCATCAACCTCAACATAGGTATCCGACTTTTCTTGGTAGATGTTCTTTTGAAAAAGTTGCTTGCCACTGCAGTCTATGAGCCAATAATTGAGTTCATTTTGATGTCTATTCATGGTTTGAACCACTAACTGATTGGCCGTCTTTGACCAGGTTAGTCGAGGTATGTACTCGTATTCACCTAAACCTATTTGCTGGATTTTTCCATTGGAAACTTGCAATAAATTCAAAGTTACTTTTGAGTTTTGCTCCCCGGCTTTTGGGTATTTGTAAGTATACTGTTCAGGATACAATTCACCATACATCGCCATTTGAAATTCTGGAACCTCGCGTTCGTCAAATTTGAGAAATGCCAGATACTTGCTATCTGGAGACCATCCATAAGCTTTTGTAATAGCAAATTCTTCTTCGTAAACCCAATCGGTGGTTCCGTTAATTATTTTATTGCGCTTTCCATCTTGGGTCATTTTTCGAACCTTACCAGTGTTTAGGTCTTTTATGAAAATATCGTTGCCATGTATGTAAGATACCTTTGTGCCATCTGGGCTGTATTCAGCTAAAGTTTGAGGTGTATGGATTTCGTCTAGAGCTGCTAATTTTTGAGTTTTGATGTCGTATAAAAAATAAAAGGCTTCGAAACTCCTTCTGTAAATGGCTTTTGGAGCTGTCCAGAGTAAAATCTTATCTTCAGTAGCATTAAATTCAAAACTAGCTACAGAGATGGCGTTGCCATTCCAAACCAACTTATCCTTTGGTATCAGGACTTTTTGTTGTTCTTTTCCTTGTGCTGTAATTGAGTTTGAAACAATGGCACCATCCTCAGAAATTGAAACAAAATGCTCACCATCATTCATAGCCTGGATGCTACCTGTTCCTTTCGCTGAGAATTCGTAATTCTTCCATATGCGCTCCACACTTAAATTTTGAGCAAAAAATAATGGTGTAACTGAGCAAAAAAGTAAAAAAAGTAATTGTGCGCTTTTCATATTCAAATATTATGGCTCTAAGATACACAGATTGTACTCAAGCCAGAAAACTGACTTAACTTTTTAATAAAAGAGATTTCATTTTAAAATTTTTCTGATTTCGATAAAATACTTAAATTTGTAATGGACTTTTTATGACCTCCTTGACGCACATCTGTTTGCCGAAACCATAAAAAGTTGATTCACACCAAAAAGCTGAATGTCAGTTGATTAATTTCATAACACTCATGAAGCAAGCATTACTCTTTATTGGCGCGTTTATTTCTCTATCCGCGTTCGCTCAAAACACCTGTAACGAATTATTCATTTCTGAATACGTTGAAGGTTGGTCAAATAACAAAGCCTTAGAAATTTACAACCCCACAAACAACCCAATTGATTTATCAGGATACTTTGTGAGTCGTTATTCAAATGGAGCTACCACAGCCACTGTTGCGAACTCCGTTCAATTGAGTGGAACCGTTCCAGCGAAAGGAGTTTTTGTTGCAGTATTACAAAAACTTGATCCGAATGGAACAGGTCAAGAAGCACCCGTTTGGGATTCACTTCAAGGCCGTGCAGACGGTTTTTTCTGCCCTAATTACAATGCTTCTAACGCTTTTTATTGGAATGGCAACGATGCTATTTTATTAGGAAAGGGCACCCTTCCAACAACAGCAACTACAGTAATTAATGCAAGCAACGTAAGCGGCTTTGCAATTGTCGACATTTTTGGTAAAATTGGTGAAAATCCAGCTAATGAAACTGGTACTGCAGCTGGCAATGATGGTGCCTGGTCTAGTCAATTTCCATACAGTACTGGTCTTGGTGCGCTCATCACCAAAGATCATAGCATGATTCGTAAATCCACTATATTGAAAGGTCAAACTGGTAATCCGTCATTTTTTGACCCTCTTTTAGAATGGGATAGCATACCACCTGTTGTTGTCCGACTCGATGCCAACGGCGACACACTTTACGGCACCTCTGGAAATCCTATTCTCGATGGCAATTGGACTTCTTTAGGTTCGCACAACTGCGAATGTAACACAATCAGCGTTAAAGAAACCATTTCACAATCGCCAAGTATTTATCCGAACCCAAGTAACGGAACCGTTTTTATAAAAACTCAAAACCAAGTGCGTAAAGTTCAAGTGATTTCTTCTCTTGGTCAGCAAGTAAAAGAATACAGCATAGCGGCAACGCAAGCAGTTTTTGAAATGGACCTCAGCACACTACAAGGTGTTTACTTTTTGCGCTTGACCAATATCGAAGGTGAGCAAACGCTACACAAAGTAATCATTCGCTAACAAATGCGTCCTTTCTTACTGCTACTGCTCTGTGCAGTTTCCTTGGAATTTTCATTTGCTCAGCAAACGGGTTCCATTTCAGGTGTTGCCACCATGAATCCTGGTGAAGTTACCGTACTAGGTGCTAAAATTACGCTATTAAAAAGTAACACCGTAGTGGCAAGAATGGCAACTAACGAGGATGGATTCTATGAATTCAAGAACGTTCCTTACGGTTTATATCAGTTAGTCTTCACCCTACCTTTACAAGATACCTTACGTTTTGATATCGACTTAAACAAGCCTTCCTTAGTTCAAGACATCATTATCGGTGAAACGCAAGAAGTCAAAGAGATACGCGTCATCGGCAACCTTGTTCGCGGACAAAACGTTCCTGTGGCCGTTACTAAAATTGACACCAAAAAAATCACTGAAGAATTAGCTTCACGCGATTTACCAATGCTCTTAAATGGCACGCCTGGTGTTTATGCAACCACACAAGGTGGCGGCGATGGTGATGCCCGGATTAATGTCCGTGGTTTTGACCAACGAAACGTGGGTGTCATGATCGATGGCGTTCCAGTCAATGACATGGAAAATGGGGCTGTTTATTGGTCAAATTGGTTCGGACTTGACGCCATTACCTCTCAAATGCAAGTACAAAGGGGTTTGGGTGCCACGAAAATTGCCATGCCTTCCATTGGTGGAACTATCAATATCATCACACAAGGAGTTGGTACAAAAAAAGGCGGGTCATTTAAGCAAGAATACGCCACCGGAAACTTTTTACGTAGTTCACTATCTTACAATACTGGGATGACTAAATCAGGTTGGGGATTAACCTTTTCTGGCTCTTACAAACAAGGACAAGGATGGGTCGAAGGTACACCAACACAAGGTTATTTCGGATACGCAAAAATAACTAAACGACTAGATAATCACTTGTTAACACTCTCTGCTTTTGCTGCACCCCAAAAACACGGGCAGCGATCTTTTTTCCAGCCTATTCAATATTGGGATGCAGAAAGATCACAAGAATTAGGTGTTCCTTTTGACTCGACTTTGTTGTTGAATGATCGTGGTATCCGCTTTAACCAACATTGGGGCCAAATCACCAATGAGGAAGGAAATAAAGTACATTTAAGCGAACGTCAGAATTTTTACAATAAACCACAAATCACATTAAAGGACTTTTGGTCCGTGAACGAAAAATTAGATATTTCAAACCTTGCTTATCTCTCTATTGGCCGGGGTGGAGGCACAAGTATTTTCAACTCTTCAGCAATCTTAAGAGATAGCAATATGAACATTGACTGGGACCAAATGGTCATCGAAAACACAGTCAATTCTCTTTTCGGGACGCCTAATATCGACCCAATTTACTCAACCACCGAAATCAAAGCAAGTCAAATATTATTGGCTAGTATGAATAATCACTTTTGGCTTGGCTACCTAGGGCAATTCAATTACCAATACAACAAAAAAACAGCTATTTCTGGCGGCCTTGATTATCGCTATTACGAAGGACGACACTATCAAGTAATCACCAATTTATTAGGTGCTGATTACTTCGTTAGTAGCGCCAATTTCAATGATCCAAATCCGATGAAAAGAGTAGGTGATAAAATTGCCAAGAACACTTTTAATGCGGATCGCGATGGCGTTGTGCAGTACGCCGGCGTTTTTGGCCAAATTGAACACAGTAGCGAAAAAGTCAATTGGTTTATCAATGTTTCTAGTATTATTAACGGGTACAAGGGCATCGATTATTTTCAACGCAAAGTTCTTGACCTTGGAGATACTGTATTGCGCATTGGCGCGCTAGATACTGTCGTTTATCAAGGTCAAACCTATGATGCCAATTCTCCAGGACTCGAATATTTCTCGACCGAATGGAAATACATACCAGGTGTTACAGTCAAAGGAGGCTTGAGCTACAAACTCAATAAGTTTCAAGATATTTATTGCAACCTAGGATATCTCAATCGTACGCCACAATTTTCTAATGTTATTGACAATAATTCCAACTCATTTTTCGCTGAAATTGTAAATGAAATTATTTATGCTGCTGAAGCAGGGTATCATTATTCTAACAAGCACTTTGGCGTCAATTTTAATGCTTATTTCACAAATTGGAAAAATAAACCTTTTCCATATGGTGTAGCCGTTCCTGACCCTAATGACCCTACAGAGTTCATACGAGTTAACATCAATGGAATGGATGCCATTCACGTAGGACAAGAAATTGATATCGCTTGGGAAATCAGTCCTAAACTTTCGTTCGAATTTATGTTCTCCCTTGGAAATTGGGTTTGGAACTCGAGCAAAACAGTATTTATCCCGCAATATGACTCTTTAGAATTTACTTTTGATGCCAAAGGCGTACATGTAGGCGATGCTGCTCAAACTGCATTAGCAGCAGCCCTTCGATATGAACCGATTAAAAATGGCTACATCAAAATGCAAGGTCAGTTTTTTGACCGCTATTACGCCAACTTCGATCCTTTCTCTTTGCAAGGTGCCAACGGTGGTCGTGATTCCTGGAAAATTCCTTCTTACTCACTTATCAATATTTTTGCAGGGTACCGCTACAAAAAGGTGAGTTTTGGTGCGGCAATTACAAACTTACTCAATACCTCTTTTATTTCAGATGCTACTAACAACGCCAACAGCATCTATGATCAATTCAATGCGCAATCTGCCGCCGTCATGTTCGGACAAGGGCTGCGTTACAATGTCAATTTAGCAATTCAATTCTAACTATGAAAAAACTATTACTCAGTATTGCGCTTAGCTGCTTCGGACAGCAGTTATTTGCACAAACAATTGAACAAGTACGTAATCTTGGAATTGGTCAAACAGTTACAGTATCAGGAGTTGTTACAAATGGTAGTGAGCTTGGTCCAATTCGCTACTTGCAAGACGGAACAGCCGGAATTGCGTGTTACGGTTCGAACCTAAACACCATTATTAAAGGAGACTCCATTACAGCTGTTGGGGTACTTTTTGAATTCAATGGCCTTTTAGAATTATCACCTACTAACTCTTTTACCAATCATGGCCAAGCAGTCGTTCAGCCCACTGCTCAAGTCATACCTATTCCAAGTGCTGGTGAGGCGCTTGAGGGACAGCTAGTGCGTTTTGACAACGTTACCTTTGTTCAAACGGGTAGCTTTGCCACAGGAAACAGCACGGTTCAAATTTTCGATGGTTCTAATACTTTTGATGTACGCATCAACGGAACTACAAATATTGACGGATCTGCGATTCCATCTGGTCCAATTAGCATTATTGGACTCATGGGACAATTTAATACCAATTACCAACTCATTCCAAGAAGCACACAAGATATCTTTACTTACGTTGCTCCAGCCCGAGAAATCAATGTTAAAATTAATGGCACAAATGTTTTAACCGGAAATACGTACGTAGTTGGTACTAATGCTTCAACAACTATTACCATTGAGAACTATGGTGTTCAAAACCTTACAGTTTCTGGTGCTACATTGAGTGGTGCCAATGCTTCAGACTATTCTTGCAACGCAAATGTTGTTATAGGTGGAAACAGCAGCCAAACGGTTACTTTAAATTACACCGCAGGTGGTCCGGGTTCACGCTTAGCTACGCTTTCGATTGCCAATGACGACAGCGATGAAAACCCTTATATTATCCATCTTTATGGAATTGGAACAAATAACTTAGCTACTGAACCGGCTGCAAATCCTGCAAGCTTGACTTTTCCGGTAGTAAAAGCATACACCTTAGCCGGAGAGTATCCTGCAGTAGCAACAGAAAACTATATTGTTCTATGGCGCACTGGCGGCCCAGTTATTGGGCTTCCAATAGACGGAACTTCATACAAACGAGGAGATGCCATTGGCAATGCAAAGGTAGCTTATGTAGGAGCTGGCACCGCATTTACACCGCGCCATATTGAAGCCAATACAAATTATCATTTTGCCGTTTATGCTTTTAATGGCCCATCGGGATATCAAAATTACAAAACAACAAACCCTGCAACAGGGAATGTGACGAGTCAAGGTGAGCAAATTGGCAACTACTATGCCGGTATTCAGTCAGGTTCATCAAACTTTCTTTCTAGCATCAGCGCCTTGATCAATCCGCACACTTCTATTTCTTATTACAACTACCTTACAACCATGCTCAATCAGTATGAGGTGCGCGATACCACAAATGGACAATCATTTGTAGTTTGTGTTTACTCGGGTGAACGCAAAGTTTTCAATGACCCGTTCACCTGGACATCTACCGGTTATTCTAGAGAGCATACCTATTCACACTCTTGGATGCCAACTTTCCCATGTGACAACCCAGAAGAACCAGAATATAGTGATCAACACAACCTTTGGCCTACAAATCTTCAACAAGCTAACACACCTCGAAGCAATTTGCCTTTAATGGATATAGACGGTAATGTTGTATTTACCTATCTCGGTGGTCGAGTAGGCTATTCTGGTAATCAATTGGTTTACGAACCAAGACCTGAGCAAAAAGGAAATGCTGCACGCTCAATTTTCTATATGGCAACCTGTTACAACGGACAGGCGGGCAACAACTGGCAGCTTCCTGCTAACCAGAGCCAAGAATCTTTGAAAACTTGGCACTTCAATGACCTACCCGATAACTACGAGATAGCACGCCACGAATATGCATATACGCTACAAGGAAATCGCAACCCATACATTGACTCAGTTTATTTCGCTTGTCATGTCAACTTTGCTAACATGAGTTATTTAGCATGTGACATGGGCTTAGAAGAGCAATTAGCTGTTAATTTCTCTGTTTTCCCGGTTCCGACAAGTGCTAAACTCTATGCGCAAGTAAACGGGCTTGACATCGTTGCTTATCAAATTACAGATATCCAAGGAAGAACAATTACGAAAGAGAACAACGCAAAACTTCCTGTTTTGGAATACAACACTAGTGATTTGAAAGCGGGTGTTTACTACTTAAAAGTTGACACTATTCACGGAACAATTCAAAGAGAATTCGTCATTGAATAAATTAAACTGAAACACTTATAAAGAGGGCAAGCCAATGGCTTGCCCTCTTTTTTATCATAATTATTTTTTATGATATAAACCCGGCAATAAAGGCAACTTTTTCTGACTGTAATTGTTTTGAATGCGGCAAGTTGAACTTGCTTGTTGTGATCATTCATTAACTACTCTTTTATGAAAGCATTCTTTCTCCTTTTTTCGTTCTTCCTTTTTAGTAGCGTCTTTGCGCAAACAACCGTATCGGGCGGTATTTACCAAAACACAACCTGGACAGCTGCCAATAGCCCTTACCTCATGACAGGTTCTATGGTCGTTTTCCCGGGTGTAACGCTTACCATTGAACCCGGCGTAATCGTCAAGGTAACGCCTGATTATTCTTTTAATACTGGAAATTTTCGCTATTTGGAAATACGAGGCACCTTAGTAGCCGTAGGAACTGATGCCAATCCGATCACCTTTACAACAGACGAAGCTTCAGCGGCTCAAGGCCAAACATGGATGGGTATTAGCATCAAAGGATCACAGGGTGGCAATGTTCAAATGGATCGCTTCAGACTAGAAAGAAGCTGGTATGGTATTTCCAACGATATTGCTCAACCAGGTGTGAGTTACAACTGGACCAACTGCCAATTCAAAAACAACAACTATAGTGTTCAATTAAATGCTGATATGGTCTATGACGGTTGTTTATTCCAAGAGAATGGCGTTGGGCAAGCTGCTCAACTACTCTATGGATCCTTAACGGCAAATAATTGTCAGTTCATCGATAACTTTTGTTCCTTTACTTGGTCTAATTTCATCAGCGTCTCCAATTGTCTTTTTCAAGGAAATGGTAACAATATCGTAGGTTCACCAGGTATGGTTACAAACTGTCAATTTATTGATAATGATTTTGCTTTTGCCGAAGCCTTTGGCCACACCATTCAAAATTGTTTGTTTCAGGGTAACGGGGTTGCTATGGATAACACTGGAAATTGTAATATCAGTAATTGTATCTTTGAAAACAATGATTTAGCTGTTCGCCTAGGAGACAACGGAATTTTAACCAACAATATCATCAACGATAACACTGTTGGTGTAGCTGTTTTGGCTTACAGCCCTAACTCGACACTTATTGAAAACAACACAATTTGTTACAACACCTCTTACAACCTACAGAACTTAACAGACAAAAATTTCCAAGTCAATGCTAATTGTTTTTGTTCCCAAGACTCTACCTATATCGAAAATTTAATTTTAGATGGCTACGACGATATCACACGAGGTTTGGTTAACTATGCCATCTATGACGACTCTTGCGCAAATGTGCTGGACTACATCGTTAAAATTAACCTAGACGGTGGTGTAGGCATCTCAGATATTCAGGTAAATCAGTGGCGCCTAAAAGGTCAAGATGCAGATTTCATTTACATTGAAAATGATAGCGCGTTATCACTAGAATTATTAAACATGCTAGGGCAAGCCCAAGCTAGTTTCACTTTTACAAAAGGTAACCACCGCATCTCAACGCGCGAGCTCCCGAGCGGCATCTACTTTTTAAAGAATCAAAACGGAAAAGCTCAGAAAATAATTATCTAAGCTCGTTTTCAAATATTTCAATAAAAATAGGCGCCAGTAGCGCCTTTTTTTATTGAATTTATTTTCGCCTTTAGACGCTACTCAGGTCTATTCCTTACTTGATTCTTTTTCAATTTACTATCTTTGCAACCTATTTAAATATTATGTCAACAACTCCAGTTCGCGTTCGCTTTGCTCCGTCACCTACAGGCCCACTACACATGGGTGGTGTACGCACCGCATTATACAATTACTTGTTTGCCAAGAAACACAACGGCACATTTTTAATTCGTATTGAAGATACGGACCAAACGCGTTTTGTACCCGGAGCACAACAATATATCATGGATGCCCTTGAATGGTGTGGCATTATGCCCACTGAAGGCCCA
Source organism: uncultured Lishizhenia sp. (assembly GCA_964590425.1). Lineage (GTDB taxonomy): Bacteria > Bacteroidota > Bacteroidia > Flavobacteriales_D > Crocinitomicaceae > UBA952. Next base: position 8,968 of record CAZPWB010000001.1, on the reverse strand, counting down.
GGCTTAGGTGGCGATTACGGCCCTTATGTGCAGTCAGAGCGCAAAGAAATGTACAGACCATATGCCGAACAGCTTGTTGCTGAAGACAAAGCTTATTATGCTTTTGACACTGCCGAAGACCTTGATCGCATGCGTGACCAAGCCAAAAATATGGGCATGCCTAACTGGCAATACAACAGCGTTACGCGCAGTAGCATGCGCAATTCCTTAACACTTCCAAAATCAGAAGTTGAGCAACTTTTGGCTGCCAATGAACCCTATGTAATCCGTATGAAAATGCCGCGCAATCAAGATGTGCGTTTTCATGACCTCATCAGGGGTTGGGTCGTGGTCAATACCAATAACCTCGATGACAAAGTACTTTTCAAGAGTGACGGCATGCCTACTTATCACCTTGCCAACATTGTAGACGACCACACCATGGCCATCAGTCATGTCATTCGTGGCGAAGAATGGTTGCCTTCAGCGCCATTACATGTTTTACTTTATCAGGCCTTTGGTTGGGATTGCCCAGAGTTTGCGCACCTTCCATTGCTTTTGCGTCCTGACGGAAACGGCAAGCTTTCTAAGCGCGACGGCGATCGTCTTGGTTTTCCTGTGTTTCCTACCAACTGGACAACCGCAGAGGGCGAACTTTATTCTGGCTACCGCGAAAATGGATACCTACCAACTGCCTTTGTCAATATGTTGGCCCTTCTTGGCTGGAATCCGGGAACCACACAAGAATTATTCACCCTTGATGAATTGGTCGAGGCCTTTTCACTTGAACGCGTAAGTAAAGCTGGTGCTAAATTTGACCCAAACAAAACCAAATGGTTCCAACAACAGTATTTGCGCGCGCTTACTGATGAAGAACTGGCACAAATGCTCTTGGCTCAAAACGAGCTCAAGATGGCACCCGAGCGCTTAGCTATCATCTGTGGCCTCATGAAAGAACGCGCCACTTTTGCGCAGGATATCCTGACAGAAGGTGCCTATCTGATAGAACGCCCTGTTCATTTTGATGCTGAAACAATTCGCAAAAAATGGAAAGCAGAAACTTTTGCTTACATGCAAGAATGGAAAGAAATCATAAATACGCTCTCAGATTTTTCAGCAGCAAACATTGAACACGCATTTAAATCCTTCCTAGAAGCCAAACAACTCGGAATCGGAGCAATCCTGCTTCCATATCGCCTTACCATTACAGGCGTTGGCGCAGGGCCTGGCATGTTTGACGTTTCATCTTTTTTAGGAAAAGAAGAAGTGCTTGCAAGAATGGAACTCGGTATCAAGGAAATTGAACGCATTGTCAATGAAGCAGCAAATTGAAGTTAACGGCATTCAACTTTACGCTTTTCACGGCTGTTTAGCGGAAGAAGGGCGTATTGGAGGGCATTACATTGTTGATGTATCTCTGACCACTGACTTCACGAGCGCAGCACTCACTGATGATTTAACGCAAACCGTTGATTACGTCGACATCAATAGAATTGTCGCGGAAGAAATGGCTATACGCTCCAAACTCATTGAACATGTTGGGCAGCGCATTAGTCGGCGTATATTTCAAGAATTAAAGACTATTGAAAAGTTGAAAGTCAAAATCACTAAGCTTTGCCCACCCATAAATGGCGATGTTCAAAATGTAGCCATTATCATAAAGTCTAAAGCTTCAGACTTCCTGAGCTAACTTACATTTTTTCTAAAAAACTCAGTAATTGCGCTAAAGCACGCGCACGATGGCTGTAGCTATTTTTTTCTGCTAAATCCATTTCTGCAAAGGTTCGTTCAAGGCCCTCAGGTTCAAAAATCGGGTCATAACCAAAGCCGTGCTCACCCCTAGCCTCCTCAGAAATTCTGCCGCTCACAATGCCAGTAAACTGAAGCTCTTGGTCTTGATCGCAGTATGTAATCACTGTTTTGAATTGTGCGCTCCGATCTGCTTTATCTTTTAAGTTCAATTGCAAAAGATCCATATTTGCTTGATCCGATCGTGTGGCACCAGCATAACGCGCCGAATGCACACCAGGCTCTCCATTTAGCGCAAAAACCTCTAAACCCGTATCGTCGGCAAAACAAGGAAGCCCAAACTTTTGAAAAACCCATTGTGCTTTGAATGCTGAGTTGCCCTCAATGGTAGGTTCATTTTCAGGAATATCCTCCTCAAGCTGTAAATCATGAAGATTTTCTAAAATAATTCCAGGAGGTAGCAAAGAACGGATTTCCTCAGTTTTCTTTTGATTCTGACTAGCAAAAATGATTTTCATGCTTAAAAATAAGAAATGTAGGCTAAATGAATTCTTCCCGCATTGAGCTGATACGGCTGCCCGAGATAAGACCCCAGAGCATAATTGAGCTTGAAACTTCCCTTATCAGACCCGAGTGAAAGACCAATTCCAACAGCACTTACAAAATATGGTGCGGATACAATAGTTTGATTGCGAATTGCCGCCCAATCTGTGAAAACAGCAGCATATGCAAATTCATCGAGAATAAAGCGATATTCTAATCCTGCAAATGCATATGTGGAAGCAAAAAAAGCTTCTTCGTCAAAGCCACGCATGCGATCTAAGCCACCAAATCTAAAGAGTTCGTTGCGGTATAGTGAATCAGAGGCAATATGACAAAACTGCTGCTGAAATAACAAGGTATGTCTTTTTGCTAAAGGGATAAACTGTTGCTGTTGTACTTCAAGACGCCAAGTCAAATGTGCTTGTGTTACTTTTTTTGTTCCAACAAGAAATTGCCCGGAAAAAACTTGCCCCTTTGTTGGATTGAAAAGATTATTGAGTGTTTTTCGTTGTAAACCTAAGCCATAAGAGACATTTCTGAAGTTTGCTAACTGAGATACTTGCATAGATTGCAAGTTACTTGAGCGCCAAAAATCAAAAATTCCTAAGATTTGCCAAGCCTTGGGTAATTGATACTGCAAACCCAGCTGTGATTTAAACTCTAAAAACGTCGTGTCTCTTTTGTACATTTTCAGACTCGAATGCAAGCCGTAGGCCGAACCTGCAATATATGGCCAAGATAATTGAGACTGCAGCATTTGCACCTGGGGGGCTATACTTCTCCAATTCAAAGAAAACTTTTCATTTTTTTGCCAGGCATTTTGCAAACTAAGCTGTAATTCTCCAACTAAAGCATTTTTTTGCGTGAGTGGATTAGGCTGTAAACCGAGCATACCAGTTGCAGAACTCGTTTTGATGCGCTCTAAGTAAATAAAAACACTTGCGCGGTCGTCTTGCACCAACCATTCCGGATCTCTGAGTAATTTGATGCCAGGCTGTAATGCCAGTTTACTGCGTATTTGCTCGAGTTGATGAATTGAAAATTCTTTGCCCGCTTCTATTTGTAACAATTGCCCTAAGACCTTCGCCTGGATGATTCCTTCTGGCTTGACAACTAGCTCACCAAATAAAATTCGAGGACCTTTATCTATTTGTAATCTAAACCGAGGTTCATTGGCTGAAATTGTTTCAAGCGTGAGTTTAACAAAAGGATAACCATGATCGAGATAAGCGGCTAAACTATCTTTTACTAACGACTGAAAGGCAGATGGCTTTAAGGTCTGCGTACTTTGATGACTTATAAGTTCTATTGATTCAAAGCGAGGGCCCGCGTCTAAGTTGATTTCAAATAGAGAATCGTTTTGTTGGGTAATATTTGATTCAAACAAAAAATAACCTAATCCATAGGCTTCGAGCTGCATTTGATTTTGTACAAGCGGCCAATTTTGGGGCTGAACTTGCTTCGCATAGCGCTGACAAATCTTTTTTAAGTCTGATGGAAAATCGTGAGGAAAATGAATTGTTGGCTGTGCCTGAACAAGGAATTGAACGCCGAAAAAAAATGTCCATAAAATTCGAAACTGCAGGCTCATTGAACAACTTAAAACGATCTAATTTTGTAAAAATTGTAACTTTGTAAAATCACTTCCGTTAAAGGAGTTAACAACAACAAAACAAGCACCATGAAATCAAAATCAACTTTTATTCTAGCAGCACTTTTTGCTGTATTGTTCTTAGCTTCATGCGGCGCAGGTCGTAAAGCAAGCTGTGATGCCTACGGAAGCGTTCAACAAACTGAACAAAACGCAGATCTAGCTACAAGATAAGTACAAATTACAACGCGAGGCGCTGAATATGCACGGCCATTTGGTTTTGTATATTCAGCGCTTCTTTTTTGGCGGCAAGTGCGAAATCTTCACCTTTAGAGGCATAGATAATTGCACGTGACGAATTCACAAGAAGACCTAATTCTGAATTTGCTCCGTATTTCACGACAGCATCGAGGTCTCCACCTTGAGCACCTACACCAGGAACCAAAAAGAAATAATCAGGAACCAGTGCTCTTACTTTGGCAATATCTTCAGCACGAGTTGCACCTACAACATACATCAACTGCTCTGAGCTTCCCCATGCTGCCGATTTTCTGAGCACTTGCTCGTATAACGGAACGCTGTTTTCAGGAGCTAATTGAAAATCTTTGGCGCCTTCATTAGAGGTAAGCGCTAATAAAACCACCCATTTATTTTCAAAAGCTAGAAAAGGTAAAACAGAATCTGAACCCATGTATGGTGCTACCGTTACGGCATCGGCATTCATGTGTTCAAAAAAGGTTTTTGCATAATAGCTAGAAGTGTTTCCGATATCACCGCGCTTGGCATCGGCTATAACCATACACTCTTTTGGGATATAAGCTATCGTTTTTCTCAGTGCTTCCCAACCAGCTGCACCGTGGCATTCAAAAAATGCAGTATTTGGTTTGAAAGCAACCGCATAAGGATGTGTGGCATCGATGATTGCTTTACAAAATTCAAATAAAGGGTCTGGGCCGTCTAGAAGATGTGGCGGCATTTTACTTAAATCTGGATCTAGCCCAACGCATAAAAACGATGATTTAAGTTTGATTTGCGCGATTAATTCAGCTTTTGTCATGCGGTTTCTCCTTTGAGTTTTTCTGCATTCTCGGCCATTTTGAGCGCTTCAAGCATTTCTTGAATATCGCCATTCATAAAAACACCCAAGTTATACATGGTTTTGTTGATACGGTGGTCGGTGATGCGGCCTTGTGGGTAGTTATAAGTTCTGATTTTTACGGAGCGGTCTCCGGTAGAAACGAGCGTCTTTCTTTGCGCCGCGCGTTCGTTGTGAACGCGGTCTAGTTCTATTTGATAGAGCCTTGAACGCAAAACCGAAATGGCTTTTTCTAGGTTTTTGTGCTGAGAGCGTCCATCCTGACACTCTACTACCGTACCTGTTGGGATGTGCGTGAGGCGAATGGCTGATTCAGTTTTGTTAATGTGCTGACCACCTGCTCCGGATGCCCTAAAGGTATCCTTGCGCACATCGTTCATGTCAAGTTCGAAATCTACTTCTTCTGCTTCAGGCAAAACAGCAACTGTTATGGCCGAAGTGTGTACCCTACCCTGAGATTCTGTTTCAGGAACGCGTTGAACGCGATGCACGCCCGATTCAAATTTTAAAGAACCATAAATGCCTGCGCCAGTAATTTCCATTGCAATTTCTTTGTAGCCTTTAACAGATCCTTCTGAAGAGTTGATGACTTCGTAATTCCAGCCCATATTTTTGAAATACATGGTGTACATGCGAAAGACATCTTCTACAAAAATACAGGCTTCGTCGCCACCGGTTCCGGCGCGCAATTCTAAGATGGCATTTTTGTCGTCTTCAGGATCTTTTGGGATCAGAAGCAATTTGATTTCTTCCTCTAGGACAGGACGTTGATGCTCGAGTTCATCGATTTCAAGCTTGGCCATTTCTCGCATTTCCGGATCTTGCTCTTCTTCTAAAAGCGCTTTGGCACTTTTTAGATTTCCTAGGACTAAACTGTATTTGGAATAAGCTTGGTCAAGAACTTCAAGGTCTCTGTATTCTTTGTTGAGTTTGACATACCGATTCATGTCCGAAATGATATCGGGATCGGTAATCATTTTACCCACTTCAATGAAGCGAAAATGAATGGCTTCTAGTTTACTAAGTAAGTCAGACATGCCGCAAAGATAGGCATAAAAAAACCACCCGAAGGTGGTTTTTGTTAGTTAATAGATCCGGTGACTCTTTTCATGAATCCGTTGAGGGCTTCCTTTTTTGGAATTCCTTTTTGGATGTCACGATGTACTTCAATGGCTCCTGAAAAATTGGAGAGCAGCTCGCCAATCACATCGAGTTCTTCATCTTTGATACCTGGAGCCTCAATAAGATTTTCAAGGGTTTCCATAGTTTCATTGATGTAGTCTTCATCGTTTTGTTCGATGAATTCAACGATATGTTTAATGACTGGTAAGCGCATCGAGTACTTCTTGAATCGTTTCTATTTTATTTCCTTGTGCCTCTGCCTTGAGCTGACCGCCTTCAAAAGATGCGAAGGTTGGCAAGTTGCTCACATTGGCAAATTTGCGAGAATTGGGATACAACTCAGCATCGACATAGACAAATTCAATGTCTGGATGCGTTTCTGCCAAACGTTTAAATTTGGGCTTGGTGATTTTGCAATTTCCGCACCAACCGGCACCGTATTGGACCATCACCTTTGCATTTGCACCTAGTAATTGATCTAGGCTATCTGAGTTCAATTCGCTAAACATAGTAATTAGTGTTTGCTTAAATAATCTGCAACGCCGTTACGTGTAGCATTCATAGCATCTTTACCTTCTTCCCAGTTTGCAGGACAAACCTCACCGTGTTTTTGAACGTGTGCAAAAGCATCGATCAGACGGATGTACTCATGTACATTTCTGCCTACAGGGAAATGGTTTACTGACTCATGAAATACCATTCCGGTTTCGTCAAGTAAATATGTAGCGCGGTATGGTACGTTGTCTCCGGCCATGTTGTCTTCGTCAAACATATCGTAATCAAGGATACCAAGTTCTTGAGCTAATAAACGTGTAGAATCAGCAATTAATGGGAAACGAACACCTTCGATACCACCGTTGTCTTTGGCCGTGTTTAACCATGCAAAATGTACTTCTGCAGTGTCACATGATGCACCGATAACGATTGTGTTTCTTTTTTCAAATTCTGCAGCAGCTTCTTGGAAAGCATGAATTTCTGTAGGACAAACAAATGTGAAGTCTTTTGGATACCAAAATAAAACTACTTTTTTGTTGTTGTCTGTTGCTTGCTTCAATACATTGATGCTGAATGTATCGCCCATTTCGTCAATGGCTTTTACGCTAATGTCTGGAAATTTTTTTCCTACTAATGTTGACATGTTTATTTATTTATTGGTTATTACTATTGGAACAAAGTTAGGCTGAATAAGTTGTTAAATCATGAATTTAATGCAAAGCAGCTTTAACTTTTACAAGACAAAGTTAGGCGTAAAGAACTTATATTGATTTTCGATTTGTTTTATATTTGTATAGATTTTATTTATACACTTTTAATTTCTATCGGATGATCTCTCTGCAACAAATGACCTACATCGTTATCCTGAGTGAAGAATTGCAATTTCAACGTGCGAGCGAACGCTGCTTTGTGACGCAACCCACACTTTCGATGCAAATTAAAAAAGCCGAAGAATCTTTGGGTTATGCCATTTTTGATAGAGATGCCCAACCCCTGCAACTGACCCCTGCGGGGAAACGTTTACTACCTATCATCAGAGAAATTTTGGCTGAGACCGAAAAAATCAAATACTTATCTGATCAACTCAAAGGAAATGTCAAGGAAGAAATTCGAATTGGCATCATTCCTACCATTGCCACTTATCTGTTGCCAGATTTGTTTTCAACGTGGGTTAAAGAACTGAGCAATGTGCGTTTGAAAATTAAAGAACTCAAAACTACTGAGGCAATTGAAGCCCTAGAAAAAAAAGAACTGGACCTCGCCATTATTGCAGGGCCCTTTCATGATCCGAGAATTCAGACTACACCTTTGTTTTTGGAAGAAATTTTGATTTATTGTCCACAGCACCCGGCACCCACCATTCAATTCGAAACCATTCAAAAAATGCATCCGTGGTTACTCAGCCAAGGGAATTGCTTGCGCACCCAAATGCTGCATTTTTGTCAGCTCAATGCCCAAGATCATAAAGAAGACTGGGATTACGAAGGAGGTAATTTACCCTTGCTTTTGGAGATGGTTGAACAACAAGGTGGTTATACTTTGATTCCTGGATATTTCAGGATAAAAGAAGAGCAACGCCTTGGTATCAAAAAGTTAGCAGACCTTTCTGCAGCACCAGCCCGAGAAATTATCGCGCTTAGCCCTAACCGAAGCATGAAGACCGAAAATATAAAAGCCTTGGTCCGTAGTATGCAGTTATACTATGGAGCCAAGGCTCAAAATCAACACCTACAGGTGCTAGATTGGGATGTCGCTTAAGCTTGTGCTTGTGCGACGAAATCGTCGTATTTCATTTCTTTCTTGGTCATGCTCACAGCACTTTTGAAGTAGTCAGTGAGTTTTCTTTCAGCCAAGCGGTCATAGATGCCATTTGCTTGCTCTTTGTTTTGTAGCAAACGCTGAGCAGTTTCGAGTAACTCAGCCTCTTCAGGTGCTGGTAAACCGTACTGAGCATAGTTCCCAATCACCAAGTTTTTAGTAAAGTCTAAAACTTCCTCATTGGTGAGCTGAATGTTGTTTTCTTTGAAGATTTTGGTTTGAATGAGCTGCCATTTTAATGAAAGTAGGTACGCTGCAAACTCTTTTTCGATTTCTTCGTCGGTGATTGGCTTTTCAGCTGAAGTTTTGATCCAACGCTTCAAGAATGCTTCTGGAAAGTTCATGGTAGTCTTTTCTAAGAGCATGTCATAAACTTTGCGCGTGAACAAGCGGTCTGAATCTTCCTCGAACATACGAGCGAGGTCTGCTTCAATACGCTTATTCATTTCGGCTTCAGTTTTTACTTCGTCGCCAAATAATTTTTGGAAGAACTCTTCGTTGAGCTCAGACAACTCCATGCGTTTTACGTCATTGACAGTAAACTGGAATTTAGAATTGAGTTCAGCGTATGCTTC